>JBNKSG010000262.1:0-5359 GCA_050297195.1 Opitutaceae bacterium | reverse complement strand
ATTCGCGACTTCATGCTGTTTCAGCTGACGAACATTCAAAAGATCCGCTCACTTGCCGGATTGCCGGAGATCGAGACGCCCGGTACGGGCAAGGACCTGCGTCTGAACGTGAAGGCTATTTTGACCACTCAGCTCGAGTGGCTGCAGATACGCTCGACACGGAGCGCCGTTAAGACTGCCGCCAAGCTTGTGTGTGATCGCATCAACGCCGTTTGAGGCTGTATCCACTTTCGCAGGGAATCGCTTTTGCATGGTAGTCGCTGAGCGGTGGCTCGGTTCTCGTTTTGTATCTCGGGAAGCAAGTTGGTTGGCTGGCGGCTCTTGGATTCTCAAGTGTCGTGTGAGCCTGTCCCGGATTCAGTATTTGGATACGCGGCGATTTCTCGGCAGCAAGCTTGAGCTCGGAGTGGCCCTTTATGAAGGCTGTAGCTGATTGGGGAGAAATTCGCTACTCGCTGGCAAGTGTCTCCTTAAATTCACAAAGTGTTCTTGGTTTTGTGGTTGTGAACTTTCCGAAGCTGGATAGGGTAATGGCTGCAACTAGTTGATTCCAAATACGCTTAGTGAATATCATGCAAAAAAAAGCAATTGCCGTAATTATGGGTGGGGGTCGTGGTTCGCGCCTCTATCCACTCACGAAGGAGCGCTGCAAGCCTGCGGTGCCGTTAGCTGGTAAGTACCGACTGGTCGATATCCCCATCAGTAACTGCCTCAATTCTGGGATCAACAACATCTATTTGCTGACGCAGTTCAACACGGCTTCCCTGCACCGCCACATCCAAGAGACCTATCGCTTCGACCCCTTTGGGGGAGGTACAGTCGATATCCTATCCGCCGAGCAGACCGAAAAAGGGGATAGCTGGTACCAGGGAACAGCGGACGCGGTGCGGCAGAATATCCATCACTTCACCAGCAGCGACTACGATTACGTCATCATCCTTTCGGGCGACCAGCTCTACCGTATGGACTACGACAAGATCATTGCCGAGCACATCAAGAACGAAGCGGAAGTGACGGTTGCTGCGATTCCGTTCCCGGCCGAGAGTTGTGGCGGACTGGGGTTGATGCGTGTATCCGAGTCGCTTGAAATCACCGAATTTGTCGAGAAGCCGACCGATCCCAAGGTGATCGAAGGATTGAAGATTCCGGAAAACATTGCTGGCACCCTGAAGACCAGCAACGCCAAACAGTGCTGCTTGGCCTCCATGGGTATCTACGTGTTTAACCGACGGACGATGATTGACGCCCTCGACAATTCGATGACGGATTTCGGGAAGGAAGTCATCCCATCCTTGCTCGGCTCGTCGAAGCTCAAGGCCTCCATTTTCGAGGGATACTGGGAAGATATCGGTACCGTAAAAGCGTTCTTCGATGCCAATCTCCAACTCGCGGATCCGATGCCGCAGTTCAATTTCTTCTCCCGCGGCCGCCCTATCTTTACGCGAGCTCGCTATCTGCCGGCCAGCAAGATCAACCGTTGTTCGATCAACCATGTTATCATCGGCGACGGCTGCATCATAACCGACTCCTACCTCAAGCGTTGCGTGATCGGGATCCGCTCAGTCCTTCGAGAAGGTACCCGGCTCGAAAGCGTGATAATGATGGGCGCGGATGAATTCGAGAGCGCGGAGGACCGTCGCCAAAACAAGGAGCTTGGCCGCCCGGATATTGGCGTTGGGTTAAATTGCGAAATCAAGAACGCGATCATAGACAAGGGCGCCCGCATCGGTGACAACGTAAAGCTCAACCCGGAAGGCAAGCCGGACATGTACGAGAAAAACGGGGTATTCGTTCGAGACGGCGTCGTGATCGTAACCAAAAATACCTGCGTTCCCTCCAATACTATATTCTAACCCCTCTTACTCCGATGAAGATCCTCGCTTGCATTGACGGTTCCCAATATTCCCAGAGTTGTTGCGAGTACGCGGCTTGGGTGGCGCAGCGAATGAAAGCGGCGATCGAGGTCGTTTACGTTACGGATCTGCGGCAGTTCGAAATTCCGTTTGTCGCGGATCTCAGCGGCAGCCTCGGCTTGCAGCCCTACCAGTCGATCATGGGAGAGTTGCAGCAGCTCGAGGAGCAAAAGGCGAAGCTTGTCTTGGATCGCGCTGAAAGCCTGCTGCACAAGGCGGGCTTTGATGGAGCTGTTTCCCGCGTCCATAAAACAGGATTCCTGGTCGACTCGCTGAGCGAGCTGGAGGAGTCGGCGGAGTTGATCGTTATCGGCAAGCGCGGCGAAAACGCTAATTTCGCGGCGGAGCATTTGGGCTCAACTATGGAGCGGGTTGTGCGCGCTTCCACGAAGCCTTGCCTTGTCGCTTCACGGGCGTTTCAGCCGATCGAGAAGGTCTTGCTGGCCTACGAAAATGTCCCGAGCTGCAATGCGGCGATAGACTACTTTTGCAATTCGATCTGCTTTTCAGACATCGAGATGCATCTTGTAAGCGTCTCCAAGAAGGATGACGAGGCAGGGGTCTTGAGCGAGCTGAAAGCGGTCGAAGATCGCCTGCGTTCCGCAGGCTTGAAGGTGAGCTGCCAGATGTTGCACGGCGCAGTGGCGCCGGCTCTTTCTGAATACGCCAAGGAGATGGGGATCGGTATGCTTGCAATGGGAGCTTATGGTCATTCCAAGATCCGCCATTTGATTATCGGCAGCACGACCACGGAAATCCTCCGCGATTGCCGGCTTCCTACTTTGTTGTTTCGCTAGCCAGCTGACTGATCTTGCGGTCGTATTTGCTTTTGATTAGCATACACCCTTGTTTGCTGTCTCCTGCCAGCCTAGCAAGTCACTCCTTCCTTGTTAGACTGTGCGCAGTGGTCTCTGAATAAATGAATAGCGTAACTCGGATCCATATACGGAATTGCCTGCTTTTGCTTGCTGGAGTCGTGCTCGTCTTGACTCCTTTGGGTTTGGCTCTTTCGCGTGCGGTGGAGCGGGCTAGGTTGGTATCGGAAGATGCAGGCAAGCTGTCGGACGCTTTTCGAAGCCATACCGGATCGGCTGCGAATGCGGAACTCCAGGATTCGCTGGCGCTTGCTCGATCCCAGCTTGAGGCCTTCGCAGAGAGGACGGAAACGGGAGCTGGATATCAAGGGCTTTCAAACGCTGGGATCTTTGCCGTGGGGGTGGGCGCAGTGCTTATGGGCTGTGGCCTGTATTGTTCCTTCAACTACGCTCGCTCGGTCGAGAGGGACTTGGACCGCTTGAAGTCTCGTTTTGCTGGGGGCTCCGATTCCGACGGTCGTAAGCTGGAGCTCGCGGCGTTTAGGGAGTTGGAGGAGGCCTTTGAGGAGCGAATGAGTTCGTTCGACGATTGGATCGAGAGGCTCAACAATGACAGGACAGATGCGTTGACTGAATTGGAGGAGGAGCGCTTCAAGCTGTTGGAAAAGCTGTCCCAGAAGTCGAAAACCGCGCTTTCCGCTGTGGATTTCAGCGCTAAGAAAGGCGATTTTCTCGCGACCATGTCCCACGAGATTCGGACTCCTATGAATGGAGTTCTGGCGGTCGCCGACGATCTGCTGAGTTACGACTTGGACCGTGAGATTTCCGATAAGATCGAAATGATCAAACTGTCAGGGGAGTCCTTGGTGCGGATCCTGGACGACGTATTGGACTTCTCGAAGATCGAGGCTGGCAAGCTGGATGTGAAGCTCGAGTCCTTCGATTTCATTTTTGCCTGCAATGCCACGCACTCGCTCTTCAAGGCTTCGGCGAAGGAGAAGAAGCTTCGCTATGGCCTATTCATCGATCCGGCGGTGCCGCAGTTCATTTTGGGCGACTCGGTTCGCGTTCGCCAAGTCGTCGCCAATTTGTTGAGCAACGCGCTCAAGTTTACGGATGAAGGTGGCGTGTCATTGACGGTTTCGATGCAACGCCGCGAATCGGAGGGCATTCTGCTTTCCGTTGCAGATACCGGCATGGGAATCGATGCTGCGTCCTTCGACCGCTTGTTCGAGGCATTTGGGCAAGCGGAAACCGGTTTGGAAGAGAAGGGCACCGGGCTGGGGCTCGCTATTTCGAAGCGCCTCGCCACGCTAATGGACGGAGAGCTTAGCTGGAGAGGGAATATGCCGACGGGATCTGTATTCGATTTTTGGATTCCTTATTTCAAGGGACAGCCTGTGGCGGAGGAAATCGACTTGTCGAAGACGAAGGAAGTCGTCCAGAACGCGCGTATTCTCGTGGTGGAGGACAATCGCATCAACCAGCATGTCATCGAGTCGTTGCTGGAGCGCGCTACGCACGAGGTGCATGTGGCGTCCAACGGCTTGGAGGCTTTGGAGAGGATAGAGGAGTTCGACTTCGACCTGATCTTGATGGATTGCTTGATGCCGAAACTGGATGGATTTGAAACGGCGCGGCGAATCCGAGCCTTGCCCTCCGAGCATGCTAATCAGGGCACGCCTATTATTGCCCTGACGGCCAACGCCTTTGCCCATGATCGAGACCTGTGTTTCGAGGCGGGCATGAACGATTTCCTGGCGAAGCCTGTCAAGAAGGAGACCTTGCTGGGAGCGGTGAACCACTATTGTCGCGCACGGCAACGCTAAGCGTTCGCGGCTTCGAGCTGCGTTTGGCTCCCTCCTAGAGGAGTGGCAGGCGAACAAAAGAAATCTGGTTGACCAAGCTGTCGTACAGCCGTGGCTTTTCCATGGGTTGCGCCTTGATCAGCTCAATCATGGAGAGGTTGAGCTCTGCCAGTTCGTCCTCGCTGAGTGTCATCTCGGAGGTGAGATTTGCAAGTTCGCAACGGTAGCTGAGCCAGTCGGCCTTGAACTGGAGCGCGTGATACTGGCTGCTCAATTCCTTCTCGATCTTGCGGCAGTCCTTGTTCGAGTAGCCACCTTCGAGCAGCTCGCTGATGCGCATGACCTGCGCTCGTTCTACCCAGGTGAGCTTTTCCGTTTCGACGTTGGCCAAGAGGCAGCGAAGTTTGAAAATAGATTCTCCCAATTCCTGCTTCTTGATACGAAGAGCGAGGCGGATAGACTTGTGGCTCCAGTTGCTCAGGAAGCGAGCTGCAAGGAGGAAGCGCCCCTCGTGGCTGAGTCGATTGAGGGCCTGGTGGGGCGCATCGAAATTAACGTGGGCCTTGCCTTGGTAGCGTTCCAAGCGAACCAGCAGGAAGCGTTCGAAGTCGGAAACGCGGCGAGTGTAGGGCAGGTAGCGCCAGCAGTCCGCGAGTACGTTTTTCAGTTCGAAAAGACGTTCGGTCTTGTCGGTTAAGCCCGCGAGGTAGAGGTATTCGGAAACGAAGTTCGCGTAGGTGGAGGTGGATTGCGTGTAAGCGTGCACATTGCCGCGGGCCGCTTTGCGGAGGAGGGAGCGTATGAGGCGGCGCTCGGGAGAGAA
>JBNKSG010000261.1:0-5432 GCA_050297195.1 Opitutaceae bacterium | reverse complement strand
CTTCGGATCGACTCCAGCCCAACGCTCTGGCGACCAAATGCGGAAGTCGGTCAAACGGCCGACCACCATGGCTTCCTTGGTGATGCCCGCGTGCTCGAGCAAATCCTCGGTGAGGTTTACGCGCCCCTGCTTGTCGCAGCCAAACGAGTGGGCTTGCGAAAAGAGCTTGTCCTGAAGCGTCGCCATTTCCTCGTCGCTCAAGCTTTGGGACTCGATGAGCTCCATCAGTTTTTCAACACGCGACGGAGGCAGGACATGAATAGAGCCTGTGCCTGGATCCGGGAAGGCCAAGTAGACGTCCTCCGTGTCCCCGTCAAAGCGCCACTTCGAAGGAATCGTAAGACGATTCTTCGAATCAAGGTTTCGTTGGTGTTTGCCAACGAAAATTGGTCTGCCCAAGGCGCTCATTAAAATCTGTTTCCGGAAGATCTGTGAAAAACTTCCCCAAACCTCCCCACTTTCCCCCACTTTTCAACACAATTCCTCCAAATGAGCGCTTTTATCGAATCAAGTAGCCAATCTTAACTTTTCATAACCAAAATTTTACCTTCTCCCTCTGAAGCTCTCTGTTTTCGGACATCAGCTAGCAATGAACTCATTCGCTAATTCTTATCAAAAAGACCGTCTGACATTATAAACGAAACAAGTACCCCACGATTGTGAATAACTTGTGAGTAAGTGCAAAGCCATTCGTAGGCTGAGGCTGACAATAAAAAACCTTAGCAAAACGAGGTTCGACTAGTTGAAAATTGGGCCAAAATGGGGGACCTTGACTTCAACATGTAGAGAAGTGGGGGAATTTGGGGAAGTTTTTCACAGCTTTTCCTTGATTCTCCGAAATAACATGGCCAACTTCTGATTACGCAAAAAAAGGACCGATTCATTTCTGAATCGGTCCCGAGCATTAGTTAAAGATCCACTGGCGAATTTCCCTCAACGTAGCTGCAACTACGATGACAAAGGAAAGCCAACGTGGGTCTTTTTCTTTTTGTGGTGGTTTCGTTCTTTTGTTTTTCATGCCAGATTCGATGAAGCCAAACACCGACTCCATCGAAAACAGCATCGAATCACTTAGAGGGAAAACTCAGTGTTAAGAAATATATCCTACTTCCTTTTTTCAAGGATACTTTAAGTATTTTCACAACACGGCCCAAATAGGCAAATCCCCACCACCCATGACGCCTCCGAAAAACATTCAGCTCATCGGCAACGAACTAGCCCTCCTCTGGGAGGACGGCTCCGAAACCTACATCCAGGCTCCCGCGCTGCGGGCTGCCTCACCCAGCGCCGAGACTGCCGGCGAACGCGACATCCTCGGCGTCCTGCACGGCGGCGAACACGGCAAGGACTACTCGAAGGTCGCGATCGACAGCTGGCAATTCGTGGGCAACTACGCCATCCGCTTCAAATTTTCCGACGGACACGCCACAGGCCTCTACAGCTACGAA
This sequence comes from Opitutaceae bacterium, assembly GCA_050297195.1. Taxonomy (GTDB): domain Bacteria; phylum Verrucomicrobiota; class Verrucomicrobiia; order Opitutales; family Opitutaceae; genus Pelagicoccus. The sequence goes on along the minus strand of JBNKSG010000261.1, from coordinate 3,984 downwards.
CTGCTGAAAAGCCTCGGCGAAGGGTAGGATCGCGCCGCTGCGTCGCGTTTACCACCTCATGTCCTTCTCCCAAATCAAAGCCGTCACCTTCGACGCCGCCCACACCATCTACCAACCCCACCCATCGGTCGGGGAAATCTACCGCGAGGTCATGCAGCAGCACGGCCTCGACTACCCAGCCGACGCGCTGCAGGACGGCTTTCGCCACGCCTTCCGCAACGTCTCCAAGGACAACGCCATCCTCGACGGCGAAAAACGCGAATGGAGCTACTGGCGCTCCATCGTCGCGGAATCCATTTCCCACTTGTCCCCACAACCCGACGATTTTGATAGCCTATTCGAAAGCCTTTGGGACGAATTCGCCCATGGACATCGCTGGCGCCCCGAGCCTACCGCCCGCGAAACGCTGATCGAACTCCGCGCTCGCGGCTACCAAACTGCCCTGCTCACCAACTGGGACCAACGCGTACGCACCGTCGTAGCCGAAACCGGATTCAGCAGCCACTTCGACCACCTGTTCATCTCCAGCGAAATCGGACACGAGAAACCCGCCCCCGAAATCTTCGTCCACTGCCAGACGCAGCTCCAACTCGCCCCCGAGCAAATCCTCCACATCGGCGACTCCCTGCAACACGACATCGAAGGCGCCCAAGCGGCCGGCTGGCACGCCATCCGCATCACCGAGGAAGCCGAGCACTTGGGCGCCAACTACCAGAGCATCCAAAGACTGAGCGAACTACTGGAGATCCTGTAGGAGCGACCTTGGTCGCGATGGTCCGCCAGCCCATCGCCTCCTGATTGACGCGACCAGTCCGATCACCGATCGATCGACCGAGTAAACGAGTCGCTCAATTCCCAGGAGCCAGAGCCAGCTCGTCCCCAAGCCCGCCCCTCTGCTTCGGCTGACGAATCGCGCCTCGCCCCACTAGCGGCTTGGCTTTGCTGGCGAGGAACCGCCTCATCAGCGACAGCCCCGGCACCTCTAACCACATCTTCGATTATGGAAATAATCTGCCCGAAATCACGAAATGACTTGTCCAACTGAACCGCCGCTGCCGCACATTCCTGAGCATGGGCTGCATTGCTCTGCACCACTTCGTTCATCTGTTCGCTGGCCACATTCACTTGCTTGATGCCGCTGGACTGCTCCTTCGAATAGACTTCGATCTCCGACAGGATCTCGCCCACCTCCACCGTCTTCGCTCGCATTTCGGAGAACGATTGCCGGGCCGACTGCATTACCCGAGAACCATGGCCTACAGTCGAAACCGAATTCTCGATCAAGCCTGCCGTGTCCTTGGCGGCATTCGCCGAACGTCCCGCGAGGGAACGTACCTCTTCCGCCACCACGGAAAACCCCGCTCCCGCTTCGCCGGCGCGAGCCGCCTCTACTGCGGCATTCAAAGCAAGGATGTTCGTTTGGAAAGCGATCTCATCGATCGTTTTGATGATCGCCTGCATCTCGGTGCTCGACGCGGCGATCTTGTCCATAGATTGGTGCAACGCTTCGATATGCTCGCTCACTTCTCCGATCGACCGGTCCGCCGCCTGCATCAAACCAAGGGCACTCTCCGCTCGTTCAGCGTTCCCGTCCGAAAGATTCGCAATTTCGCAAATCGAGGCGCTCGTCTCCTCGATGGAGGCGGCTTGTTCGGACGATCCCGAGGCAAGCGTGTCAGATGCGTTGGCAATCTCCGACGACGAAGCGAGAATACACTTCGAGCTATCCTTCAACCGCTTCATGGCGAACTCCAAAGGCTTCGCCAAGCTCCTAGCGATCAAGACCGAAATCGGGAGGACCACAAAAAGGAAAAGACCACCAGACACGGCGAAGAAAACGGTTTCCTCCTTCAGCAAGCCTTCGCCAAAGGTCTCGTCGAGGGCAGTTTGCTGCATGGCAATGTTGTCCACGTAAATTCCCGTTCCCATCCAGAAGTCCGTACCGGGAATCATCTCGACATAGGATAGTTTCGGCACAACCCCCACCCCCGGCTTTTCAAAGTGATAGGAAACAAAACCTCCTCCCGCCTTAGCCTGGTCCCTCAAACTCCGGACGAAATGAACACCATTGCTATCCACCAGGTGCCCGAGATCCTTCCCAATCAAACTCTTGTTCGGCGGCAATGCGACGTTGGTCGTATCTTGGTAAATGAAGTAGTAGCCCGATTCATCGTCCTCGAACCGTATCGGATCGATCGCCATTCTCAACACGGCGAGCTTGGCGTCCTCCGACCGCTCCCCCTCGATCAAACGAGAGAGTGAAACCGCCATCGAATGGCACGCGACCTTCAACTTCTCCTTCTGCATATCGAGAAGGCTTTCAGCCAGCACAGTCGAAGCGATCGACTTCGACTTGCTGGTGATTCGAAACGAAAGCAGCGACATTCCGACAAAAAGGATGGCGACAGCTCCCAGAAGCACGTTCAGCCGCCAACGGATCGATAGTTTTTCTAATCTCATTCTCTTATTCCTGATTCAAGGCCGCACCGGGAGTCGAATCGCCGCAGCGCCCCCTCCACCTGGCACGCCTTTACACGCGCATAGAGTTCGTCGAGTTGCGGTTAGGCCTGAAACCCAAGGAGGCAATTGAAGAGATCCTTACAGTTTTATAATTTTCCCTAATGGATTCGATTAGGACTCAGAACAACAAGACGGCTTCCCACCTGACTCCCGACTTTACAAACCCCCGCTACTTCCGTTTCCTGCACAGCGTTATGTCACACACATGCATCCACGAACGCACCTCCAAGGAGGATATTGAAAAAGGCAAGAAGCTGCAGCCAAAGTTCGACAGCAACGGCCTGATCCCCTGCATCACGACCGAGGTCCATTCCAACGAGGTGATCATGTTCGCCTGGATGAACGAGGAAGCGCTCAAGCATACCATCGAAACCGGCAAGGCGACCTACTTCAGCCGCTCCCGCGGAAAGCTCTGGGTCAAAGGCGAATCCTCCGGCCAAATCCAATGGGTCAAGGAGCTTCGCACCGACTGCGACCAGGACGTCATCCTCATCAAGGCGGACATCGGCGAAAACGGAGCCGCTTGCCATACCGGCTACAAGTCCTGCTTCTACCGCAAGCTAGACGGCGACGAACTGGTCTACGACGGCGGGGAACGCGTTTTCGATCCAGCCGAAGTATACAAAAAATAACTACTTTACCAAGAGGGTGAGGCTTCCGTGCCTCCCCTCTTTTTTTATGCGGGAGCGTGCTTGTCACGCGATATCCGAAACCCAACCGCTCGTCGCGACTCGCCCTATGTCCAAACCACTTCCCTACTTTCTTGGCTGCCCCGCTTGGTCGGATCGCGAATGGATCGGAAAAGTGTTTCGCAAAGGCACCGACCCGAGCGAGCTGCTCCGCGAATACTCTCGCTTCTTCAACACCGTAGAAGGAAATACCCTCTTCTACGCCCTGCCCCCCATGGCCACCGTCGAACGCTGGATGGCCGAATCCAGCAAGGACTTTCGCTTCGCTCCCAAATTCCCGAAATCCATTTCCCACGAGCGACGGCTCAGCGGCGCCGACGAGGACAACAAAGCATTCTTCAAAGTCCTCGAAGCCCTTCAAGACGGAGACAAGCTCGGCGTCTCCTTCCTCCAGCTCCCGCCGTCCTTCAATATCAACAACCTGGATACGCTGAGCGATTACCTCAAATCCCTCCCGAGCGACTTCAGCTACGCGGTCGAGCCGCGACACATTTCCTTCTACGATAAAGCCGACAACGAAAAGCGGCTCGACGACCTCCTCGAATACCAAGGCATCGACAAAGTCGTTTTCGACACGCGTCCACTCTGGGCCAGCAAGCCCGACAACGACGAAGAGCGCGACGCCCGCGAGCGCAAGCCGCAGATGCCAGTACGACACGTCGCTCTCGCGAAAAACCCCGTCATCCGCTTCGTCGGAAAAAACCAAGTCGAGAAGAACGACATATTCATCAAGGAGTGGGCACCTGTCATCAACAAGTGGATACTCGAAGGCAAA
>JBNKSG010000260.1:0-5443 GCA_050297195.1 Opitutaceae bacterium | reverse complement strand
GTTTGGGTCAGGCTCTTGAGGAATGGCATGACCGGTTTGCCATGGAACTCTGCGATGGGGCTGATCCCGTCGATGGACTCGAGCTGGAGGTAGATGACGTTTTTCCGTTTCGGCGTGGCTGACGCGGGGGAGCGGGAGCTATCGACCTGTTTCAGGAAGTCGGTGAATTTCGTGGGATCGACGAGGCCGAGGCGTTTTTCGTCGTACCAGGACCGAATGGTGGTCATGGTCTCGTAGCCCGAGTAGCCTACGAAACCAAGTTGTTTGACAACGGCTCTGTTGGTGTTGCGGCTTTTGACGAGCCCCCAGTGCGTAAACTGGCTAGTGGCTAGCAATGCGAAGGCACATGCAGCTAACCAAATGATAAAGGCACGTTTTGATGTGTTCGAAGCTGATGGGTTAGATGATTTCAAAGGGATAGAGGCAGGTATCCGTTTTCAAGTCTTAGAGGCAAGATGATTTTGGAGAGTGCCGGTTGGGTCTGTTTGTCCGTTGTCTAGTAATTGCGCTTCTCTGGCTGGGAGGGGCGGTTTGGGAAAAAATGCTGGAGTCTGGTTGGGGTGCTGGGTAGAGGAATCGAATGCTTAGAGTCGGATTGGTATTTGTGGCATTGGCCTTTGGAGTCGCCTTGGTGGGGGTGGTTTCTTTGTCGATGGATGGAGATTCGGCCTTGGTGGGCGAAGGCTTCGACTTGCCGCGTGTGGCTCACGCGGGCGGAGGGATTGGTGGGGCGTCTTACACGAATTCGAAGGAAGCGATCGTTGCGAGCCTTGATCGAGGGTTTGAATGGGTAGAAATCGACTTCACTTGGACGTCGGACGGCGGGCTTGTTTGCTTGCACGACTGGGAGAGCAATTTTAGCCGGCTATTTGGGAGGAGTGCGGAGGAGCCATTGTCGCTAGAGGCGTTCGAGAGTGAGAGGATTGGGAAGGAATATACGTTTCTTACGCTGGAGGACCTCGCGGATATGATGGAGAGTGACGCTAGGCTAAAAGTGGTGACGGATGTGAAGTCGGACAATCTAACCGCATTGCGCTTGATCTCTAAAACCCTCCCGGATGCGTCTGTGAGAGTTGTACCTCAAGTGTACTTGCCGGATGAATACGAATCGGTTAAGGCGTTGGGTTTTGAGAATATTATTTGGACCCTATATCGGTATCCGAAGCAACGTGATATTGACCGAGTGATCGCGGAAATGACGGGCCGGAATTTCGTCGCGATCTGCATGTCGCGTGACCGAGTGAAGGATGGGCATGCCTTGCGTCTGAAGGAGTTGGGTGTTCCCACATTTGCGCATACAATCAATGATCCGGAGGAATGGAAGGACCTGAGGGAAAACTGGGGAGTGACACAGGTATATACTGATTTTCTGCCTGCGAGTGACGACTCCTGAGCCGGGTTCGAGGCTGGTGCCGTCCAGCGCTAGCATGGGCTGTCACTGGATGCAGGCGAGTGACAACGGGTGGCTTGGCAGGTGCTAGCCGATGCGGTGCCACGGCGTACGATTGCCGGTACGGTTCATTGGGGTGGCTGGATCGTTTCGAGGTTGGGCCTACGAATAGCCGAGTTTTTGTCGGGTGGCGGTGACGCGGGGGATGCTTTGGACGCGCTCGAGGATGTCGAGGGAGGATTGGGGGATGGGGTTGGCTTGGACCTTGAGGGATTGGATTTTCTCGCCGCCGTCGTCGGAACCCCATTTCCATTCGTAGTCTTTGGGCGGCGGGTAGGAGTCGACGCCTTCGCTGCGTTCGGAGCCGAGGAAGGCGAAGATCTTTTCGGTCCAATGGATGGGATCGCTGACGAGGTCTTCGTAGCGGACCCAGAAGTTTTCTTTTCCGTCGTCGGGGAAACGGGCGAGCAGGCTGTCGTAGGATTTGGACCAGTAGTTGGCGAGCCAGCGGTCGACGGGGCCTTGGGGCATGAAGGGCTCGATTTTGCGAAAGACCATCTTTCGCAGGGAGGCGACGTTGGTGTGCACGTCGCGGGTGAGGACGAGGTGGCGGGTATGTGGGACGTTGGGCAGTTTGGGGTAGCGGCTGGCGTCGTTGAACCAGGCGGGACGCTTGAGCACGATGATTCGTTCGGCGCAAAGGGCGTGGATCTTTTCGAGGGCGTCGGCGGATTGGTATTTGGTGAAGTTGACCTCGGGCAGGCTGGAGATGTCGGGCGCGGCGGACATGAGGGCCTTGAGAAGGGTGGAGCCGGAGCGCATGGTGCTGAGCTCGATGGCGATGGTTCGGTCTTGGGTTCCAGTTGCTGGGTTCTGGGTCATGGGCGGCGAATCGGGAAGGCTGTCTTGGTAGCCTATGGGTGATGGGGAATGCGGCGGAGCGAGCCAAGGTTTTTTGAGTAGGCTGTCCTCTCGGGGTGAAAAAGCTTTCCTTGGGTTGGCGGGGGGCTAGGGTTCGTGATCTTTTAATCATGCCAAACTCACAGTCACCCATTACGAACGTGTTGGCGGAGCGCTATGCTTCTCCTGCGATGAAGGCAATTTGGTCGCCCGAGGGGCGTATCCTGATCGAGCGCGATTACTGGATCGCGGTGATGAAGGGGCAACGCGAGCTGGGCTTGAATATCCCGGTGAAGGCGATCAAGGCTTACGAGAAGGTGAAGCGCAACATCGACCTCGCTTCGATCGACGCTCGCGAGCGGGTTTGCCTGCACGACGTGAAGGCCCGCATCGACGAGTTTTCCGCCTTGGCCGGCTACGAGACGATCCACGTGGGCATGACCAGTCGCGACTTGACGGAGAACGTGGAGCAGCTGCAGGTCTTGCGGGCTCTCGAGCTAGTTCGTACGAAGGTGGTAGCGGCGCTGAACAAGATTTCCGAGCGGGCGGTGGAGTACCGCACCTTGATGATTACCGGTCGCACTCACAACGTGCCGGCTCAGGCGACGACTATGGGCAAGCGTTTGGCGATGGGCGGGCAGGAGCTCTTGGTTGCGATCGACCGCTTGCACGATTTGGTCGAACGCTATCCGGCTCGCGGCCTGAAGGGCGCGGTGGGCACGCAGCTCGACCAGCAGACGCTTTTCGAAGGGGATGCGAAGAAGGTGCTCCAGCTTGAGGAAAAGATCGTCAAGCACCTCGGCTTCAAGAGGTCGCTCAAGAACGTGGGGCAAGTCTATCCGCGTAGTTTGGATCTGGATACGGTTACAGCCCTCGAGCAAGTCTCCTCCGCTGCCGCCAACATGACGAATACGATTCGCCTGATGGCCGGCCAAGGCTTGATGACGGAAGGTTTCCTGAAGGGACAGGTTGGCTCCTCGGCAATGCCGCACAAGGTCAACTGCCGCAGCAGCGAGCGTGTGCATGGCTTCTGCACCCTGCTTAAGGGCTATGCGGCAATGGCGTCGGGGCTGGTGGGCGACCAGTGGAACGAGGGAGACGTTTCGTGCTCGGTGGTTCGTCGCGTGATGTTGCCGGATTCCTTCTACGCGATCGATGGTTTGTTGGAAGCTTACATTACCGTTCTCGGAAACATGGGCGTTTTCGAAGAAGCGATCGCTGCGGAGAACGCGGTGCAGCTGCCCTTCCTCGCAACGACTTCCATCCTCATGGAGAGCGTCAAGGCCGGCGCCGGGCGCGAAGTGGCGCACGAGGCGATCAAGGAAGCGGCCTTGGAGGCGAGCAAGTTCATCCGTTTAGGTCGCGGGCAGGAGGCGGACTTGATCGGTCTGCTCGCCAAGGACGACCGCATCCCGCTCGACCTGAAGGCCTTGCAGGCGATCATTGGGAACTCGAAGCGCTTTATCGGAGCGGCTCCTCAGCAGGTCGACCAGTTCAAGCGCGAGGTGGCGAAGTGGGTGAAGAAATTCCCCGAAGCGACCAAGGTGAAGCCCGGGCGCATGCTTTAAGAGGTCGCTTAGGCCGTAGTCGTTTAGGCTGTAGGTTTATTTTTGATACGAAGAAGGCCACCTGGAAATGGGTGGCCTTTTTTGTGACTGGTGCTTTGTTCTCTGTGGTCGCGGGCTTCCGTCTTCGCTGAAGCTACGCCGTGACGGGAAAGCTCCGCGCTACGGGCTCCTTATCTTACGTAGGCGTAGATTGGATACCGCCGAAGGATGTCTTCATTGTCTTGCTCGCTGACGAGCAGGAAGGTGTCGCGGGATTTCACGTCAGGGGTTTTCGGGGTGAGCTTGATGATGTACTTGAGGCCTTCGGTAACGGTGACGATTTCGTAGTCGAACTGGGCGGGCTCGTCGGCGTCTTTCCGTTCCAGGCCGCTGAGCGCCATGGGATACTTCTCGTGGAAGCTGACCTCGATGTCTTGCGTCGTGGCCTCGGCGTTTAGCTTCCAGAAGCGGACGCGCGGTTTGAAGGAGACTGGCACGGGAATGTTTACCTCGAGCTTGAGCTCGTAGGTGTCTTGGGCGCCTTGGGCGTCCTCGGTCACGACGGTGATCAGCTTGTGCTGGTTCCCTTGGCGGGCCCCGATGGTGAAGATGGCGTTGAGCTCGCCGCTTTCCCCTGGCTCGTATATTTTTTTGCTGAGCGAAGGAACGGTGCAGCCGCAGGAGGCGCTGGTCTCGATGATCGTCACGGTAGATTCGCCGATGTTCGTGAATGCGTAGGAGGCTTCCACGGTTTCGTCGCCGAAGTCCGTCTCGAATTGCTGGCTGTTGCTCTCCCAATCCAGGGACGCGGCGAGGGCGATCGCGGGAGCGGCGAGTCCGGCAAGCAAGAGGGCGAAAAAGCGCCCGAGCGACGAGGGGAGTTTGCGGGTTTGGGTCGACGTCATGTTGAATGGGATGATCCGTTTCGCTGGAAAAAGTTCAATCCTTCTTTCCGAGACTTGAATCGGCGTGTGGAACTGTCGCTGGCATTGTTGTTGATAACGCTGGGCGTTGGGCTGTGTTCGCTTGCTTGGAGGCCGGAGTCGGGCGGTGTTTTTGGCGCGAAATTGAGTTGTATGAACGAAGGTGGCGGGTTGTGCTGCGCGGATTATGAGTAGCTTTTCCAGACCTGACGGGCGCGAGTGCGACGCCCTGCGCGTGATTTCTTTCCAAGCCGATTTTGCGGCCAATGCCACCGGATCGGTGCTGGTGAGCTTTGGAGATACCAAGGTCATTTGCGGGGCGATGCTGGAAAAGCGGGTTCCGGGGTGGATGCGGGCGCAGAACGTTTCGGGAGGTTGGCTGACCGCCGAGTATTCGATGCTGCCGTACAGCACGCTGGACCGGAAGCAGCGGGACGCGAGCCGGGGCAAGCAGGACGGCCGCGGGGTGGAGATCCAGCGTTTGATCGGCCGCTCCCTGCGGGCCGTTATCGATCTGCAAAAGCTGCCCGGGCACACGCTTTGGGTGGATTGCGACGTATTGCAGGCGGATGGGGGAACCCGTACCGCCTCGATCACGGGGGCTTATTTGGCTGCTCGCCTTGCCGTGCAGAAGCTCATCGACGCGGGTACCCTGAAGGAAAACCCGTTCAGCGATTCGATCG
>JBNKSG010000259.1:0-5447 GCA_050297195.1 Opitutaceae bacterium | reverse complement strand
ACCGGCAATCGAATTTCCTGCATCATCTCTCCTGTATCCGGATCGTAACGACGCACGCCCCAACCTTCCCAAAAGGCGACCCAAAGCTTTCCTTCCACATCGATGGTCATACCGTCCGGCACGCACTGCTCCTGGCGAGCGTCGACCACAACGCGCCGATTCGAGATGCGCCCGGTTTCGATTTCAAAATCGTAGGCCCAAACCACCCGCTGTGGACTATCGATGTAGTACAAGGTTTTATGGTCGCGACTCCAGGCCAGCCCATTGGAGCAGGTGATGCCCCGTTCGAGCACGGAGTAGCTTGTAGTGTCATTGTCGATACAGTAGAGGGCCTGCTCGCTATCAGGGCCCGTACCGCCCACGTAGAAGCGGCCGTCCGGCCCCGCTTTGCCATCGTTGAGCCGATTCGCTTCGTCCCCTTCCATCGGGTCGCACCACTTGCTCAAGCTTCCCGTTTCGTAATCCAAAGCGTAAACGCCATCCTTCAGCCCCACCACAAGACCGCCCGCTGCGTTTTCGATAACAGTGCCGACTTGCTGGCCTACGAAAACCGAATCGTTCTTCCCCGTAGCGGGATCGAAACGGCAAACGCGATGCCCCTCGATATCGATCCAGAAAACCTTTTGCTCCCGCACGCTCCAAAAGACGCCTTCGCCGAGCTGGGCTCGATCATGGTAGACACACTGCACTTCACTCATGGCGGCAGATCATCCCAAGCCCCACTGGCATGGCCAATCAAATATCGCTCATGCCTACGAGGTGAGAATGAGCCCGCCTCAAGCCGTGCCGCTTGCGGCGCCTAGAACAGCTGCTGCTGCTCGGCGGCTTGCTTGCGAGCGGCGCTGCCCTGGCTCTCGATAAGGAGCTGGGGAATCGTGGCCTTCTCTTCGCGCAGTTCGCTGCAGTACAACAACAGCAGCAGGGCGCTCGCCAAGGCGTCGTACAAGGCGCAGTGGTAGTGGCGGCGATCCGGCGGACAGTACTTTGCAGCCAACTCGTCGAGCTCGTTCTGCAGCTCCCAGCGCAAGACCAGGTCCTCCAGCTTGAGCGTCGAACCATCGTCCCCGTAGTTGCGATACAAATACCCGGTATCGATCCAAGGTCCCCAGTCGTTGCCTTTGGTCCCGGGCGTCATCCAGTTCTCGCTGCGGCGAGCGTAGGGAAAGACCGCCTTCAGCATCGAGTTTTCCGCCGATGCGAAATGCGCCGCCAGCGGCCCGACTTCCCGCAGGTGGGCGAAACGATCCCATTCCTGCGCAAAAGGGAGCAAACCGCTCACCGCCTCGTTGCTGATCCCATGCGTGGCCTGCTCCTTGCGCGAGATCTTCGCCTTGGGCAGGCATAGCCGCGTGCAGGCTTCATCGATGCGGGACCCCTTCAAGGTGACAACGCCAAACTCCACGATCCCGCAATGGGGTCCGCCTTCGAAATCGATGACGTGGATTGGTATGTCGTCCCAATAAGGATCCATAGAGTGCAGGAAATTCAATTTGCCGTCCTTTGCAAGGGACTAGATGTACGCGCCAATCCTTAAGAAACTTTTTATGTTTAACATGGAGAGAGGCGCCAGCAATGTGCCTCCCCTATGCAATTCGAAGAATTCGACGCTTTCACCGGCAAACTCTGCAAGGAGACCGAACGCATCATCCTCGAGTACTTCGAGTCCCCGGACCTCGAGGTCATTTCCAAAGGCGACGACACCCCCGTCACCGAAGCCGACCGCAAGACCGAGCAGATGATCCGAGACGCGATCCAAACCCTCTACCCCGACCACGGCATCATGGGAGAGGAATTCGGAAGCATCAACGAAGCAGCTGACTACCAGTGGGTTGTCGACCCCATCGACGGCACGAAAACCTTTACCGCCGGGACCCCGCTCTTCGGCACTATGATCGCCCTCCTGAAAGAGGGGGAACCGCTTTTCGGAACCATCAACTACCCCGTCATCCACCGGCGAATCTCCGGCGACAACCAGCGTGCCTTCTGCAACGCCAAGCCGATCCAAGCCCGCAACGGCGTGAAGCTATCGGACGCGATCGTGCTCACCACCGACGTGCAATCCATCCCGCGCTACCAAAACGGTCCCAACTTCGAGGAGCTGCTCGGCAAAACGAAATTCTGCCGTACCTGGGGCGATTGCTTCGGCTACTTCCTCGTCGCCACCGGAAAGGCCGACATCATGCTCGATCCCATCCTCAACCCCTGGGACATCATGGCCCTCGTGCCCGTGCTCCGCGGATCAGGCGCCGTCATCACCGACTGGTTTGGCGGAAACCCAGCCAAGGGCCAATCTTGCATTGCCAGCAATTCAGACCTGCACGAGTCCGTAGTCCAGATACTCAACCAGTAACAAATCGCCCGTCATGAACCAAAACACTTTCGCCGCCACCGCCCTCGCCGCCACCTTGCTCTTCGCAGGCTGCTCCGACTCCCCCCAGGACGATGTCCACGCAGCTCCCCGCGAAACCCAAGCCTGGGAAAACGTGGACCTAAACGGCTACGACCAACCCCAATTGCTCGCCCACTTGAACCTGCTCGCGAGCGAAACCGTCGCCGCCGCAGCCGCAGGCGAAGCCATCGAATTTCACCACCTCGAAACCGCCCTCACGAAAACCCTCACAGCCCTCGAGGCAAAGGCCTCCGGCAACGAGAGCGCCCTCAAGAGCATCGAAACCTTGAAGGACCTCGCGATCAAACTGCACGTCGCCGGGCACGACGGCAACGTCAAGGCGGGCGTAAAGCTCGGGGCCGCAATCACGGAGCTCAGCGGCCACTTGGCCAGCGAACTCTAGATTCCGCTACTTCGCCGTCTCGACAAAGCGCTGCTCCCGCACGACGGTCACGCGAATCGTACTCGGAAACTCCAGCTGAGCTTCGATCTTGTCGCGAATCTCGCGAGCCAGCGAACGGGCTTGCTCGTCGTCCGCGCGTTCAGGGTCGACAATCACCCGCACCTCGCGTCCGGCCTGGATCGCGTAGGCGTGCTTGATCCCTTCAAAAGAGAGGGCCACCTCTTCCAAGTCCCTCAGGCGATCGATGTAGGAGGTAAGCGTCTCCGCTCTCGCCCCCGGTCGCACCGCCGATATCGTATCGGCCAAGATGACGATGGCCGCATAGAGTGACTCCGGCGGCACCTCCTCGTGGTGGGCCGCAACCGCGTTGACCACGATTTCGTCCTCGCCCCGCGCCCTCACAAAATTCGCTCCCACGATCGCGTGGCTGCCCTCGTACTCCCCGTCGATCGCCTTGCCGATGTCGTGCAAGAGCGCGGCCCGTTTCGCGATGCTGGGATCCAGCCCCAGCTCGGAGGCTATGATGGAAGCAAGAAAGCCGACCTCCACCGAGTGCTCGAGAACGTTCTGCGAGTAGGAAGTGCGGAACTTCAGCTTGCCGAGCAAGGTGATAATCTCCGGATGCAAGCGGGAGATTTTCAGGTGCTCCACCGCAGCATCGCCGGCGTTCTCGACGATTTGGTCCACGTCGTTTCGGGCATCGCCCACAAACTCCTCGATCGTCGCCGGATGGATGCGCCCGTCCTTCACCAGACGCTCGAGGGCCGTCTTGGCGATCTCGCGACGAACCGGGTCAAACGAAGAAACCATAACCATGCTGGGCGATTCGTCGATGAGCAAGGTCGTGCCGGTCGACGTTTCGAAACACTTGATGTTGCGCCCCTCGCGACCGATGATGCGGCCCTTCATCTCGTCGTTGGGCAACTGGACGATGGCCGCGGTGATGTCGTTGTTCGGCTTGCTCGCGATCCGCTGCATGGCAGCCAACATCATGCGACGGGCCTCGCGGTGGATCTCCGCTTCCGAGCGTTCCAGCACCTGCTTGCGGAGTTTCTTGAGATCGTCGCGGCAATCCAGCCGCACCTGCTCGCGCAAGGACTCCTTGATCTCGGACACATCCATGGACGCCAAGTTAGCCATGGTACGCTGCATGTTCGCAGACATCTGGGAAAGGTTGTCCCGGTTTTCCTTCAACTCCTCGAGCTCCCTTTCGATCTGCTTCTGGCGCAGTTCCAACTGGTGGTCCAGCAGCCCGATCGATTCCTCGTGGGAACGGATTTCCTTGAGCTTCATCTCGATCTCCAGCTCGGCCCGCTGCTCCGCCCGCTCGAAATCGCTACGCAGGCCTTCGATCTCCCGCTCTGCCTTAGCCCGACTTTCCTGGGCCTCGATCTCGGCCTTGCGGCGAGCGAGGTCAATGAGCGAATCCGCTTCCGCCTTCGCTTGCCTACGCGCCCTACGCATCGACCAGCGGAGGGTCGCGTACGCGGCGGCAAAACCAGCTCCAAGACCTGCCAACCCGATCCAAATGCTACTGCTCATCTTATGAAAAAAAAGAGAGACTCCCAAGGAGGGGTCTCTTGTCTCTCCGAAAGCAAATAAAATTCAGGCGCTTGGCAACAACAAGTTCCCCGCAACTTTTACGCCTTGCTCTCGAGCCAGAGCTTGCAAATCACCTGTAAAACCTACCCTCGACTACCCCATCTAGCAGAAGGGCTGGTTGCTATTCGACGCAAGATGGTCTGGATTGTAGCTTTCCGCAACGCTTCAAGCCCAGCCTTCATGCCACCTTCACTCGCACGCAGAACCATAATCGAAATCGAGTCGGCCCTCGACGACGAGAAGACGACCGCGATCAGCGAGATCATCCAGATTATCCAACAACTGGCTGCCAAGGCATTCAGCATATCGATCAGCGAACTCTCGGAGCTGATCGGTAGGGACCCCACCGTCACAGCCAAAGTCATCAGCGCAGCCAACACCCTCGGCTACAACCCCGGCGGACTGCCTGTCAGCACCATTTCCGACGCGATCCACACCGTCGGCTTCGAAAAGATCCGCAACCTCGCGATCTCGCTCATGCTCGCGGAAAACGCCAGCTACGGCGGAAACTCCTACGAGCAACGCCAAGCTGCAGCCCTCTGCTCCTGCAGCGGCATGCTCGCCAAGCAGCTCGCCCAAAAGCCGGGCAAGGAAGACGAGGCGGAACTGATCTTCGTCTGCGCCTCGCTGCGCAACTACGGACGACTGCTGCTCTCCACCTTCAAGGTCGAGGACTATCGCCTCGCTCTCTCCCACTCCCTCGAAATGCTGGAAGACGAGGCCTTCGAACTCGTGTTCGGACTGACGCCGCTAGCCCTCGGCGAAGCCATCCTCCAACAGACCAACCTCCCCAAGATCATCCTGTCCTCCCTGAAAAAGCTGCCCCGCGAAGCGAGGAGTCGCCCAGCCTACACAGATCAGGAAGAAGCCCTCCTCCTCTCTGACCTCGCGGTTTCGATTAGCTCCGTCGTCTTCGACGAAAAAGTAGGTCCCGAGGATTTTAATAACGCCATCGGCAACGTCCTCTCAAAATTCGCAGTAAGCTACCCGCTGAGCATCGAAACCGTAAACGAAGCCCTGCTGGAAGTTGACCAAAACATCACCGCCCTCAAC
>JBNKSG010000258.1:0-5537 GCA_050297195.1 Opitutaceae bacterium | reverse complement strand
TGCGTTTGGATATGGCGTTTTCGAGACCATGAAATTCCTCGAACGGTCTCCCTGCTTTTTTGCGGATCACCTGGAGCGCTTGCGACGAGCGGTTTCGGGCGCGGGGCTGGCTCTGGATTTGGACGAGTCGGAATTGCGGGATCAAGCCCGCCAGCTTTTTGAATCGGAAGACGTCGATAGCGGTGTATTCAAAATCGTGATATCGGACACGGGGACGCAGCCTGCTGTGGCGATGTTTGTTCGTACGAAAGGTTTGCCGGAAGGGTTGGAGCCGAGCCGCTTGATGATGTCGAAGGTCGTGAAGGCGTCCCATGCGTTTACGAGCCGCCACAAGAGCTTGAATTACATGGAGTCGGTTCTGGAGCTCGAGAAGGCGACGGCGGCGGGATTTAGCGAGTGCGTTTTCCGCAACGAATTTGGGCAGCTAACGGAATGCTCGGTGGCGAATCTCTTTTGGGTCCGCGATGGCGTTCTGATGACTCCGTCCTTGGACTGCGGTTTGCTTGATGGAATCGTGCGTCGTAAAGTCATTGGAATCGCTCGAGGGCTAGGAATGGCAGTGGAGGAAGGCTGCTTTTCTGAAAAGGATTTGTTGCAAGCCTCGGAAGCGTTCCTGACCAGTTCGGGTGGCGGACCACGCTCGGTGGCGAGTTTCCAATCCTGGGATGGGGAGTCTGCGAGCTATTCGATCGATGAGCTCCCAAAGCTTAGGAAGCTTTACCTCGAGCAAGAGCGTGAGGAGGCGTTGTCGCAGCGTGTCTAAGAAAGCGATTTGGAATTTGGCGGGCGGCGAACAGATTGAGTTTGGCCGCCAGTCGTTGTTGGTCGGAATCTTAAACGTGACTCCGGACAGCTTTTCGGATGGGGGAAAGCATTTGGATCCTGCGGGGGCTGTCGCCCGAGCGGAAGCTATGTTCGATTCTGGGGCGACGATCGTAGATATCGGCGGCGAGTCTACCCGTCCGGGATTTGAGCCAGTGTCGGCGGATGTCGAAGTGGAGCGGGTTGTTCCGGTGGTTCGAGCGCTTCGCGAGCGAAGGAGCAATTGTATCATTTCAATTGATACGATGAAGGCTGTGGTTGCGGAAGCCGCTCTCGAGGCAGGCGCGAACATCGTTAACGATGTGAATGGTTTTTTGTCGGACCCCTTGCTGGCTACAGTGTCTGCCAAGTACGGGGCGGGCGTGGTGCTGATGCGCAACGGTCGGGGCGACGAAGAGGACGGCCCGATTTTGGACAGGATCCGCGGGAGTTGGGAACGCTCCTTGCGAAAGGCTTTCGATGCGGGGCTTAAGGAGTCGTCGATCGTGTTGGATCCTGGTGTTGGCTTTGGAACGACCCGTCGGGAGGATCTTGAGATTCTAAGGGGACTGGACCTCCTGCGGTCTTTTGGGTTTCCGCTTTTGTTGGGAGCTTCTCGCAAGCGGGTCACGGCCCAGCCCTTGGGGTTGCCGGTGGAATTGCGGTTGGAATCAACGATTGTAACGACGATTGCAGGAATCGCGTCGGGGGTTGAGCTCTTTCGCGTGCATGACGTTGCTGAAAACGCTCGTGCCGCGAGCTTGGCGGACCTTATTTATCGTGGAGGCGATTTGGATGAGTAAGAAACTGGATACAGTGTTTCTGGAGGGTATCGAACTTTTTGGATACATTGGCGTTCTCGAAGACGAGAAGCGAAATGGGCAAACGTTCTACATCGATGTGGAACTCGGCGTTGACCTGAGGAATGCGGGACGGAGCGATATCTTGGCGCATACTGTGAACTATGCTGAGGTGTTTTCGTTGGCGGAGCAGTTGATGGATGAGGCGCGGTGCGATTTGATTGAGAGCTATGCGGAACAACTGTCGGAGGAGATCTTTAGTTACTTCGATTTGGTGCAAACGACCGCGATCACTGTGAGAAAGCCAGAAGCTCCCATCGATGGCGTCTTTCGAGCGGCGGGCATCACTATTAGGCGAGAGCGTGATGACTAAGGCGTTTATTGGTTTGGGCTCCAACCTTGGTTGCAAAGTTGGGAACATTCGGCGAGCGATTCGAATCCTCTCCCAGCATCCGCAAATAAGAGGGGTTGAATTGTCGTCCTTTTATAGGACGGAGCCGGTGGGAAATGTTGAACAAGATTGGTTCGTAAATGCGGTAGCGGCTTTTGATACGAGTTTGAGCGCTCGGGGGCTGCTGGATTTGTGTTTGGAGACTGAGCTTAAGCTAAAGCGCGTTCGCGCTGAGAGGTGGGGGCCCCGGACCTTGGATATCGATATCCTTTTTTTCGGGGAGGAGCGTCACGAGCTGGAGCGCTTGGAAGTTCCTCATCCACGAGTTTGCGAACGGGCCTTCGTCTTACAGCCGTTGCTGGAGTTGTATCCAGAATTTGAATGGGATGGAAAGTCGTTGGCTCCCTTTTTGGCCGATGTTTCCGGTCAGGGGATCGAGTGTATGGAGCCTGTGGTTGCTGTCTTAGGGGCGTCCGAGAGAGAGGATCGCTATGCAAATATGGCCCAGTCTCTTCTTATGGACTCTGGCTACAAGGTTGTGCCCGTCTCTCCCCGAGGGGGATCCATTTTGGGTGTTCCCGTTCAGAGTTCGCTTACGCAATGTAGCGTGCCGGTGGATACGGTGGCGGTATACGTGGGTTCCATGAGAGTTGGCGCTCTTGTGGATGACCTGATTGCTGTTCATCCGAGGAGAGTGATCTTCAATCCAGGGACAGAGAATGCTCGGCTGAAAGAGCAGTTAGAGGCAGCAGGTATTGAAACCTTGGAGGCGTGTACTTTGGTGTTGCTTCGGACGAAGCAATTCTAGTCTTGGATGACGAAGTAGTAGCGCGTCTCGCTGGCTCTCTGGAAATTTCCTGTATTCAGGTTTCCATCATCGATACGTTTGTCTACCATTGCGAAGATTTCTTCGCTCTCGGCTGGACTGTCGACGCCTACTGCGGAGGTGAAGTCAGAATCGTCGTATTGATCGAAAACCCATTGTCCGCCGAGGGAACTGCCGAGGGCGAACTTTCTTCTAGAGAAGTAGCCTTCCAGTTCTGGTGGGTAAGTTCCTGGGGCGGATGTATTGATCCAGAATCCCGATTCGAGAGCGTACTGGTTTCCTGCGTCAGAGAGAAGGCGGATATCGTTTACGAAAGTGGTGGCGCGGGTGGCGCGAACGTACTTTCGGAAAAAGGGCACTGCGATGGATGCGAGGACTCCCAGGATTACGACTGCAATCATGAGTTCGATTAGGGTGAATCCTTTCTTGGAGTATTTCGCTTTGTTCATCGAGTTTGGTGGTAGGGTTTGCTCGTTTGGCTAGATTTGCTCTGAGCTTCTATTATCGTCCAAAAGTCGATGGGCTTACTAGCGAAATGTTCGGTTTCTCTGTAAATCGGCTGCTAATCCACCGCCGCTTTTTTGCGGGCTAGAGCCGGGGGACTAGTATTGATGGAGTGAATACTCTATGCTCTAGGTTTCGAGGCCTATAGGGTGGAGTCGGTAAGAGACTCCTTGAGGGATTCCAATTCCTCCCATCGTTCGAAGGCCGTTTCCAATTCCGCCTCGATTTCTCCCATTTTCGACTTTAGGGCAATAATTTTGGATTCGCCCTCCTGGTAGGTAGCGGGATCGGCCAGTTCGGTGACCAGCTTTTCCTTTTGCTCTTCCAGTTCTTCGATCCTTTTCGGAAGGGCCTCCAGCTCGTTGCGCAGCTTGTTGGAGAACTTGGGCTTTTTCTCTTTCCAGCTATTGCGGCTGGGTTTGGCGTTTGCGGAGGCGCTTTGTTTGGTAGCGGCTTGCTGGTTGCGGCGCGCTTGCCAGTCGTTGTATCCGCCGGGGTGCTCGGTTACCACGCCTCCGGTTTGTACGACGAAGAGGGAGGTGACGGTGTTTTCGAGGAATTCGCGGTCGTGGCTGACGAGCAGGAGAGTGCCGTCGAACTCGAGGATGCGCTCTTCGAGGAGTTCGAGGGTTTCGGCGTCGAGGTCGTTGGTCGGTTCGTCGAGTACCAGCAGGTTGGCCGGCTGGGTGAAGAGGCGGGCCAGAAGGAGTCGATTTCGTTCTCCGCCGGAAAGGGTTTTGATGGATGCTCGGGCGCGGTCGGGTGTGAAGAGGAAGTCTTGCAGGTAGGTCATGACGTGACGCTGCTTGCCGTTGACCGGAACGGTTTCGTTTCCGTCGGCAACGTTTTCGAAGACGGTTTTCTCGTAGTCCAGCTGGTCGCGCATCTGGTCGAAGTAGGCGATTTCGAGTTTGGTGCCGTGTTCGACTTGTCCGGTGGTGGCTGGGAGCTTGCCGAGGAGGAGCTTGAGCAAGGTGGTTTTGCCGGAGCCGTTGGGTCCGATGACGCCGATGCGGTCGCCGCGCATGATCTGGGCGTCGAAGGGCTTGAGGATTTGCGTTTCGCCGTAGGAAACGGAGGCCTGCTTGACGGTGATGACCTTGGCGCCGGAGTTTGAGCTTTGTTGGAGCGAGAAGCTGGCGTTTCCGGAGCGTGAACGCCAGGAGGCCCGCTCGTCGCGCATCTTCTTGAGGGCGAGGACGCGGCCTTCGTTGCGGGTGCGTCGGGCTTTGATGCCTTTGCGCAGCCAGGCTTCTTCTTGGGAGAGCTTCTTTTCGAAGGCGGCCCGGTTCTTGGCTTCGATCTCGAGGAGTTCCTCCTTGCGATTGAGGTAGGTCTCGTAGTCGCAGCGGAAGCTGTTGAGCTGGGCGAGGTCGACTTCGACGATGCGGGTGGCTAGCTTTTTGAGGAAGGAGCGGTCGTGCGTGACGAAGAGGAGGGTAAGTTTGCTGCCGATGAGGAAGTCTTCAAGCCAGAGGATGGATTCGATGTCGAGGTGGTTGGTCGGCTCGTCGAGGATGAGCACGCTCGGTTCGCAGACGAGGGCTTTGCCGAGCAGGGCGCGTCGCTTGAGCCCGCCGGAGAGTGTCGAGAAGTGGGCGTCGGGGTCGAGCTGCAGGTCCTTGAGCGTTTGCTCGATGGCGGCTTCCATTTGCCACTGGCGCTCTGGGTCGAGGTGGTCGTGAGGAAGGTCGGCGTGGAGGGCGAGTAGGGCGTCGCCGTCGGGCCCAAATCCGGAGGTGACGATCTCGCGGACGCTGGCGTCGAGGTCTTGGGGGATTTCTTGGGGGAGGGCGGTGGCGACGCCGCCTTCCGGAAAGGTGATGGAGCCTGAGTTTGCCCCGTATTCGCCGGAAATGACTTTGAGCAAAGTCGACTTGCCAGCTCCGTTGCGTCCGAGCACGCAGACGCGTTCGCCTCGGTCAATGTGCAAGCTGGCGTTTTCCAGCACGGCGGGGCCGCTGAAGCTGATAGTCAATTCTGTGACGCTGAGGACTGGCATAGGAGAAATGTCTTTCGGGCGGTAGGCTTCTCTTGTGATTTGTCTGGTGGCAATGGGAAAATGTGTTTGGCAAACTTAGATGGGCAATAAGCCTCCCTTCTTGCTTGAAACAGCAGTGGGCTGACATCACTCATATTGGCGTTCCCCGTACCCATCTTCATGACGTTTCCAGGCATCGTAGCAGACAATCTTGCGGAATTATACCGGTTAGCC
>JBNKSG010000257.1:0-5544 GCA_050297195.1 Opitutaceae bacterium | reverse complement strand
CCCCCCCCCCCCCCGCTACGGTATGTTCAGTGGCAGATTTCGGTGCCGATACCTTTGTCAGTGAAGATTTCGAGAAGAAGGCTATGCGGCAAACGGCCATCGATAAAGTGAACGCGGTGCACCCCTGCATCGAGGGCCTTCACCGCGCTTTCTACCTTCGGAAGCATTCCAGCACTGATAGTACCGTTCTTTTTGAGTTTTTCAACTTGGTTTACCTTAAGCGTAGAGATAAGCGTATCCAGATTCTTCGGATCCGATAGAAGCCCTGGAACGTCGCTCATGTAAACAAGGCGCCTCGCCCGCAAGGCACTGGCGACACAGGCCGCAGCGACATCCGCGTTTACGTTATAAAGCCGCCCATCATCGTCGATCGCGACTGGCGAAATAACAGGTGTGTAGCCATCCTTAATCGCCTTCTTGATGATCTTGGCTTTAACAGTGGTAATGTTTCCAACAAATCCGAGATCGACTGGATCCCCGTGTACATCTGTATCCAATTTTTCACACTGAAGTACATTCTCGCCAGGTATTCCCAGAGGAGTGTCCTTTCGGATCTGCAGCATCTCGCAAACGTCGCCGTTCACTTGACCGCTCAAAACATCGCGTACCACCTTAACCGATTCACTGTCGGTGTAGCGAAGGCCGTTGACGAACTTGGTTTCTATTCCCTTCTCCGCCAGGGCTCTGCTAATCGCTTTGCCTCCTCCATGAACCACAACGGCATGGATGCCCACGGCTGAAAGGAAGGCGATATCCCCCGCAACACGCGCTCGGATCTCTGGATCCGGATCGTCCATGAAACTGCCACCGTATTTTATTACGAAGGTCGCCCCACGGAAGTTCTGCACGTAGGGCAGCGCTTCGACCAATACAGCCGCTTTGGAAATGATTTCCTGCATGTTCATAAGTTTAGGGAAAAGATGATCGGGTTGTGTTTTTTACGCCCACGAAGGGCACTAAGCATCACTAAGATGCTCTTTTGTTTTTATAATCGTTCGTGCGTCTTCGTGAACTTCGTGGGCAAAAATCCTACTCGCTCTTGTTAAAATCGACGTAACCTTCAGTGAGGTCACTGGCCCGCAAGCGATAACTGGCTTCTCCTGCGTGCATGTTTATGTGAATGGTGAACCGTTTGGCGCTCACGACTTCTTTCCACTTTGGCTTGTTCTCCGGTATCGGAGTTCCGGATACAAGTGCAGGTACGTCGCCGTAGGAGATATCGATCTTATCGGGATCGAACTCGGAATCCGCGTAACCGAGAGCATCCATGAGCCGTCCCCAGTTCGGATCGTTTCCATACCAAGAGGTCTTCACCAACAAGGAATTGCCAATCGAGCGAGCGATGCTTTCCGCACCCTCTTCCGAATCCGCCCCACTGATAAGGAGCTCCACGACCTTCGTGATGCGTTCGCCATCCGCTACGATCTTGTCGGCTAGGTTGTCGCAAATAAGGGAAAGCGCCTCCTTAAAAGGAGCGAGCGATTTGTCATCGAGCGTGACGCCTGATTCGCCGTTGGCCAAAACCAGCACCGTATCATTAGTACTCATATCGCCGTCAACAGTGATGGCATTAAAGGTATGCTTCACCGTTTCGGAAAGCAGCTCTTTGAGGACGGAACTTTCAGCAGCAATGTCCGTGGTGATGAACGCCAACATCGTCGCCATGTTTGGCTGGATCATGCCAGCACCCTTGGCGGACCCAGCAAGGGTCACCGTTTTACCATCCACCTCGAAGGTCGCGGTACAAGTTTTCTTCCTCGTATCTGAAGTTAGGATACAATTGGAAAAGCTTTCGCCATCCGTATCGCCAGCCACGATACCTGTCCCAGATTTCACGATCGCGGGCGAGATCCGATCCATCGGCAGCAAATCGCCGATACGCCCTGTCGAGCAAACGAGAAAACTGTTACCATCAACGCCGCAAGCGACCGCCGCCTGGTCGGCCATGGTCTTGGCGTCAACCTTTCCCTGAACTCCGGTACAGGCGTTTGCGTTCCCGCTATTTGCGATGATCCCGTGGATGGGGCTTCCTGAATGTAACACACTCTCGCACTGCAGGACAGGGGCGGCTTTCACCCGATTCTTGGTGAAGACACCTGCGGCAGAACAGGGGCTCTTCGAAAAGAGGATTCCTGTATCCAACCGATCATTACCCTTGCGTCGTATGTCCGCTGAAACTCCATTGGCAAAGAATCCTTTGGGATCCGTTACTCCTGCGGTATTCGGGGTGAATGTAATTTCGTGTGACATAAAAGTTATTCGGTTGGATTCAGACGTCTTCGGTAGCGGGCGTTAGCGACAAAACGCGGTGCCCTAAGCCGTCCCACCTGATGTTTCGATTTCTAGATAAGTCCGGTTGTCTCGTCCCAGCCTTGCCAGAGATTGAGGATCTGGATGGCTTGGCCGCTGGCTCCTTTGACAAGGTTGTCTTCGGCAGAGGTGATGACAAAGTTTCCCGTCCGGTCGTCCTTGACCGCAGAAATATCGACCCGATTCGTTCCGACGACATATTTCGTCTCCGGCCGTGTATCAGGCGGCAGAATACAGACGAACGGCTTGTCGGCATAGGTCTTTTCCCACTCGGCATAAAGCTGCTCGATGCTCGCGCCATTGGAGGGAACGGTGATTGTGGTCGCGATTCCCCGATTCATGGGGGCGAGGTGCGGATTGAATTGGATGATGACCTTCTCGCCCGCCGCCGCGCTGAGCTGCTCTTCGATTTCGGAGAGGTGCCGATGCTTGGGCACGCCGTAGGCCTTGGCGCTTTCATTCACTTCGCAGAAGGAAAAAGCTTCCTTGCTCTGCTTGCCGGCTCCGCTGGTTCCGCTGTAGGAATTGGCAACGATGTGTTCCTTGCTTACGAGACCCGCTTTCATGAGCGGAAGAAGCGGGACGAGAATACTGGTCGGGTAACAACCCGGACAGGCGAAAAGGTCCTTTTGCTTCCAGGAGTCGTCGGAAAGCTCCGGCATCACGTACTGGGACCGGCCGAGCAATTCGACGTCGGGGTGGGCGGCGCCGTAGAACTCTTGGTAGACGGCGGGATCGGCGATCCGGAAATCGGCACTGAGGTCGATGACCTTCTTGCCCGCGTCTACGAGGTGCCTGGCGTATTCGGCAGCGGCGCCGTGCGGGAGAGCCAAGACCGCGACATCGATATCTTCCCGAGCCGCAAGTTCAGCGGGATCGGAGTTTTCGAAGAGCATGTCATCGAGAATTCCCCGCATGGCAGGGATGACGGAGCTGACCGGCTGGCCGGCTTTGCTCCGTGAGGTGACGGCCTTGAGCGTCACTTTCGGGTGAGCTGCGAGGAGCTTGACTAGAATTTCTCCTCCATATCCGGAGGCGCCTACGATGGCTGCGTTCATGATGCGTAAAAGTTGGATAGAGTTTGGCCGTCTAGCGGTAGAGGTCGCTTCCTACGGGAAAAAAGAGTGTGTAAAGGCGTTGGCGCCTGAATTTAGAATAGAAGAAGCCCTCATGGCATAAACCAGTGAGGGCTTCCGAAAAATTCTGTTGATAAGCGGATTAACGCTTCGAGAACTGGAACTTCTTACGTGCCCCTGGCTGACCGGCTTTCTTACGTTCCTTCATACGCGGATCGCGAGTGAGGAGACCAGCTTGCTTAAGTGGAGATCGGAGCTCGCCGTCGAGCTTGAGAAGCGCACGAGCGATACCGAGGGAGATCGCGCCAGCTTGTCCGCTGTCACCACCGCCTTGTACCTTAGCGATAACATCGACCTTGTCCTTAAGCTCGGAAGTGACGAGAGGAGAGAGGGCGATACGCTTGAAGTTATCGTGCGAGAAAAAGTCTTCGGTTTCCTTGCCGTTTACTACGATCTTGCCGGTGCCTTCCTGGAGGCGAACGCGAGCAACTGCAGTTTTACGACGGCCAGTGCCTAGAAATACGTTTGATTCAACAGACATGTCTTAAGTGCGGTTGTACTAGAGGGAAATGGCCTCTGGGTTTTGAGCTTCGTGTGGGTGGGACTCGCCAGCGTATACCTTGAGCTTGGTGAGCATCTTGCGAGCGAGGCGGTTCTTTGGGAGCATGCCCTTGACCGCGTGCTTGACGACGAAGTCTGGCTGGCGCTCTTGCATCTGCGCTACGCTGAGGCGCTTTTCGCCACCGACGTAACCACTGTAGAACATGTACTGCTTCTGCTCTTCTTTCTTACCGGTGAGGGCGATCTTGTCGGCATTGATAACGACAACGAAGTCTCCTGTGTCCACGTGTGGCGTGTAGGATGGCTTGTTGCGGCCGCGTAGAATGTTAGCGATCTTTACAGATAGACGTCCGAGTACCTGATCCTTGGCGTCGATCACGTACCAGTTGCGTTGTACTGTTTCCTGTTTGGCGAGAAATGTTTTCATCGGATTTCGAGAAAAAGAGCAAAACACCTAGCCTGCGCCGGAGCCTTGTCAATGGTTTACTGAATTAATTTTGAAGCTTCTTGCGGGCTAAAATTGAAGCCGGATCGCTGCGCTCCCATATAAGTTGCTGTCTGGGACACCGAAGCCAAAGTCGTTGTCGTCGTAGTGTAGCCCGAGGGACAGCGTTGAATTCCTACTCAGCTCCACCGGATAGATAAGGTCCACCCCAAAATAGCGGTAATCTCGCTCCCTGTCGGAAAAGCCCACTCGCCCGGTAGCCTCAAACGGAAATCCCTCCAGCGGCACCGCCACCGTGGCAGCCGCCTCGACGAAAAGCTCCTTCGAGTCGAAGTCCTTGTATATATAAACCGAAGGGGAAACGGTGCCCAACTCGCCGAAAAGCCCGAGATAAGCTTCGTTGGTACTCTCCCCTCCGTCCACTTTGTGGTGGATACCTCCGAAATCGAGAGCCCACTTGTCGGCCAAGGCCCAACCATAGCCCGCGTAAAAATCCACTTCGTCCCCGTAGAAATTCGGACTCCCCTTCCTTTCTAGCGGCAAAGCGGCCCATACCCCCGCGTAGAAATCTTGCTCCACGAACTCGATCGAGGGAAACCAAGTCAGATCCGCCGCTTTCAACCCGCGATTCAAGTAAGCGCTTTGCAAAACCGCCTCCGCTGAAAACTCGCCCGCTGAAGCGAAGCGATTAAGACCGGCCAAGGCCAACAGCAAGAGGCTAGAGAGAAGGACGTGAGATTTCATTCTGGTAATTTTTGATTGGGCTACAGGACCTTACGGATCAATCTCGCCCCGAACAGCAAATACATCGAGATGTCCAAAACTTCAAACGTCCGCCTCAACCTCGCCGCAATCATCGCCGCCGCCGGAATCGGCCTCGGCGCCTTTGGAGCTCACGGCCTAAAACCCCAGCTCGTCGCCAACGGCAGCGTCGATACCTGGGATACCGCCGTGCTCTACCACCTCGTCCACGCCGTCGCTCTCTTTGCGCTCGCCGTCAATACCGACAAACTCGCCAGCAAATGGGCCTTTCGCCTGTGGGTCGCCGGCATCTTGCTCTTTTCGGGTTCCCTCTATGCCCTCGCCCTCACCAAGTGGAGCGTGCTCGGCCCGATCACTCCCCTCGGCGGAGTCGCCTTCATCGCCGGCTGG
>JBNKSG010000256.1:0-5559 GCA_050297195.1 Opitutaceae bacterium | reverse complement strand
GTTTGACGGGATTTATCGCGACGCAGCGATCTTCGTGAACGGTTTTTTCGTGGGGCAGGAGCGAAGCGGCTTCGTCGCGCAGAGCTACGACATCAGCGAATACTTGAACTATGGCGGCCGGAACGTGGTCGCGGTGCGAGCGGATGCTTACATGGAGGAGGGCTGGTATTACGAAGGCGCCGGAATCTATCGCCATGCGTATCTGCTCAAGACGGACCCGCTGCATGTGGCTCGCTACGGGACCTTCGTGAAGACCGAGATTGCGGGCGATCGCGCTCTGGTAACGGTCGATACGACGGTGGCCAACGATGGTGCGGGCGCTGCGAGACTTTCGCTGACGCAAACGATCGTCGACGCCGCTGGCGGAGTCGTCGTGGAGTCGAAGCCGGTCTTGGTGGACGTGGCCGCAGGCGGGACGAGCGAGCACAGCGTTTCCCTCTCGGTTGCGAACCCGTCTCTTTGGGATCTCGATTCGCCGAGCCTCTACACCATGGTGACGCGCCTGAGCAAGGAGGATGGGGAGGTCGTGGACGCGTACGAAACGACGTTTGGCATTCGGGACATTCGCTTCGATCCGAACCATGGATTCTTCCTCAATGGTCGTTCCGTAAAGCTCAAGGGGTCGAACAACCACCAAGACCATGCTGGCGTCGGTACTGCGTTGCCGGATGCGATGCAGGACTTCCGTTTGCGCAAGCTCAAGGAGATGGGCATGAATGCGTATCGCGTTTCTCACCACCATGCCTCGCCCGCCTTGCTGGAAGCTTGCGACCGCATTGGGATGCTGGTGATCGACGAAACGCGATTGATGGGGATCAACGAGTATCATCTCGACCAGCTCGAGCACCTGATCCTGAGCGGACGCAATCACCCGAGCGTCATCCTGTGGTCGGTCGGCAATGAAGAGTGGGGAATCGAGGGCAATATTCTAGGGGCCCGTATCGCCCAGCGGATGCAGGACTTCGCTCATCGACTCGACCCGACGCGTCGGGTGACGGCTGCCGTGAGCGGTGGTTGGGGCGGGATCTCAAGTGTGATCGAGGCTTTCGGCGTGAATTATATAAAGCACGGAGACGTGGACCAGCAGCATCGTGACTATCCGGAGCAGATCATTCTCGGTACTGAAGAAACCACTACGCAGCAAACGCGGGGAATCTATTTCGAAGATGCGGCGCTCGCTCATCAGCCTCCGCGCGAGAATGGATCTTCGGGCGGCAATGCGGAAAGCGGCTGGCGCTTCTATGCGGAGCGCGACTACGCGGCGGGCGTCTTTTTCTGGACAGGCTTCGACTATCGCGGAGAGCCGATCCCCTATGAATGGCCTGCGGTATTGTCGCAGTTTGGGATTTTGGATACATGCGGTTTTCCGAAGGACGGTTACTACTACCTGAAGTCGTGGTGGACGGACGAGCCGGTGCTGCACGTCTTTCCGCACTGGAATTGGCCCGGCAAGGAAGGCGAAACGATCGAAGTGCGAGCTCACTCGAATTTCGACGAGGTCGAGCTTTTCGTGAACGGTGTGTCGCAAGGTCGAAAAGCGATGCCGCGAAACGACCACCTCGCGTGGGAGGTCGAGTACCAGCCCGGCGAGTTGTTGGCTCGCGGATACAAGGACGGTGAGCTGGCGATGGAAAAGGTGGTTCGCACTACGGGCGATTCGGCCGCGTTTGAATTGGAAGCGGATCGTAAGGTGATCGAAGCCGACGGCACGGATGTATCCGTGATTACCTTACGCGTGCTAGACGAGCGTGGGGATGTGGTTCCCACTGCGGATGACTTGGCTTGGTTTAGTATTTCGGGACCTGGCAAGATTATTGGCGTGGGGAATGGTAATCCATCTTCGCTCGAGCCGGATCAGTTTCACGGCAGCTATTCTTCGATTACGCTGGGTGAAGCTTGGCAAGCTCCGGAGGCTTGGGAAACGGATAAGCCGCTGGTCTTCGAGGCCCGTTTCGCTGCTCCGGATCTCGGTGAAGAGGGATCCGCCTATTTGCTTTTGAACGCGATCGGCAAGGATTTGGTGATCACGCTCAATGGAAAGCGACTCTCCTCAGATCTCGTCGCGCGCCGCACGCCTTTGGAAACGTTGGAGCTGAAACCAGAGGGCAACGTACTGAAGATGACGGCCGAGCATTTTGACGAATGGGCGGCTCGCGAAGACGTGAGCAAGAATTTTCCCGCCTCGATCGCGGTGGAAACGCCGGCTGAACAGTATCGCCGCAAGGCCTTCAACGGCCTCGCTCAAGTCATCGTGCAAAGCACGGGCGAGGCGGGCACGATCGTGTTGCGAGCGGAAGGCGAAGGTCTAAAGTCCGCCTCGGTGGAAATCGGAGCGGAATAACAAGTAGCGCGGAGCTTCAGCCCGCGTCCGCGCTGCAGGATCCATTCTTCATGGTCGCGGGCTTCCGTCTCCGCTAGCGCTTCTCCGCGACAAGAAAGCGCCGCGCTACGGGGGTTAACCTTTCTTCGACCAGGTGCCGTCGGGGGCTTGGATCCAAACGCCGGCGGCCGACTTTTTGCGGAGCTCTTCGGCGCGGCCTTGGCCAACTACGGTTGCGGTGAGTCCGAGGCGTTGGCCGACGAGGGTGTAGAGGGCGCGGCGGTCGGCGTTTTCCGCGTTCATGAGCTGCGTCTCGGTGGGCTTGAGCATGGCGCGTTGCTCGAGAAGGCCGGAATTGTTTTCGCCGACCTTGCCGGCGAGCTTGAGGGCGTCCACTTGGTCGACGCGTTCGATGATGCGCTGCTTGATGGCGTCTTCATCCGCGGACTGGGCGGAAGCGCTGTGTGGCGCGAAGGCGAGAAGAAGTGCGAAAAGGGGAAGGAGGCGAGCGATGGAGAGTGCTTTCATGGTCGATTGGACGTGGAGTTAAAGTGGCTTATTCAGATTCGTTGACTGTGGAGGAGGCGGCGTCGATGTCGCCGAAGACGTCGGCGAGTTCCTTTTGGAGCTTCACCTTCAGGTCGATGGTGAGGTTCATGTAGATCGGGTCGAAGCTGCTATGGGTGCGGACGTTTATGCAGCCGGTAGCGGCAATGGCGACGAATGCGAGGGTGGCGAGAGTTAGGCGTTTTTTCACGAGACTGGCTTGGGTTGGAGAGGTGATGCTTGGGACCGGTGGGGTGGCCGCATGTTTCGGAAAGAGTTTAGGATGTGGGAGAATTGACGAAGGTGCACGCTCCAAAATTCAGAGAGAGTTGAGTCGGATGAGAAAATTGTAGAGTTCGCTCATGGAGCCGTGGACTTCGGTGTAGATGACCACGGGAATGTCGGCGAGTTGGGAATGGGCGGTGCCTTCGAGCCGGATGCGCATGGGCGTTTCGGGCGCGTCTTCGGGAAAGAGTTCGGTCTCGAATCGGGTGATGGTGATATTTCCAAGGGCTTCCTCGACGGTGCGGTCGGGATCGATTTTGAGAGATTTGAGCAGTCGCTCGGAAAAGGTGGGCTTGCCGGCGGGAGCGGAGTCGTCGGTGAGCAGGCCTTTGGTTTGATAGGTGAGGGAGGCGGGCGTGCCGTCTGGGAGGCGGAGGTCGCCGCGCAGCGGCTCGAATTTCCCCGACTTCATGCGGAAGGGCAGGTATCCGCTGACTCGGCCCTGCATTTGCCCGTCGAAGATTTCGATGTAGTTGGTGATCTGCGCGAGGTCGAGGGATTCGAGGTCGAGGGTGCCTTGGAAGTCGGAGCCGTCGATAGGGATTTCAGCGGCACGTAGGTGGGCTTGACCGCCAAAGAGCGACATCGTGGCGGAATCTACTGCGAGGGTCGTGCCGGCTTGGAGCTTGAACTGGCTTTCCGCTTTCATGGACTTGAGGTCGCCCGCTTCGATGTTTCCGATACGGAGGGTCGAGGGAAGCCCACCGCTGTCGAGGGAGCGCAAGGAGGCCAGTTGCAGGTCGAACTCGAGCTCGTGGGCCTTGAGCTGCGATGCGGGATAGGCGAGTCCGCCGTCGCGTAGGGTGAGGGACAGCGAGGCGTCCGCATCTTCGGCGGAGGCGAACTTGAATGTGCCGCCAGCGTTTAGGTCGCCGGAAAACGACATGCCGGCGACTTCCGGTACGAAGCGAGCCAAGAGGTCGGAATGGGTAAAGGTGATCGGCGATAGCGTGTATTCGCCGGATAAGGACAAGTTGCTAAGGGGCGTTACGATCGATTGGTCGCTGTCGACTCGG
The DNA here is from genome assembly GCA_050297195.1 of Opitutaceae bacterium. Lineage (GTDB taxonomy): Bacteria > Verrucomicrobiota > Verrucomicrobiia > Opitutales > Opitutaceae > Pelagicoccus. The sequence goes on along the minus strand of JBNKSG010000256.1, from coordinate 1,392 downwards.
AGCGTTGCCCCGTCGAGCATGGCGGTGAGGGTGGTGTGGCCGTTTAGTTGCTCGAGGGTGCCGCGGTGCTCGTTTTCGATGTAGATCTGTTCTAGCTTGAGTGAGTCAGCTTTTAGGATTCCGGAGGCGAAGGCAGAATTGATTAAGAATTCATTGCTATCGTTTTTGAGTTCCACGCTTCCTCCGCTCCACTGCGCGTTGATCCCTTCTGCTTGCAGTTGGTTCGCTTGCCAGTCGATGTTTGCCTGGGTTCGTTTGAGGAGTTTTGCGAGGAGGTTCGTGTCGGTGAGCGAGTCTTGCGTGAGTTCCTCGGTGGATACGTTTTGAAAGCGGAGTTTGCTTTGCAGGGCGATTTCGTCTCCGTTGAGAGCGGTGGATTGTATTGAGATATTGGATGCGTCGAGGTTGAACTCGCCGGATAGGAGCTCGGTAAGGCTGTCTTCGGAAATGTCGGCTTTGATCGAGAGTTGCCCTTGGAGGCTTGCTACTTCTGGGATGCGTAGTAAGGCGTCGCTTGCCTGGGCATCGAGTTCGATATGGCTCTGGCTCGAGGTCTCGTAGATTCGGGTGTCTAGTGAAAGGTCGAAGGGAGGGATGCTTGCTTTCTCTGATCCGAATGGGATGGGAGCAGGGCGTAACACGCTGGAGAAATGGACGTTGATCGGGGCGTCGGCGGAATCGGGGATCGAGAGCGTTCCAGAGCCTGCTTCGAGACTGGCTTGCTTGAAATCGAGTAGGGAAATCGGGCTGGATTGGAAGCGGAGCTCTTGTGGGCTGCCTTCGAATGAAAGGTGGAATAGGTCGAAGCGGGTGTCGTCGAGGATGAAGTCCTCGGGGGTAATCGTGCCTTCCAGATTGAGAGGCGAACGGCTGAGGTCGGCTTTTGCGGAGATGTGGAGTTTGGATTCGATGAAGCCAGCGTCGTAGGAGATCGGGATTGCTTTGTATGTCCGGATTTCAACTACAGATTGGTTGCTTAGTTTGCCGATTAGGTGGACGGGGTTGTTGGGGGTTGTTGCCAGGGTGTCGTAACTTAGGTGCTGAGGTACGAGAACGAGGTATATGGGGATGCTGTTCCAGGTGGTGATATTTGTATCAAATAGAACATGGGGGATGTCGGCTTTGGATTCGCCGTCGTCGATTTTCAGGTCATTGAGAGAGAGGGTGAGGGCTAGCTCGGGAAGGGAATGGTGGTTGGGAGATAGGGCGATTCGAGCGTCGAGCGCTCCGGCTGTGAGGGTTTCGAGTTGGGAGAGTGACTCCCGCCACTGGGGAAGAAATGTGTCGAAGGTACTGCTGGGAGCTGGGAGATGCAGGTTTGCAACGATGGACGATTCTTTGGGAGTTGAGAGCGTGGCGTTGATCTTTAGGCTGCCTTCGGGATTTTTAAAA
>JBNKSG010000255.1:0-5616 GCA_050297195.1 Opitutaceae bacterium | reverse complement strand
GCTCTTTCATAGTTGGGGACTTGACCAAAAAATACGCGGGCCGCAGCCCGCGTATTGTTGAAAACTGGTATTTCCGTTTTGCCTTTGAGGCTTATTCGCCGGCTTCGCGACGTTGGGTGGTGCGTCGTGTGTTGTTGCGGAAGTTGCGCTCTGGGACGTCGACGGCGAGGAAGGCGCTGATGCTTTCCCTGCGGCGGTCGGTGACGAGCGCGGTAGGAGCGGTGCGGCCGCTCGCTTTGGCGCGGGCTTCCATTGCTGCGGTGGCTTCGGCGATGGCTGCTTCGCGCGCCGCTTGGATTTCGGCAGCCTTTTGGGCTTGGACGGCGGCGACTTGGGCTTCGGCAGCCTTGACCTTGGCTTCGGCGGACTTGGCGGCCGCTTCGCGTTCCATGCGCGCTTTCGCGAGCTCGGCTTCGAGTTCCGACTTGGACTTGGTAATGGCTTCCGCTTGGGAATTCAGGTCTTGGACGAGGCCTGAGAGGCGAGCCTTCTCGACTTTGTCGCGCTCGACTTGGGCGGCGAGTTCGGCGCGGCGGGCGGCTTCGGCCTCGGCGGCCTTTTCGGCGGCTTGTTCGGCGAGAGCGTTTGCTTCCTCGAGCTCGGCGGCGCGCTTGGCTTCGGCCTCGGCGCGGGCTTGGCTTTCTGCGACTGCAGCTTTGGCGGCTTCCAGTTCCGCGAGGGTTTCGGCATCAGGGCCTTTTGAGCAACCGCCGAGGGCCAAGAATCCTGTGATTGAAAGAGTGGCGAGAGTGATTCGTAGTTTCATAACCTTATTACTGGGTGTGATTTAGGATGAGTGTGGTTGGAGGGTGTGGAAAAGTCGATAGCGCTTCTGCTTCAAGAAGATTTCGTGGGAGAAGATAGGTTCCCTATTAAATGAGGGACTTTTGCAGAGCTGGGCTTGGGCTTCAAGCTTGGGCTTGCAGGGTGACGCTTTTGATAAGGGCGTGCACAGTCTGGGTGGGGGCGAGGAGGAGCTTCTGGGTGGAGCGGCGGGTGATCAGGGCGTAGAGGGTGCCGCCTTGGCAGGAGAGTTGTACGAGAAGCTGGCTAGCGGTGTGTTCGTGGATGGCTTGGATGCTGGCTTCGATTTGGTTGAGGAAGCTGGTTCCGGGGAGGGGATCGAGGCTGATGCCGACTTCGCGGGCTGGGATGAGGATTCGTTTGGGCAGGCTTGGGGGAAGGCTGGCGGCGGGGACGAGGAGGGGGCCGATTGCGGTATCGAGCGTGGCAAGTCCTTCCTCGGGCAGGTCGCGGCGGGAGCGGATTTCGATGATGGAAAAGGGGGCGCTGCCGTCGTGGAGGTGGGTTGGAGTGAGGACTTGGCGGGTGGCGGCGTTGGCGGTGATGCGGCCGTTTTCGATTCGCAGGGCGTGGGAGCTGAGGCGGGCGGTTTCGCTGAGGTTGTGGGTGACGTAAAGGGCGGGGATCTCGAAGCTGCGGAAAATTTGCTCGAACTCGTGGCAGAGCTCGCTGCGGGCTGTTTCGTCGACTGCGGAGAGTGGTTCGTCGAGGAATAGGATTTGTGGGTTGGAGGCGATGGCTCGGGCAATGGCGACGCGTTGGCGCTCGCCGCCGGAAAGCGTGGAAGGGGCTCGCTCCAGTAGGTGCTGGATACGGGTGGCTTGGGCGATCTCTTCGAGGGTGTAGAGGTCGGCGTCGAGGGCTCGTTTGCGGGCGTAGCGGAGGTTTTGGGATACGCTGAGGTGTTCGAAGAGGGCGGCGTGTTGGAAGACGTAGCCGATCCGGCGGAAATGGGGCGAGAGGCTGCGGCCGCTTTGCAGCCAGGATTCCTCGCCCGCTTGGATGGTGCCGGTGGCGTCCTTTTCGAGTCCTGCGAGGCAGCGCAGCAGGGTGGACTTGCCTGCCCCGGAATGGCCGATGATAGCGGTGACGGAATCGGCGGGGAGCTCGGCTGTGGCGTCCAAGGCGAATTTCCCTTTTTGCAGCTGGAGGTCGAAGCTGATCTTCATCGCTTGAAAGGGCTGCTCGCCCGGTTGAGGCTATAGATGAGGAAAAGGAGGAGGAAGCTGATGCTGAGGACCGTGCCGGCGAGGATGTGGGCTTGTCCGTAGTCGAGCATTTCCACGCTTTCGTAGATCGCGATCGACAGGGTGCGGGTTTCTCCGGGAATGCTGCCGCCGATCATGAGCACGACTCCGAACTCGCCGAGAGTGTGGGCGAAACCGAGCACGGCTGCGGTGACGATGCCTTGTTTGGCTTGCGGGAGGGCGATGCTGAAAAAGCGGTCGAGGGGCGAGGCTCCGAGGGTGGCGGCGGCTTCGAGCTGGTCGGGCTTTATGGCTGCGAAGGCGTTTTGCAGGGGTTGGGCCACGAAGGGGAGGGAGTAGATGAGGGAGCCAATCACGAGTCCGGTAAACGAAAACACGAGGGCGGGGCCGCCGAGGGCTGCGGAGATTTTTCCGATGGGACCGGTGGGAGCGAGGCTGACGAGGAGATAGAAGCCGAGTACGCTCGGCGGGAGGACGATGGGCAGCGATACGATCGCTTCGCAGAAGGGTCGCGCTCGCGAGCGGGTGCGCGCGAGCCACCATGCCAGGGGGGCGCTCAGCAACAGTAGCAGGATGGTGGTGACCGCCGCGAGCTTGAGGGTCAGGGCGAGGGGAATCCAAATCTCGGATACGCTCATGGGAGTCGGTAGCCGGCGGCTAGGATGAGGGTTTGGGCTTCCGAGCTGCGGCAGAAGGCGAGAAAGTCCAGGAGCTGGGGCTTGTCGTCGAGAGCGATGGCTTGCTGGGCGATGGGCGAGTAGAGAGTGGGATCGACGAGGAGGAATTCAGCTTTGGGGACGTCGCGCTGCAGTAGTTGGGAGTAGGATACGAAAGCGGAGTCGGCGGCACCGCTTTGGGCGAAGGTAAAGGCTTGGGAAACGCTCGAGGCGGTGACGGTGCGATGTGGAGGGAGGGGGAGCGTTCCGCAGGCTTCCTCAGCGGCGAGTCCGAAGGGGGCGAGTTTGGGATTGGCGAGGGCGAGGGTTTTTGTCTGGGAAAAGTCGGCATTGTCGGAGCCGGGTTGCCAGAAAGCGAGGATGCCGAGGGCGAAGGTGAAGCGGCTGCCATTGTTGGCGAGTTTCGCTTCTTCGAGCTTTTGCGGGCGTTCGGCGTCGGCGGAGAAAAACGCGTCGAAGTCGGCTCCGTTGGCGATCTGGGCGTAGAGCTTGCCGCTGGACCCGGGGGTGAGGCTGATTTGGATTTCGGGATGGGAGTCCTGGTAGGTGTCGGCGATTTGCGCCAGCGTTTGGTGGAAGTTTGAGGCGACGGCGACCTTCAGCTGGATCTGGCTGCGCAGCGGCGAACTGATCGCGAGCGCGGCTATGGCGGCAAGAAGGATGCGTGACATGTTTGTGAGGCTGTTGCTTTGCAGTAGCTTGGGCAAGCGCAAGATTGCGAAGGGAACTTTGTTCAAGGGGCTTGCCGTTCTTAGGGGGCGAAGCCCTCCCATCGGCCTTGAACGATGGTCGCGCCAATGGCGGGGCGTAGTGGAAGCTCGGATATGTTGCTCCCAGCTTTCCGCAAGGAGGAGGGGCTGGTAGCGCGGAGCTTCAGCCCGCGTCCGCTAAGAGCAGATCTTGTCCCGGTGCGCGTGGGGATGGCGGGAGCGGGTGCCTTGTTGGGAGCCGATTTTCATGCGAGCGTAGAGGACGGAGGGCGTTATCGGTCGAAATCGAGGAAGCGATGGATGAACCCGCCAGGTTCTCTCTTTTTGGGGAAGGTGCTCGTTTGGGTAATGGCATTCTGGATACTCGGATTCGCGTGTCTTCTGTATCCCGGTCCTAGGAATCCGATCCGAGGTTTGGCGGATCTCGTCGATGCGTGGCTAAACGTAGGAAACTGGGCTCTGGAATTGCCTCCAAGTTCTGGGATTCGCCGTACTCTTATATAATTGTAATCGATTTGCGAATACTGGGAGCGAAGCTGGCTTGCGTTGGGCTTGTGCCTCTGAAAGGGTTTTGGCCTGCTGCGGTTGGAGCAGGTCCCATCTTCTCGACCGCAGATAACCCTAATACCTGACCCCGAAATTGAAGTCCGAAGCTTCGGCTTGCGGAATTTTCACACGATTATGAGCTCGAACGAAATTGGTGCCGGTAACGCAGGAACGACGCATGTTCCTGACAAGATCATCACGATGAAGGAGAATTTCGCGTACGCCGCTGGAGACATGGCGTCCGTCTTCTACTTCAAGGTTTTCTCGTCCTTCCTAATGTTTTTCTACACGGATATTATTGGGATCGAGGCGGCGATCATTGGTACCATGCTTTGGGTGACCCGTGTCTTCGACGCCTTTACGGATCCCATGATGGGAGTGGTCTGCGACCGTACCGATACGCCGGACGGCAAGTTTCGCCCTTGGCTGCGTTGGATGATTTTACCGTTTGCGGTGAGCGGGGTCCTGATCTTCACGGTTCCGGAGTTGGACGACACTTGGACGATCGTCTATGTGTACGCGACTTACTCCCTCGCGATGCTGGCGTACACGGCGATCAACATTCCTTACGGCGCCTTGATGGGAGTGATGACGCCGCATTCGGCAGAGCGTACGGTGCTTTCCTCCTACCGTTTTTACGGTTCGTTTTCCGCTAATCTCGTGGTTCAGGCGACGATCCTGTACCTTGTGGTCGGACTGGGTGGAAGCGAGGATGGCTCGCAAACCCAGCAAGGCTATATCTTGACGATGTGCATTTACGGCGTTTGCGCGGCGTTTTTGTTTTTGGGTACCTTTGCCGGCACGAAGGAACGCGTGCAACCGCCCAAGGGGCAGGAAATGAACGTGAAGAAGGACTTGGCCCAGCTGTTCAAGAACAAGCCTTGGGTGGCGCTTATCTTTGTGGGAATCGGCACCGTGATGTGGATCGCCATGCGCGACGCGGCCCAGCTGTATTACTTTAAGTACTACGTGGTGGCGGACATGGAGAGCGACGCGCGGTTTACTAAGCTGGCGACCTGGTACAACGTGCTCGGTTCGGTGGGAACGATTGCGGGGGTGTATTTCACCAAGCACTTCACGGATCTGTTCCGCGGCAAGAAGAACGCCTTTTTCTCGCTGACGGTTTTGAGCGCGGTCATGGGGACGGGGTTCTTTCTTTGTGGCCCGGGAGACGTGTTGTTGATGTTCTCCATAGGCATCGCTCTCTCGATTATCACGGGCCCGTTGATGCCATTGTTCTGGTCTATGATCGCTGATACGGCTGACTATTCCGAGTGGAAGTTCGGTCGCCGCTTTACGGGCCTGACCTTTTCGGCGGGAACGTTCTCGATGAAGCTCGGTTGGGCTGTGGGGCCGGCGCTTGCGGCTTATTCGCTGAGCTACTACGGCTACCAGGACAACGTCTTGCAGTCTGAGCGCACGATTGAAGGATTGCGGCTTATGATGTCGTTCTTCCCTGCAGGCTTGGCTGCGATCGCGGCTCTGGTGGTGCTAACTTATGGTATCAATCGCAAGATGGAGTTGAGGATGGAAGACGAGCTGCTGTCCCGCAAGGAAGCTGAAGGCACGGTAGAGGCTTAGGGCGTGTCTTTACATAAGCTCAAAGCTGGCAGGACCCCATTTTTCGAAGAACAAGGCGGCCAAAATGGCGGCTGGGCCGAGGCCCTGTCC
>JBNKSG010000254.1:0-5658 GCA_050297195.1 Opitutaceae bacterium | reverse complement strand
GATAGCCGGAGCGTTCATGTAATAGCGAGACAGGCCGATGTGCGCGCCGAGGTGATCCGGATTCGCCTTCACCGCTGCTTTGTACTGGTCCATGGCCCGCATATAAACCGGACCTGCCTGAAACATGTTCATATCCTGCGCTTTCAGGATCAAAGCGTATCCATAATCCGCAAGATAGTCGGCATTTCCCTTAACTAAAGCATTCGCTTTCTTGAAAGCATCCACTGCAGTTTCCTTCTCGCTCAAGCCTGCCAAGGCTTTTCCTAGCAGGTAGTACGCCTCGCCGTTATCGCTTCCCTCTCCGGTCAACGACTCGCCTAAGGCCCTGGCCGCCGCCCAATCCGATTTTTCGACTGCAGCTCGCAATTCTTCGATTTCCCCTGCGACCAGCAAAGTCGAGCTCGTCAATAACGCGATCGAGGCGACGATGGTTTTAACTTTGATTTTCATATATGTATCGAGTTTTTGGATTCTAGTTTAGATAGACCTCAAAATTTCCTGCGGATTCGAGCGAGTGATCCGGTCCGAAACGAACCAAGTCGTCGCCACGCTGGCCAACACGATCACCGATATCAGAACGGCGCTCGCCACAAAGAACACGACATCAAGCTCCCCACCAAACTGGCGGTAGTATCGGAAACTCCCCGCAAAGAGTCCGATTCCGGCAAGACACCCCACGGAAAGCGGGACCGCCAAACGGCGCACCACCAGTCCATTGAGCTGCCCAATCCGAGCGCCGAGAGCCAAGCGAATCCCCCACTCCCGCGAACGTTCGGATACGTTGAAGGCCATTTGAGAACCAATGCCGAACAGCGAGAGCAAGAGCGTTGCCGTTCCAAATCCCACGAATACGAGATACATTAACGACTGGATGGACAACTGGCGCTCCAGCACGGAATCGATAGTTTCCATGTTAATGCCCACAGCCGGATAGTGCTGCTTCATTTCCGTTTCGAATTTCTCTGCGTTAAACGTATCCAGGTTTCTAACACGCGCGACAAAAGTACCGAACACCCAAGGGCTTTGTTCATAGGGCACGTAAATCATAGGCTTGGGGTCATCCGTCACATTCGTCTGAGCATAGTCGCCGACCACCCCGACCACCTGCCGGAACTGCGGTACCATCCACGGCATGATCTGCACTTGCTGGCTCATGGGATCCTCCCCAGCGACGAGAAACTTATCCACGAAGGCTTGGTTCACCATCGCGACCTTTTGCGACTCTCGATTATCCCATTCGGAAAAGCTTCGCCCCTGCACGAGGGAAATATCTAAAGTATCAAGGTAGTCCTTGCTGATCGTGTTGTAGACCGCGGTAATCGCTTCTTCCCGCTCGGCAGCTAAGTCGCGCCCCTGTAGTTGAAAACCGAATTCAAGATCGTAACCAGCGAGCGGAGGGCTCGAGGAAAGCACGTTTGTCTCGATCTCGCTTCGGGCTTCGATCCAGTCGTCCATTTCCGAATAAAACTCCCCCAACCCAGGCAAATCGAACATGCGCGACTCGCCGGGCGAAACTGTGATCATCAACAAGTCATCCTCAGAAAAACCAAGGTCTAGATCCTGCAAGCGACGATATTCGTGAACCACCAGCAAAGCCGCCTGTAAGATTGCTACCGCTACCGCGATTTGGCCGATGAGCAATGCCGCGCGACTACGGCCGCTCTCGCGACTGAGCCCGTGGCGGGATTCCCCGCTCTTGATGATTTCGTTCGTATTGGACCGGACCACCTGCACGGCTGGCAACAGGCCAAAACTGAGACTGGAAAGCAGAGCGATCAATCCGATGGTCCAACCGAGCGAGCCGGTCATGCCTACTTCGTTCAAACGTGGCAGGAACATGGCAGGGAGCAGCGAATCGATATTGGCAATGAAAAGCGCTGCGAGCCCCCAACCCAGCGCGCAACCAACAAAACAAATCGCGCACGCTTCCATAAAGGCGCGGGCCATCGCCTGCTTGGGACTCTCCCCGATCGCTTGCCGCACTCCATTCTCCGAGCGTCGCTGCAAGCCACTGATCAATTGGATGTTCGCTAGGTTCAAACAAGTCGCAAACATCACCAAGCTCACCGCGACCAGAATCAGCATCAAGGGCGTCGAGTAGTCGCCGACGATAATCGTCTGCAGCGAATCCATGGTCGCGCCGCGACGCCGGTTGGTCCCCGGAAACTGTTCCTCCAAGTCGTCCGCGATCTGGGCGAGTTCTTGCTTGGCCGCCCCCGGACTGACCCCCGGCTTCAAGCGTCCCACCACATTCCAGTAGCGGGCATCGCGAACGAAATACTCCCCCGTGACATCGGGGAACGGAGTCCAAAGGTTCACGAAAGACGGCTCGTTGAAGGACTTCGGCATCACCCCAACCACCTGGTAGGCCGCTTCGTCCAGCCAGATGGAAGTCCCAATGATGTCGCGGTCCCCTTCAAATTCCTTCCGCCAAAGATCGTAGCTGATCACCACCGATCGAGCGGCCTCGGAGGCGAAGTCGTCTTCGCTGAAAAAACTTCCCAGCTCCGTATGAATCTTGAGAACGTCCGCGAAGTCCCTCGTGACACGGGCCCCGAAGAGCTGCCTCGTATTGTCGAACTCGTCCTTGTAATTCAAATACTGGGAGCGGTAGCCGAACATCCCCGTGAACGATTCCTGCCGCTCCCGAAAATCACGAAAGTCCGCCAGAGCCATAAAGTTGACGACCTCGCCGGACTTTTCGTCAACCGACTGGATGCCGTAGAGATCCTGGCTATCGGGAAACGGAAGCGGCTGGCGCACCACCGAGTCGGTGATTGTCCAGAGAACCGCGACTGCGGCTGAACCAAGTGCTAAGAGCATCACAGAGAGCGCTGCTTGAAACGGTTTACGCTTCCAGTAACGGGCGGAATCGCGAATGAGAAGACTAGGGTAAATCGACATGGGAGGAGTATGTCAGAGCTTGCGGGGGTTTGTGACGTGCCAAAGGTCATTTTCGGACGGAAAAACCGATAGGCCTTTCGTCATACGACTCTCGCTTCTACCCCAAGGGCAGAGTCGAGTTGCAAAAAAAACGATCCCTAGCCTGCATTATTCATGAAATTCGTAGCGAGAGTCCGCGAGCCCAGTGCGGAAGCGGTTTTGACGCCGGTTCGCGGGAGAGGCTGGGTTGAAACCCCGCTTCGGTCGCGAACCAAGGCAAGACCACTTCCGTGCGGGATTCGTGGGCGCCTAGTAGAAGTCTCAGGAATAATGCAGGCTAGACCAGACCTAGGTCCCGTGCCATCAAAGCGGCTTGGGTGCGATCAAGCACGCCAAGCTTCCCGAGCAAGTTCGACACGTGATTCTTCACCGTGCCCTCAGCGAGCGACAAATGTCCGGCAATCTCCTTGTTGCTACAGCCACGGGAAAGCCAGACAAGCACCTCCTCCTCGCGCGTAGAAAGCGGTTCCAATAGCCTGACCTGCTTTTTCTCCGCTGCCGGTTTGGGCGCCGACATACGAGAGAATTCCGCCAAAACCTTGGAGGCAATCGACGGCTGCAGGAACGACTCTCCCGAACTCACCGCTCGAATCGCGTCCACCAGCTGCTTGGACGGAGTATCCTTGAGCAAGTACCCAGAAGAGCCCGCCTTGAGCGCCTCGAAAACACGCTCGTCGTCATCAAAGGTCGTCAACGTCAGAACGTTCACCTCCGGCATCTCCTGCTTGATCGCCTTCGTCGCCGCAACGCCATCCATCACCGGCATATTGAGATCCATCAAAACGATCGCTGGCTTCAATCGCCGACACGCTTCAAGCGCCTCTTGACCGTTTTGGCATTCCCCCACGATTTCGAGCGATTCATCCAGCGACAGCAAAGTCCGCAACCCTTCCAGAAAAAGGGATTGGTCGTCTACCAATACTATCCGAATTCGCTCGCTCATCTGGGAACGGAAATGCTGAGACGAAAACCATTGCCTGGCGAGGTATAAAACGAAACGTCTCCATCCAAAAGTTGGATACGTTCCCGAATGCCCATAATGCCAAAGCCGCCGGAAGTCCCCGAACAGCCCTTGCCATTGTCGCTCACTTCGAGGGAAACGCTTTTCCTGTCGGAATAGTCGAGCAAGACCGAGACCTTCGACGCTTCAGCGTGCTTCCGGACATTCGTCAACGCCTCCTGGGCCGAACGGTACAAGGCAGATTCCGTCGCAACCGGCACCGAGTTCACCCCCTCCATCACCTGGAATTCGACCGCAATATCGGGACTGAAAGAGCTGTTCAACAACGTCTCCAAAGCCCGATCCAAAGCGACCCCTGCCAACGGCGAGGATCTCAACGAAGCAACAGAAGCGCGCACGTCGGCTAGCCCCTTCTTGGTCACCTCCTGAGCCTTTTCCAAAAAGGTCGACGCCTTGTCCTTGTCCGTCCCAAGCAAGGCTTTTGCCGTTTCCAGCTGCATGTTTACGACCGTTAGCGAGTGCCCGATGGTATCGTGGATTTCGCGAGCGATTCGATTTCGCTCCTGCGTCGCGGCCAGCTCTTCGACCTGTTGGCTAAAAGCGCGCAGCTTTTCGTTGGCCTTGTCCAACTCGACCGAAAGAGCGAAGGCGCGGCTGCGCGAGTTGCGTTCCCGGCGGAAGATGTAGAACATCATCGCGGAAAACAGATAGCCGAACAACATCGTGACAACGTCCACGAGCTCCATCCAACCGCCCCACATCAATCGGCCAAGCAACCACCAAGCTGCACATTGGTAGAGCAGGTAAATCACCGCGATCCATAGTGGGAAAATCAAGGTCGCGAAACCTGCGACTACGAACATGAGCACGTAGTTGAAACCGAAATACCCCGTGTTCAGATGCGCCAGATAGATATAGAGAAAACAGCTCGGTCCAAAAGCTAGCAGGTAGAGAAGAATCTCCTCCCTTCGAGAGCCTGTTTCTGGCTTCAGGGCCGAGTCCTTTGCGCTAAAACCAACCCCAGCCCTGTCCACCAAATACCCCTGACGCAGCCAAGCAGCGCAAAAGATGGCCCAGACCAGCACCTCCAACACCGTCAGCCCTACGCTCAAGTCCCGCGTCGCGTAGACAAATGGAAAAACAAGAGCCAGCAGCATCAAGCAGCCCCCAAAGATCGCAAACAGGTAGTTGCTGCTGCGCTCCACCTGCTTGGCCTCCGCCCCGGCCCCCGCTTGCATTGCGTCTCCTATCTCGCTCTTAACCATTGGCTAAGGAAACTAGCACGCCCGAACTCGTTCTGTCATGTGCCAAAGGTCACGAAACGAGCAATTTCGAAAAAGCTCCGAATTCGATGAATAAAGCCCGCGCCCCCTTCGTCCCAACCCGCGAACACACGAATTTAACCCAACAACGATCACTAAAAATGAAAGCAATTAGCACCCTTACCCTCCTGGCCGTAATCGCAGCGTTCACTTTTCCTAACACCGCACGAGCGGGCGACAAGGAGGAAGCCTTGATTGGCGGCCTCATTGGGGGGCTTATCATCGGAGCTGCCATCGCCGACGACGATACCCATGTCAGTGTCGGCTACCACAGCGGAGGCCATTACGGTCACCATCACGACTATGGCTACTGGGAGTGGGTCTCCGTGAAAACATGGGTACCCGGCTACTACGAGCGCAGCTGCGATCACCACGGACGCGTTCGCAAAGTTTGGGTCTCCGCCCACTACACCTTCCACAAGGAAAAGGTCT
>JBNKSG010000253.1:0-5675 GCA_050297195.1 Opitutaceae bacterium | reverse complement strand
AAACGAGTCTTTTGCCCATGTCAGCGGCGCTTTTTGGATACAATTTCGACGAACTACTGCAAAAGCTTGTAGAACCGGCTTTGTTGAGGTATAGAAACGGCAAATCTTCTAGCTAAAATGGCTGCTCGCAATCCAACTTCAAACAGTCGTCGTAAGCGTAAAGCAAATACGTGGAAAGACATCGACCAAAGCGTTAAGCCAAAGGCTATGAGCTCGGCATCCGAGCGCCGTATTTGGATGGGGCGGCTCAAGGTAACGGGAGCGGCCCTCCTTTTCGTCGGCGTATTTGCGGCGGCGCTACATTTCTTGCCTCGACTGGAGGCAGGACCGGAGATTTTGACCAAGGCGGGCGAATCGGTACCGATCCAAGTGATCGACGTGCATTCCGATGGGAATTTGGAGCGCGACTACATTTTGCGCCGCATGGACGTGCCGCAGGACGCGAACCTTTTGAGCATCGACTTGGATTTGCTGAAGGAACGCCTGGAATCGATCGGGCAGGTTGAGAGCGGGGTGGTATCGCGTCGCTTCCCTGACGCCTTGGAGGTGAGCATCACGGAGCGGAAGCCGATCGTGAGGATTTTGGCCCAGCGCCCGAATGGGGAAACCCTGAAGCTTTTCGTGGACGAGGAAGGCGTGGTTTTCGAAGCGGACCGCATGGATCCGAAGGTCGCCCGCACCTTGCCGTTCTTGGACGGTGTGGCGCTTTCGAAAGAGGAGTTCGGCTATTCGCGGATCGAGAATATCGGCCCGCTTGCGGAGCTGCTTTCCGAGGCTCAGGCGATTGCCCCGCATATCTACAACGCCTGGCGCGTCGTTTCGCTGGAGCGCGATGACCGGCTGATCACCAAGGGCCGCGGCGCCAAGGAGGTGGTCTTCGATCGCTACGCGAACTTTCGCAGCCAGCTCGGCCGGCTCGATTACATCTTGGACGATTGCAGAAGTAAGCGAAGGGGCGAAATCGAAAGCGTGGATTTGACCTTGGAAGATCAAGTGCCAGTAAGATTCCTCTAGCCTGCATTATTCATGAGCCTTCTACTACGCGCCCACGAATCCCGCCCGGAAGCGGCCTTGCCTTGGTTCGCGACCGAAGCGGGGTGTTCAACCGAGCCTCTCCCACGAACCGGCGTCAAAACCGTTTCAGCACTGGGCTCGCGGACTCTTGCTACGAATTTCATGAATAATGCAGGCTAGCCGGTTTATTGATGACCCTTCCGATGCGCGAATGCTTCCGACGAAATCCACGAACAATCCTGCCTAGGCTGGCAGTATCGGGTTGAAATAATTCGAGAAACAGTCAGCCGTACGGTTAAAGCAAGGTGTATAAGACGAAAGTAATCGCAGGAGTTGATATTGGGACGAGCAAGGTGACGGTGCTTCTTGGAGAGATCCACGAGGGCCGGAAGCTGAATGTGATCGGCCTCGGCCAGTCGTCTTCGAAAGGTCTGCTCAAAGGGGAAGTCGTTGATTATCATTTAGCTAGCGATTGCGTGCACGCGGCTATCCTCGCGGCGGAGAGCCAAGCGGGGGTGTCGATCGACGGCGTGTACCTTGCTCAGGCGGGCGGCCACATCGAAGGATTTCCGAGCGAGGCCTCGGTCAATATCACGGACCCGGACGGGCGTGTGCAGCAGGAAGACGTCGAGCAGGCATGCTCGCTCGCTCAAGGCCGCGAATTGCCGGAAAACCGGACGACGATCCACCATTTGCGGCGCCCGTACCGGCTTGACGGTCGCAGCGTCGATTCTCCGGTTGGCATGGAAGGCGAGCGCCTGGAGGTGGGCTATTGGACCATGCATGGCGACTCCCGCAAGATCGGGGATGCGATCCACATCATCAATGGCTTCAACCTGCATGTGGACGACATCGTGCTGGCTGGCTTGGCGAGTAGCGCCGCAGTGGCCACCATGGACCAAAAGAAGAGTGGGGCCTTGGTTATCGACATCGGACGTGGCACCACGGACTACGCGCTGTTCGTGGACGGGCGCTGTATCAAGGCCGGCTGCCTTCCTATTGGCGGCGACCACATTTCGAACGATTTGAGCATTGGCCTACGCATGCGCTTGAAGCAGGCGGAGAGTTTGAAGTTGCGTTACGGTTCCGCGATTGTGGAACACAAGGACAAGACGGAAAAGGTTTGGTTGAACAACGACTTCGAAATCGGAGACCGACCGATTCCGCTTTGGAGCATCGAAAAGATTATCGAGCTGCGTGTGAGCGAGATTTTCGAGGTGGTCCGCAAGAAGCTGGGAGCCCAGTTCGCGCCGGAGAAGATTTCTTCAGGTGTCATCCTTTCGGGTGGTTCCAGCAAGCTCGCGAACATCGACCAGTGCGCGGAAGACGTATTCGGAATCCAAGCGCATGTGGGGGATAACGCTGCCATGGCTTCCGGAGAATTGAAGGATTCCCAATACAGTACGGCCTTGGGACTGCTGCACTACGGGCTGCAATACCAAAGCGAGAAAGGCTATGCCAAGCACCGCCAGAGCAGTATTTTTGGCCGCCTCAAGAGCCTGTTTCAAAAGGCCTAGCCAAGCAATTTCTACCCCGAAATCATGAGCGATTCAGACACCGACGAGCCAAACGATTCCCCCGAAATCCGCATGAAAGTGATCGGAGTGGGCGGAGCTGGCTCGAACATCGTCGATCGCCTCATGCTCTCCCAAGTGACGGGCGTGGATTTGGTTGCGGTCAATACGGACCAGCAGGCTCTTGCGGATTCTCCCATCGTGAACAAGATCTGTATCGGAAAATCCGTTACAGGAGGATTGGGAACGGGAGGCGACGTAGAGGTCGGGCGCGAAGCCGCCTTGAAGCATATCGATGTGATCGACGAGCTCGTTAGCGACGTGGACCTGCTTTTCATTACGGCCGGTCTAGGTGGAGGAACGGGCACGGGAGCCGCTCCAGTGATCGCCGAGCAGGCCTTGCGCAGCGGGGCCATCGTGATCGCCTTCGTGGCCTTGCCCTTCACGATCGAGCGATCGGCTCGGGCGAACGTGGCCCAAGAGGGGCTCAAGCGCTTGCGCGATACGTGTAACGCAGTGGTGCCTTTGCCCAATGACTTGCTGATTCAAGAATCGGATCCGGATGCCTCCTTGCTTGACGCCTTTGCCAAGGCGGACGCTTGGATCGAGAAGGCGATTCGCTCCATCTGGTGCATGATGAACAAGACGGGCATGATCAATTTGGATTTTGCCCAGCTTCGTCAGATGCTTGCCAAGAAGGCAGGTAAAACGCTTTTTGGACTCGGGAGTGGCGATGGTCCGAACGCGGCGGTAGAGGCGGTGGCCGACTTGAAGCTTTGCCCCTTGCTGCACACTCCGGAATTTTCGAAGAAGGCAGACCAGCTGCTTGTCAATATCGTGGGTGGAGCTCGTATCGGAATTGCTGATACGCAAATGATTATGGAGGCGGTTTCCGAGGAGTTTGGAGCCGATGCCAACGTGACCATGGGCGCCGTCGTAGACGAGGACCTCGGGGATTCCGTCGAGATTTGCATTTTGGGAACGAGCGAGGTGAGCAGCGTTCCCTTCACCAAGGTGGTGAAGCCGCGTGTTGCTCCACCGAAGGCGAGCAAAGGGATGGTCCAGGTGGAACGGACCGAAACGGCTCCGCGCAAGTCGAAGGGGGCATCGGAGCCCGTTACGCACCAGAGCAGCAGAGGCGCTTCGCAAGAGGAGTTTTCCTTCTCCGAAGGGGACCCCAAGGGAGAATTCGAAAACTCGGACGGCACCCTTTTTGAAGGGCAGGACCTCGATTCGCCGACCTATCTTCGCCGTGGCGTGAAGATCGTGCTCTAGCCTGCATTATTCATGAGACTTCTACTACGCGGCCTACGAATCCCGCACGGAAGCGTCCTTGCCTTGGTTCGCGACCGAAGCGGGGTTTCAACCCAGCCTCTCCCGCGAACCGGCGTCAAAACCGCTTCCGCACTGGGCTCGCGGACTCTCGCTACGAATTTCATGAATAATGCAGGCTAGGCGGGTGAGGGGGAGCGCCCTCAACTGCGTCTGCGATGACAAAAAAAGGGCGCATGACTGCGCCCTTCTCAATGGAAGCCAATGGCTTGTGCTTTTTTGAATCCTGTATGTCAGCCTAGAAGCTGAAGGAAGATCCGAGGACATATCGTCCGTTCCAGTCTGCGGAAGTGCCCTTGCGATCGCTCTGGTAGAGGAGGTAGTAATTGATCTTATGGTCGCCGAGCTTCGACCCAAGGATCACTGGGTAGAAGCGGTTTCTGGTGACCTTGCCTTTATCCTCTTCGAAGAAGATTTCGTCCCCGATGGTGAAGGATGTGAAGGGGCCGGCATCGATTTTCCAAGAGGCTTTGGAGGAATGGCGGATACGGTGGAAGATCTCGCTGCCTTTGCCTTCCTTCCAACGTAGTTCCCAGCGGTTGCGCATGCTGATGGTGGGGCCGTTGTCGCCCAGCGTGAATTTCGCGGGATTAAGCTCGAGGTCGAGGCGGTAGGTGTTGGACCAATCGTCGCCTTTCTTGGTCGTTTCAAAAACGGGATGAGTCCCGAGCGACCATTTTTCGCTGAGTTTGGTGGTGAACTTCTGCGAGAGGTAGAAGTAGCTGAGTTCGCCGAACTCGGGAAATCGAATCGCAACTTGCGTCTTTGTTTTGGTTTGCTCTCCGATTTCTTGGGAGGGACCGTTTACCGTGAGCCACAGATCGGGGCCGTCCTCACAATAGGCAGCCAATGGTAGTAGGCAGATGGTTGCGATGTAGATGAGTGCGTTTCGCATGGTCTTTTTATCGTTTGATTAGTTGTTGAAAGTGGTGGAAAAGGTGTTGCTCGAACGCTGCGAATCGTCGAACTCCCAGGCCTCCTCGTCCGCTGTCATCCGGGCTGGCTGCACTTGGTGTCTCGACGAAAGAGTATTTGTCGCTTCGATACCTAGAATACCAGAAAGTTCATCAACCATTTTGTGTAGTTTGATTGCTTGCTGATCCAGCTGCACTGTGACGCTTGCGGTTTCCTCAGCAGATGCTGCGTTGGTCTGGGTCACTTGGTCCATTTGGGTGAGGGCTGTATTGAGCTGAGTGATAC
The DNA here is from genome assembly GCA_050297195.1 of Opitutaceae bacterium. Classification (GTDB taxonomy): domain Bacteria; phylum Verrucomicrobiota; class Verrucomicrobiia; order Opitutales; family Opitutaceae; genus Pelagicoccus. The sequence continues at coordinate 615 of JBNKSG010000253.1, read as the reverse complement.
CGGCTGACTGTTCCTGGGAAGAGGTCGCCATATTGCGCATGATTCAAAAACAAGACTTGGGCGATGTAGGCTTGGTGCAAGTCGCGGTCTAGCTGCAGGAGGTTGTCGGTGCCCGGCAATATGTTTTGCGAAAAGAATTTTAGGTCCCTGAGAATAGACTGCTGGGTTCCGATTCCTATGCCTCCGATGATGACGCCAAGGAGAGTGAGGGAGGCGAAGGCGAGCGTTGATCGTTTTGCGAAGGTGAGATTCATAGCGAGTGGTGTTGCGTCGTGTGCCGCAGCTGATCGCCTAGAGAATCCCATACTTGAGAATACCATGTCCCTTATGCGCCTAAATTGTGCGTTTTTTACCAGAGCTAGGAAATTTGAGACCCCTAGGTATAGGGTGTCTTCCTCGGAGCCAGGGAACACCCGAAAACGCAGCTCGGAATGCCTCTTGAAGGATTTAGCGTTTAGGCAATCACATGCATAATCCCTCCTAGGCGTTGAGACCGTCCCGTGGGAGTTCGGTTTGCACGTAGCGAGGAAGTCGTCCGAGGAGCGGCTGATCTAGCGAGACAGCGACATTCTATTGCAAAGTTGCTTTGTTCCGCATCAAGGGCGCAGGAGACGG
>JBNKSG010000252.1:0-5696 GCA_050297195.1 Opitutaceae bacterium | reverse complement strand
CTCGCCGTTTTCCACCGCGATACGGACCGCATCCGGATCGTTGTCGAAACCGGTCACCTTGCCAAAACCAAGACGCTTTGCGGAAATGGCCAAGATGCCCGATCCGCAGCCCGCATCCACAACCTTCAGGTCGCCGATGCGGTCGGTGCCAATTCGCTCGCGGGCTTCGATCAAGCGCTCAACGCAAAGACGCGTGGTGCCGTGGTTACCCGTTCCAAATGCCATACCAGGATCCAGCCAAACCGCTTCGTGTCCGTCCGGCAGTTCGTATTCACCCTTCAACCACACGGGCACCCAGTGCAGCGGACCAATCGCCCAAGGCTTGAAATGCTCCTTGTAGCTGTCCTTCCAATCGGAATCCTGGATCTCTCGCAGCTTCGCCTCGCCGCTCACGTTAGCGATTCCAGAAAGCTCCGCCCAAGCCGCTTCAGCTTCGGCCTCCGTGTCGTAGATGCCTTGCACGCGATAGCCCTTGGCCTCGAAGTCTTCGAAAAGGTTCCAACGCGTCGCGTCTTCGACCTCGAAGACCGCGTCTTCCAAAATTGCGAATTCCTCTTGGGAAACAAATACAGTGATTTCGAACATAGCAGGTATGGTAAAAACTATTGGGCGAGAGGGCCTTTTTTGAAAACGCTGGCGCCGATCACTCCTCCCAAAGCGCCAAGGATGAGCGAGAGAGCTGAACCAGCGGCAACGAATGCGAACACGATAAGCAGTCGGATTCTGTCCAAGGAGAATGTTTCAAACCAATCAGCCGCTTCCGCCCGCCCCTCTTCGTACAATCGCTGAAGCATTTCCCCACGAAACTGCTCAATCATCTCGTCGGCAACGCCATTGTAAAAGAGAACAATGAAAATACTGAAAGTGACCAACATTCCCAAAAAAGCCGAAACCGCTCCCAATTTTGCGCCTGTTCCCGCTGGTATGGTGATACTGTAACGCTTAGCGAATCCACCAGCTGCAGCGAAGCCGCCAAAGATGTAGTGCATGCAGAGAAAAATGTAGCTGTAGCTGACGAATCCGAGCACCGCCGTGATCGCGGCCGCAATCAGGATCGACTTCTTCTTGGAGCATGTGTCGAGGTCGACGATTTCACCCTCTTCCTGTTCGTTCTTATCACTCATGGTTCACGCAGCATTGTCGCCTCAATTCCTTGGTGGCGAGGCAAAATTCTTAGGCGGGTTCCTTGAATACCTCATCGACTTCCGGCTGTCGGTCTCCGCTCAGATCGAGCCGATTCGCGATCGGAGGCAATTGCCCGCGAAACCAAGTACGCTGCTTCTTGGCCAAACGACGCGTGTTGGTCGCGATCTTCTCCGCAAGCGTCTCCCGATCGTATTCGCCGCGTAGATACGCGATCGTTTCCCGATAGCCAATCGCATTACAAGCGCTCGGGTTCCGCTCGATGCCCCTTTCGAGCAGCGACTCGACTTCGGCAACGAGGCCGGCTTCCAACATGATCGAAACCCGCCGAGCAATCCGTTCGTTGAGCTCCTCCTTGTCGCGTTCCAAAATGCAGAGCGACTTGGGAGCATCCACCAGAGCGTTCGTTTGAGCGGCAAACGCTTCCTTGAGCTCGATCAAGGTCAGGCTCGATTCCACGCAACGCTCCAAAGCCTTGGCGACCCGCCGTGGATTCGCCACGTCGAGGCCGTCCAAGCCTTCGGGATTACGCCTCCGCAGTTCAGAGACCGCAGCATCCAAGCCCTCCTCCATCAACGAGCGCACCGCCGCTTCCGATTCAGACGAAACGCTGACCGCATCCACGACCGGTTCGAAAAAGGCCTTCAGGTAAAATCCGCTCCCCCCCGTCACCAGCGCCTTTCGGCCTCGGCTTTGGATTTCCCGAATCCTATCGATAGCCAAGTCCACATAGCGGCCGATGTCCATTTGCTCCGCGGGCTCCAGGAAGTCGATCAGGTGATGCGGCACGCGACTGAGCTCCGCCGCATCGGGCTTCGCCGTTCCGATATTCATGCCCCTGTAAAACAGCAGCGAATCGCAGTTCACGATTTCGGCGCCGCGCTGCTCAGCCCAACGCAGGGCAAGCTCCGTCTTGCCCACCGCCGTACAACCGCTCAGGCAATAAATTCGCTCCAAGGGCCGATCTTCGGCCACGCTTTCCTGTCTGTTTCCCTGCATTTGTGACTTCTGCGCTACCGAGCAGTTACGAGTGGGTGACATCTCCCTTTAGCGAAAACAATTGACTCGCGCCGCCCTCATCGAGCGTCATTAACGAAAGAGCGTAACCGCACCAAACCTCCTCGGTCAGCTCGCAACTCATGAAGAAGCCTCCGCTCAGATTCAAGACGATCTTCATCTCTGACGTCCATCTCGGCACCTTGAACTGCAAGGCGAAAGAATGCCTGCACTTCCTAAAACACACCCGCTGCGACCGCTTGGTCCTCAACGGCGACATCATCGACGGTTGGCAGCTCGGACGCGGCAGCAAGTGGAGCAAGATGGACACGAAATTTGTCCGCTACGTGCTCAAACGCGTCGAGAAGCACCAGCAAGAGGTCATCTATCTGCGAGGCAACCACGACGACATCCTAAGCCGCTTCCTCCCCATGGAATTTGCGACCGTCAAGATAGTGGAAGACTACATCCACGAAAACCCGAACGGCCGCTACCTCGTCCTGCACGGTGACGTATTCGACACCATCACCAAGAATTTCACTTTCCTCGCCCACCTCGGCGATTGGGGCTACAAGATGCTCATGAGCCTCAACCGCTGGTACAACAAGTACCGCTCATGGCGCGGCAAGGAGTACTACTCCCTCTCCAAAGCGATCAAAGCCAAGGTGAAAAAGGCGGTGAGCTTCATCTCCGACTTCGAGGAAAAGCTAGCCAAGCTCGCCGCCTCCCGCGGCTGCACCGGCGTGATCTGTGGCCATATCCACACGCCCGCCGACAAGCATTTCGAAAACCTGCACTACCTCAACTCGGGCGATTGGGTGGAATCCCTCTCAGCCATCGTCGAGCACGAAGACGGCCGCTTCGAATTGATCCACTTCAAGGACTTCGTTCTGGAGTATCCCTTGAAAAACGAAGAGCTAGCGCCCGAGGAAGAATTCGACGGCGAACTCTCACAAGACCTCCTCGCGGGAGGGTTTTGAGCGCGACTCAGAACCTCGAATCCCCATACGGCGATTCGAAGTAGTCCAATCTCCACTACAGCCCGCTCGTTTTCCACGAATCGCGGGCTAATGGTTTCACACCAAGCACTTACATCGGAACCAACTACTTTACCAGAGCTCGAGCGCAAAAGCCGGCTGCCTGTCCACTCGGTTGGGCTTTTATAAATCCCTCACTACCAACAGAAAAAACTGGATAGCGGCCCGATTTATCATTTTTCTTACAGCTTCTCTCACCACCAACCTAATCGTTCACTATGGCACAAGAAAATATCGACGCAGCCGCTACCGCTGCTCAATCCGCCGATTCCTCAAACGAAGGCATTATGTCCTTCTTCACGGAGGACCGAATCAACAGCATCGTAGAGTGGGCAACTGCGAACGGACTGAAGCTCATCGCCGCAATCCTCATTTTCGTAATCGGTAAATGGGTTGTCTCAAAAATCCGCAATGGCACTATTAAAGCCATGGAAAAGAAGCAGGTCGACCCTGCCCTCGTTTCCTTTGGTTCGAGCATTCTTTATTACCTGCTGATGATCGCCGTCATCTTGGCTGCGATTCAACAAATCGGCTTCCAGACCACCTCACTCGTAGCTGTACTCGGTGCCGCCGGCCTCGCAGTCGGCCTAGCCCTGCAAGGCTCCCTCTCGAACTTCGCATCGGGTGTACTCATCATCATGTTCCGCCCCTTCCGCATCGGTGACGTCATCGACGCCGGTGGCCATATCGGAAAAGTCGTGGAAATCGGAGTGCTCGTCACCATCATGCACAGCCCGGACAACAAGAAGATCATCGTGCCGAACTCTTCCATCATGTCCGGCAGCATCACCAACATCACAGCCAACGACACACGCCGCGTCGACATGTCAGTAGGCGTCAGCTATTCCGACGACCTCGACAAGGTCATCGGCATCATCAACGACGTGCTCAACGCCGACGAACGCGTCCTCAAGGACCCGGAGCCCCAAGTCGTAGTATCGGAGCTCGCCGACAGCAGCGTCAACTTCCACGTTCGCCCCTGGGCCAAGAAGGAAGACTACTGGAACGTATTCTTCGACTTCCAAAAGAACATCAAGCAACGCCTCGACAGCGAAGGCGTCACGATCCCCTTCCCACAGCGCGACGTGCACATGTTCAAGGCGGAATAATACCCGTCTCGAAAATCCGAATACGGACACCCTTTTTCCAAACAAGCCGCAGCCTCAGAGCTGCGGCTTTTTTTGGCTCACCACCAAATGCAGTGGAATCCGCGAATAGTAGGGCTGGCACCACAGGGAGGCGTAGCTCGAAAAACGTAGACGACTCGCGCCACGCCGCAGTTCCCAAATCGGCGCTTTCTCCTGCAATGCGCATGCCGCAAGCGGCAGCCCGACTTCGATACGACACCACCACACAGCACTCTCCACTGCTTTTGCGCATAAACTAAAAAAAAGGCCGCTCCCCAAAAGAAGCGGCCGCGAAGTCCAACTCAACAGCAAATCAACGCATGCCAACCGGACGGTCGATAACTTCGCGAATCAAGATCGCCGTCTTCAGCGAATCGCGATCCCCTAGGCTTCTCTTCAAACGCTGGCGTATCTGACCACTGGATACAGGTGTCGCGCTGATAGGAACCAGCGGCTTGCCCTTCATGATCGATCCAACCTTCTCCTTTGCCATACGTTGCGCCTTCTTCGCCTCTTCCAGTTTCGCCTCGATCTCGCGGCGACGCTCCTCGTACGAGTCCATGCGGCTACGGGAAGAGAGCTCAGAGGGAGCTCTCTCCACCTCCACCGCTCGGGGACGTCGGGGAGCGGAAACGGGACGAAGCGGTTCCGGCTCCTCTTCCGGTTCCTCAAAGACAAGAGGCTTGGGCGGCTCAGCTGTCGGTCCCGCATCCCCACGCTGTCGCTCGAGAATCTTGCGCCGGATCTCCTCCTGGATCTTCCTCGCGCGCTCCGCAGCCGCCGGATCGTTTTCCTCCTCCTGCTCAGCTCCCCTCCCCTTTAGGGAAGAAATCATATAGAGCAGGAAGATAACGACAGGCGCCAGCTTGCCAAGGTTGTCAAAAAGCCAATCCATGGCTCCTAGCGGCTTTCCTTCTCGCTATCTCCCTTGCCGGAGATCGAGTCACGCATGCGAGTGTCCGACTCTACGTTCTTCATCTTGTAATAGTCCATGATCCCTAAGTTTCCGCTGCGGAAAGCTTCCGCCATCGCCAGCGGGACCTGGGCTTCCGCCTCCACCACCTTGGCCCGCATCTCCTGCACCCTCGCCTGCATTTCCTGCTCGAGAGCCACCGCAGCCGCGCGACGGATTTCCGCCTGAGCCTGAGCCATGTTCTTGTTGGCTTCCGCTTGAGCTTCCTGGAGCATCGCTCCGACGTTTTGACCAACATCGACATCAGCGATATCGATCGAGAGAATTTCAAAGGCCGTCCCCACATCCAAGCCACGCTGCAGCACCACCTTGGAAATGCTATCCGGGCTTTCGAGCACCTTCTTGTAGCTATCCGCAGAACCAATGGTCGTTACGATGCCTTCGCCCACGCGAGCGATAATCGTCTCTTCCTTGGCTCCC
>JBNKSG010000251.1:0-5738 GCA_050297195.1 Opitutaceae bacterium | reverse complement strand
ATCTTATTATCCCCGTCCCGCAGCAGGAGGACGGGGAGGACCGCCTCTGCCGCCAGCGCAGCTTCGGCGGCGCCAACGGGACCGCCGACGACGTGCTTCCCAGCTACGATTTCCAGCACATCCACACCATCCCCGCCGCCGCGCCCCAGGCCGAAAAGAAGCCACTCGTAAAAGCCCAGCTCTCCCCCACCGAGACCGAAATGTTCGCCGACTCGCTCGCCACCGTGGCAGCCCTCGCCGAAAAGCTCGAATTCCTCCAGTCCGTCACCGAAAAATACTGGATCGAGCCCAGCGACATCTCTACCATTCGCGAGTCCGCACGCTGCATGGAAAGCGAGATCCAAACCTTCTACGGAAAAATCAACAACACCCTTTTCGACGCAGGCGGCTTCACCTCCCCGCTCATCACAAACGCGAAGAAGCCCCACCTCTCAGGCAAAAACTGAGCCCGTGTAACAAAGAGGCTAATTCAAGTTAAAACGTAGAGAAACAACCTCAGAAAATCCCCCAAAAGCCGATTTATAACACAGCCCCGAACTTGGCGTAGCTCCCCCCACGCAAAACCGAGTTCCCAACTGCTCACTCAAAACAAGCCACTCAGCTTCAGGAAAATGAAAATTCTAATCGTAGACGACGATCCCGCCATCCGACTCCTGCTCTTCACCGTCTTCGGCGAGGAACACGATGTTTCCGTCCTGTGCGACGGACACAACGCAGTATCCGTCCTATCCGATCCCAACCACCAATTCGACGTAGTCCTCCTCGACCTCAAGATGCCACGCCTCTCCGGCGAGATGGTCCTCGAATTCCTCTCCGGCTGGCAAAACATCAAGACCAAGTTCATCATCATTTCCGGCTTCCACGACGAAGCCCGCCACTTCAAGTACCCGAACCTAGTGGCAACCCTCGCCAAGCCCTTCAACATCAAGGAGCTCGTCCGCATCGTGGAAACGTCCCACGACGGCGCAGTAGTCAGCTAGGCGGCGCGGCAACACCATTTACCGTATCAGCGGTTCGGATACTGTCCGAACCGCTTTTTTGCGCCCAGCCCCGCCGACACAACAGGAAATCTAAGTAAGAAAGACTAATCCAAACCTGCATATTTCGGAAGGAACCACTCTGCATTTGCCAAACAGGACTTGCCGTCTATGTTTTGGAAACTGGTTTCCCCAATCGATGAACCCCGCGGACACAATCCTTGAGCACACTCTCGCACGCATCGGCATCAAGCCGCAAGACTGCCAAGCGAACGAAGAGATCAAGATAAGCCAAGCGGAAGTCGATCGCATGCTCGAGGAAGCCTACAACCTCGGGATCAAGGAAGGAAAAAAAAGCCTCTTCCACGAAGACGAAGACATGGGCACCCAGCTGTTCCAGCAGCTCATGGAGTCCCTTCCCGACCACGTCTACTTCAAGGACCTGCAAAGCCGCTTCATCTGCGTAAACCGATCCATGGCCACCTACCACGGAGTCGGCGAACCCTCCGCCATCGTCGGCAAGTCCGACTTCGACTTCTTCGAGGCCGACTCCGCCCGAGCAAAGTTCGAGGACGAGCAAGAAATCATCCGCACCGGAAAAGGCTGGAGCTTCAAGGAAGAACTCTCCGTTCACGAAGGACGAGAAAAGCGCTGGGTCATCTCCTCAAAGCTCCCCCTCTACGACCCGAACGGCAAGATCTGCGGCACCTTCGGCCTCTCCCGAGACATCACCAAGCAGAAGATCGCCGAGCGCGAAGTCTTCCGCCAGCGACGCCTTCTCGAAACCATCGTGCAAATCCTCCCCTGCCGCCTCTTCCTGCGCGACCGAGAAGGCAAGTTCATCCTCGTCAACCAAGAGTACCGCAAGGTCGTCGGCATCCCCAACGATCTCGACATCACCGGCAAGCTGCTCACCGACGTCATCGAAGACCCCCGGGCAGACCGCGTATTGGCAGAAGACCTACGAGTCATCGAAACCGGCGAAGCCATCAACAACAAGCTCGAGTACGACAAGAGCATCCTCGCCGGCAACCGCTGGGTGCTCACCTCCAAAGTTCCCCTCCGCACCGAATCGGAAACCATCGAAGGCATCGTCGGCATGTCGCTCGACATTACCGAACAGAAAAAGGCCGAAGAGCTGGCCCGCAAGGCCAAGGAAGCCCTCCAAGCCAAGAACGAGCAATACGAGGAAGAGCTCCTCGTCGCCCGCCAGCTCCAGGAGCAGCTCATGTCCATGGGCTTCAACCAAAGCCGCATGTATTCAAAGGACGGCGACAACTGGAGCTTCCGAGCCTGCTATATCTACAAGCCCAGCCACCACCTCGCGGGCGACTTCTTCTACCTCATCCCCGTCGACGAAAACCGCATCGGCGTGCTCGTCTGCGACGTCATGGGGCACGGCGTCAAAGCCGCCCTCGTCACCATGCTCATTCGCGGACTCATGACGGAAATCCCCGACATCCTCGGGCACCCTTCAAAAGTCCTCCAGCACCTCAACGAAACCATCCTCTCGCTCGCCGAGGACGATGAATTCCCCCGCTTCGTAACAGCCGCCTACCTCATCGTCGACCTCTCCCGAGGCGAAGCGATCCTCGCCAACGCCGGCCACCCCTGCCCCATCCTGAAGAACGCCCAAAACGACTTCCAGGAATGCCCCTGCGATATCGTCGGCCCCGCCCTCGGACTGCTCGGAGGCGAACCCTTCGGCGATACAAAGTTCGACTTCGGCAGCGAGTCGGAACTCTTCCTCTTCACAGACGGCATCATCGAACAAAGCACATCCACCGGAAGCGACTTCGGAAAGGAAGGCCTCGTCCATGCCCTCGGACTCGCAACAAGCCGGAACATCGGAGAGCAGCTCGAACACGTGCAAAGCTCGCTCGCCACCGCCCTCGACGGTCGCTCCTCCACCGACGACATCTGCGTCGTCGCCCTCAAGCTCACGCCCAACAGCGGGAGCAACGCCTAGTAGCCAACTACTTGGCAAACTTGCCGTAGGCCCGCGCCACTTGGCCCGGAGCCACCTTGGAGTAGGCCTCCTTCATGCGAGGCGGCAACGAGCACTTCAGCAGCAAGCGCTCGTTTTCGCGATCCACGATCATAAGCTTCATGATCTTGTCGCGACACTCCTTCACCAAAGGGGACAAGATCGGCGGAACCGGCTCTCCCGATTCGTTGATCATCCGCAGGAGCTCAAGCCCCTTGTCCAAAACGTCCACGAACTTCTTCTTCTTCTCCAAGAACTCCTCGCTCGGCGGCTCGCCAGTCGAACGCATCAGCTGCCCTTCCTCTATGAATAGGTCGTGCAGGTCTGAGCACAAACGAACGTGTTCGCGCAAAATCGCTTCGGTCTTAGCTGGGTTCATGGCTACGGGATCAGATCGTTGGTCTTACTGAGCCTTCAGCAATTGAAGGCGAGCCACAAGATCATCTTCCCAATTCAAGTGTTCAAGCCTCCATTGAGCCATTTCCTTGAGCGAGCGAAGGTTCTCCCCCAAATTCGCATCTGCGATCAGCTGACCATCTTCCGGATCCAAGATTTCCTCGTAGGCAAGCTTGGCCTTGTCCGGCAAGCCAAGCCGCTCGAAACAGAGACCTATCTGGTGGATCGCGGGCCATCTCCACGCGGGAGCGGAGCTGTAGCGAGCAAGGGCCTGGTAGATAGTCAGGGCGCTGCGGAAATCTCCGTTCTCGTAGAATTCGTTGGCAAGCTCGTTACCCGTGCGACGCTTCCAGTAGTCCGCGTCGCTCACGTAGCCAGGCTCCATGTTGATCTGGGACTGCAAGATATTCACCACCTCGCGCAACGCCTCCGGCTTGCGGTTCAGGTGCTCGTAGGACTTGGCCAGCAAGTAACGCAATTCCGGGTTGTGCGGACTTTCCGGATACTCCTCCAAAAAGTGCTTCAGATGAGTCACCGCACGCTGGTAGTTGGCCAGCTCATACAAAAGATAACACATGCGATAGTGCACGCGAAGCCGCTCCACCGGCTTGAGCTCGAGACGGAACAGCGCTTCGTAGAGACGATAGGACTCTTGGTACTCCTCGCGCTCCTTATGCGTCTCCGCGATCGCAAGCTTCGCGTCCAAGGAAACCTGTCGGTACTTCTCCAATTGATCGAACGAAACGTTCAGCGTGGCATTAAGCACCTGGTAGTAGCGAGAAATCGCAAGCTCCTGGGCCCCCATCTCCCTATAGATATCGCCCAGCTCCATGTAAACCTCCGGCAAACGGCGAGTCTCCGGAAACTCCGTCGCCAGCCGCTCGTATATCGCTGCAGACTTGGGAAACATCCCAGACTTGCGATAAAGCTCCCCCATCTTCGACAGCACCAACTCCTTCTCCGGGACTTCAGAAGGCACGCCCAAGGCCGCCGCAAAATAGCTCTCCGCAAACTCGACGTCCCCGCCTTTCCACTCCGTAACCGCAGCCTCGAAATAACGTAGCACCTGCTCGGATGCCAGCTCGGGATCGAGCTCCCGCTTCGGCTCCACGATCACGATACGATGCGGGTCGAAAGCCTCATCACCCTCTTCTTCAGCATGCTCACCTTCGGCTGGCTTTTCCCCAGCATGCCCGCCATGGGCCGCTTTATCCTCAGCAGGCTCGCTATGGCCGTGAGCGGGAGAGGATGCAAGGAGCCGCTCCGCCCCAAAGCAGGCAAGCGCCAGGATTAGAAAATATCGGACAGTTTTCATCGCTATTCTTTGGTCAGGGTCGCGGAACTCTTAATGGTGGTCGTCGACGGCGTAGCCGGAGAGAAAGGAACCATCGCTCCCGTCTTTCCCACGTTCGTATCCGTCTCGAAATAGATCAGCACCTCTTCAGGCCTCAAAACCGTCGAGCGCTGTTCATCCAGGTCGAAATGCTCCACCAATTCCTCCTGGGCCGTGGAACGCGTCTCGATCTTGCCCGAGACCACTTCGTGCGGCGGCATCTCGATCACGATTTCCGAGAGCAGGGCCGCATTGTTCAGGTCATCCTCGGACAAAGCAGTTTCGATCAAGTAGGGCACATACTCGCCGGAGACGAAATTGAACTCGGGCAACGCCGGCGAAGGCGGACGCGTATTGACAGGATCCGCATCCGAAAAACGAAGCGCGGGAGGAACGTCTACCGCAAGGTAACCATCCTTCAATTTCGGCTTCTTCGAGCGGCCACCGATCAAAATCAGCCCCGAACGGCGCTTGTTCGAGCCATGCACCCGCTTCACGCGTTCCTTCTTGTCCGAATCCGCATCGCTCTGGGTCACCGCTTCAGATCCAATCGCGTCCGTCTCGGAAACCTCTTCCGCATCGACATCTTCAGTCACCACCGCCTCTTCCTCGTAAAAGGTCTCAACCTCCCTCGTCTCCTCGGATGCCGGCTGCTCGGATTCGCTCTTGCGCTCCAGCTCGACCCAACCACGACGGTTAGCCCGCACTTGGCCCAGCTCCAAGGAAGCCGCCCAGGTCGAAGCGCAAAGGCATACGAACAAGACATTGATAGTGAGCGATTTGAAAATTCTTTTCCGAGTCATCGTAGCGATCAGTTTTTCGGGCCTCCGCGCAGAACATTCCCCATCATCCTATATCGGTAAATTCCGCCGGCTTCTTGAGTAATGCAGCTCATTTAGAATCCCTCCGGAAGTCCCTCTGGTTCAAGCCCTTGAGCGGCCCTGTAAGTATCAAGCAGATCCTGCTCCGTATGCACGTCGAGCGGCCCCGCCCGATCGTCCTCGAAAATGCTGCGCATGGCCGACGGGATATTGTACGCGTCTTC
>JBNKSG010000250.1:0-5750 GCA_050297195.1 Opitutaceae bacterium | reverse complement strand
GTTTGGGCTTGAGCTTGGGAAGTGGGCGGGGGGTGGGTGGGGAAGTGGGTGTTCCTGGTGTTGCTAGGTGTTGCTAAAGGGAGCTAGGGGGGAGCGGGGGTTGTGGGATGGAGCGGGAGGAGCGCGTTTTTCTGTTGAACATGCGCTGCGCATTGCAGTCTTTTGTTGTCGCGGTTCGAGTTAGCCGTAGCCCTTTATTCGTTTAGCTGCTTATGCCAGATATCCTCAAAGACGCCGGGATTTTCGTTTATCCTCTCTTAGCTTGCTCGCTCGTGGGCGTGTTCGTGATTTGCGAGCGCCTTTTTTCGCTACGCCGCAGCGCGGTATTGCCGGACGAGCTTCTGAATGAAGCGACGGAGGGACGTCGCGGGCCAGGCGAGCATAGCTCGGCTTTCGGACGTATCTTGAGCTACTGGCACAAGCACGAGGCGGATATGGGAGCGGTGCGGGCTTATGCGCGTCTGGAGGTGAATCGCATGGAGCGCGGCTTGGTTTTTCTGGATATTGTGGTGGGCGCGGCTCCCTTGCTCGGTTTGCTGGGGACGGTTACGGGGTTGGTTACGGTGTTTGGTAACGTGTCTCTGGATACGGGCTTGCCGGAACCGGCATTGTTTACGAAGGGGATTTCGATGGCCATGACCACGACGGTGCTGGGGTTGACGGTGGCGATCCCTTGCCTGATCGCGAACAGCTACTTCCAGCGTCGTGTTGAGACATTCGCGGTACAGATCGAATCGCTCCTGGAGCAGCTGGGATTGAAGGATTCATGAGTGGCTTGCTGACACGGAAACGTCCGAAGCCGACGATCAACGTGGTACCGTTGATGGATGTCCTGACGATCCTGATCTTCTTCTTTCTGGTGAGCATGCAGTTCAAGGAGATGACGACTTTGAACCTGACGCTGCCGAGTATCGAGTCGGCTGGTAAGAACGAGTTTCCTGACAAGATCCAGATCAGTATCGACGAGGATGGAGTGATCTACCTCGAGACCAAGCCGGTGGAGGTCGAGGAGCTGAAGGCGGTGATCTCTCAGCTCTCGGATTTGAGCAACGATATCCCGGTTCTCATTCGGGCCCACAACTTGACGCCGCTCGAAACGGTAACGGATGTTATGGATGCTTGTCGTTTGAACGGCTTGAGCAAGATTCGGCTTCAGTCGCGCTAAGCTCGCCCCTTCGTGGGAAATTGCAGCGTTTTTTGCTGTTTTTGCCTCTCTGGGGTGAAGGGAGCGCTCCGTTCGGCCGATAGGATAGGTGGAACTCGGCAAAAGCTGGGCTCCTCTGGCGTATCCTGCTAAATCTCCCGCAAGCAATGAAAATACTCGGTGCATCGGTTGAACGTGAAGTTCCTTATGACAAGGAAACGGTGCTTCGCTTTATCTCGGCGCCGGCGATGATCGTCAATTGGCACCCTTGGATTGAGAAGGTTTCGATTTTTGAGGAACAAGGGCTGCAGTTTCGGCGATCCGAGATTTCCGGCGGCGATTCCGAGCTAATCGAGAAGTACTGGAGGGATGAGGATAGCGACGAGTTTTACTATCAGGTGGTGCAAGGCCTTTGGTCGGATTTCCGCTATCGCTCCAAGATCAGAGTGGAGGGGTGCCAAGGGGGGAGTCGCATCTCCTGGCAAGGCCGTCTTATGACAAACGAGCCGGAGGACGAGGATGAGCAAATGGAGGCTTTCTTCGAGGAAGGGTTGAACGGGCTCGAAGATTTTTTGGCAGATCTGTAGGTTTGCTCGCGTATTTGGGGTATATTGGGTCCAATTGACCCAATGAACTTTTACGACTCTCATTGCCACCTGCAGGACGAGCGTCTCGCGTCTATCGCGGACGAGATCTCCGGCTTGTATGAAAAGCTGAACGTTGCGGAGGTGGTGGTGAATGGAACCGGCCCGGAGGACTGGGATGCGGTCGCGGAATTGGCTCGGGACTCAAGTCGAGTGAAGCCCTCGTTTGGGCTGCACCCTTGGAAGGTGAACGATGTGGCGACTCCGTGGAAATTCATGCTTTCGCGGCTTTGGGATTTCTATCCGGAAGCTGGGGTGGGGGAGATCGGACTGGATCGATGGATCGAGGGGCATGATCTAGAGAGACAAGAAAAGGCGTTCTTGTGGCAGCTGGGACAGGCTGTGGAGCGAGATTTGCCTGTATCCATTCATTGCTTACAAGCCTGGGGGCGAATGCAGGAACTCTTGAGTAAGGTGACGCTTCCGGCCCGCGGATTTTTGCTTCACTCCTACGGCGGCCCTTTGGGAATGGTAGAGCCTTTCGCGAAGTTGGGCGCCTATTTTTCCATATCGGGATACTTCGAATTGGATCGAAAGGAAAAGCGCCGGGAAGCCTTGCGGCAGATTCCGCTTGATCGGTTGTTGATCGAAACGGATGCTCCCGACATGCGTGGCGTCGAATCGAGCGAAATGTACCGGTGTGAAGGCGATGATTCGCTCAACCATCCGGCGAACATCGTAAATGTTTATCGCTTTGTGGCAGGGCTCTTTGAAATGCCCCTAGAGGAGCTCGCTGGACAGGTGGAATCAAACTATCGGCGTTTCTTCAGCGGAGAATAGCGGCGACCGATTCAGTCGATTTGCTTGGATACGCGATAGAGGTGTCCGTCGGTTTTGTAGGTAGTGGACTGGCGGTTCTGTTCGAGGATGCTCAAGCTGCTCCACTCGAAGTCCGTGAACGCCGTCGGAATGTTTGGCGTATTGTTTACTTGTTGGTAGAGGATGGCGGCTAGTTGGAATAGGGTGGCGGGAAGTTTGCGTGCCGTTAAGGAACCGCTGCCGACTTGGTAGGGGCTTGGGCCGTTGGTGTCGGTAGCTTGTACGGGCCCATTTGCCTGGTCGAGCAGCGTATGGAAACTCTTGAGGGTGCCGCTTCCGAAGGTGATGTAGTTGCTATCGTAGGACAGGGCCATTTGCTTGCTCGTCAGGGTGGTATCGTCGTAACCATCGAAGTAAACGATCCCATCTTCCTGGTAGGTTCGCATGCTCGAGAGGCTCAGTAGCTTGGGCATCTGGCTGTCTAAGATGGCCTTCAAGCTGTTGCCGTCTTTCAGTTTGAACGTAAAGGCTTGGTCCCAGACGACTTGGTCTTGGATTTCGCCGAACTCGTTTTTCCCGGTTCCGATGTCAATCGTTTGTAGGCTGGTGACACTCGTGTCGAAGGCGCTGGGTAGCGCTGATTCCAGATCCAATCCGCTGTCCATTTTTATGGATGATCTCAGGCCGAAGTAAGGGAAAATTGCGAGCGGGGCCGCTTTGAGAAAGGCGTCCTTAAGGGTGATGATTCCTTTTCCTGTATCGAATCCCAGTTCTTCGAAGGCGAAAATCGCGGTGTTTTCAGGAGGGGTGTGAGGCGCTCGTGGCAAGGGACTGAGGGAGTCCAGTAACGGGATTTCCGAATTGTAGGTGACTCCCGAATACGCTGAGCGGGAACCGGTGAATTCGATCGCCAGGGCGATCGATTCCAGATTGTCGAGCTTCAGTTCCTTGACGAAGGTTTGGGGTGAGAAGCTGGCCGTGAGCCCGCCGGATGCGATTAGCTTCGCCTTCAGGTTTTCGGCGAGGCGGTCGAGCGTGGGGCGAACGTTTAGGAGCAGGGTAATATCTGCGGATTCCACATGTTTCACGATCTGGTGCTTTTCGAGCAAGTCCAGGGCGCTGTTGGGCGTCTGGGAGGTGGCGTGGGCTAGCAGCTTTTCCAGCGTTTGCGTGTGGGAGCAGAGGTAAAGCGTTTCGTCGTAGATTGCCCAGGACAGCTGGATGGGAGGCAGCTCGGGATCGATTGTGGAAAGGGAAGGACTGAGGACTTGGTAGGCGATGCCTTGCCACTTTCTATTTTCCCAGCGTATTTCAGTTCCAGAGGTGCTGGCTGCTTGCCGGCCGATTTCCTGAAGCGTTTCGGAAAAGGTTTCGGGTAGACCGTAAAAGTCGGAGAGAAGCGCGAAGGCGACGCTTTGCTTCGGCGCGTTTTCTAATGGAAGGGCTGCGAGGGTTAGCTGGGTTTTGAAGTGCTGGGAGAGCGAAAGCAGCAGCGCTTCGTCGATCTCGGGTTTCTGGCCTGCAAGATCGAACGATGGAATGGACTTCTCGAGGATCTTCCCGATCGCCTGGATAACTTGAACCGAGGCTTGCAGCTGATCGTCGGTGGCAAAAGCTAGGCCGAGTTTGCGTAGATGTCTAACGGAGAGGGATGCGTAGGTATCTCGAGGGAGCTTCTTGGCGAGGGACTCCTTCTCGAATCCGACGAAATAGGAATAGAGGAAGTAGGCAGCCGCGAAAAAACCTACGAGTAGCGAGATTCCGATGCCTGTCCGTTTTCGCATGTATTGGTTCAGCGTTTCTGGGCTGACTTTTCTAGCATCGCGACAGCTATGATACCGACGACCATCAAGGCAATCCCTAGGAGAGTATTGGTGTCGCTAATGGATGGAAGGAACCACTCGTAGCCTTGCACGATCTTTTCCCCTTTTTTCAATACGAGGGCGCCGAGTTCGTCGGTGAGATAGATTTCGTTCTTCCATGGCCAGATGATGACGAGCGAGCCCAATATGAATCCTGTCAGGGTGCTGAGGGTCGAGTCGTGGAAGTGGTGCAGCAGGTATGAGATGGCTCGGGAGAGGATTATGAATCCGACAATAGCGCCGATGGCGAAAGGAGCGATGATTTGCAGGTTGCTGATAATGGATGGGACGTCGGCGGCAAGAAGGGACTCTGCGGTGTTGGGTACTGCCTGTAGCATCACGAGCTGGTAGTTTCCCATGAGGATGAGGACGAAGGATCCGGAAAGGCCGGGCAGTATCATGCTGCAGATTGCGACCACTCCGCAAATGGCGACGTAGTAGAACGCCGGATCCTCTTCGGCCGGTTTCAGGAAAGCCAGGGCAAGGGCAGCCAGTGTCCCGATCGCGAAGGTCGCATAGACTGAGAGGGAGCGTTGTCTAATGTTTTTGGATACGAAATAGACCGAAGCGAGAATCAGCCCGAAGAAAAAACTCCAAACGAGCACGGGACGATTCGTGAAGAGCCAATCGAGAGCTTTTCCGAGCGAGAGAAGGCTAATGAATACGCCGAGGCCGAGTGGGATGAGGAAGGCCAGGTTTAAGTGGACGCATAGTTCCTTGATCTGGAAGCGGCTTGCGAGTTTGAGCGCCTTGAGGTCGAACGCTTTGAGGCTATCGATGAACTCTTCGTAAATTCCGGTGACGAAGGCGATGGTGCCGCCGCTGACTCCGGGAATGACATTTGCAGCGCCCATAGCGATGCCTTTGAGGAATAGGGAAAGGTAGGAGCCCATCTCAGACTAGGTTTGTCGCTAAGGGATGTTGTTTATTTCGCGTTGCTTGTGGCATCGTGCAGTTTTCTCACGATCTCGAGAAGGGAGGGAATGGCTTCGACCATGCTATCGCGGCAAGCTTCGTATTGGCGTAGGTTGCCTCCGAAGGGGTCGGGGATCTGATCGTCGATTCCGTCCCCGATGAACTGGCGCATGAGAAAGGCGTTTGGGGGAGGAGGGTCGATCTGGTAATTGAGCATGGCGAGGTGAGAGTCGGTCATGCAGAAAAATGCGAGCGCATTGTCTACCAGATCTTGGCTGAGGCCTTGGCTCTTGTGGTCTTTCAGGTCGATGCCGACTTTCTTTAGCGCTTCGACGGAATTTTCGCTCGCAAGCTGTCCTGGGAATGCGGATACGCCGGCAGAAGAAACCTTGAGGGAGCTCAAAGGGGCTTCCTGCGCATCCAGAG
>JBNKSG010000249.1:0-5785 GCA_050297195.1 Opitutaceae bacterium | reverse complement strand
CGGCGTAGCGGTTATTTCGGCGCCGAAGGATGTATTGATTCATACGATCCATGCCTGCATAGCGTCCTTGAAAGGGGCAGGTCCCGGCAAGGAGGACTACCTCGACTTGATGAAAGTGATGTACGAGCTCTTCATGCTCGGACGTCGCAACGGTCTCCTCGCCCTCGACGAGCACGTCAGCTCTCCCGAATCGAGCTCCATCTTCTCGAACTACCCAAAATTTCTAGGGGATAAGGACAAGGTCTCCTTCCTCTGTTCCGCTCTCCGCCCAATCATCGACGGCAAGATCAAGCCCGACCAGCTCGAGCCGCTGCTCAAGGCCGAAATCGATGCCAAGAAGCATGCGGCCCACGGCCCGATCAATGTGCTCCACTTGCTCGGCGACTCCCTTCCCGGTATCGGCATCGTGGCGGCGGTCATGGGTATTATCCTGACCATGAGCTACTTGAATGAGAACGTGATGGTGATTGGTCATAAGATCTCCGCAGCCCTTTCCGGTACGTTCCTAGGGATTTTCGCCGCATACGGTTTCATCAATCCTCTTTGCAACGTGATCGAGTTCGGCAACGAGGCAGAGGAGACCTACTATATTTGCATGTCCCGCTCGATCGGCGCCTTCGCTCGTGGGTTGGCTCCCATCATGGCGGTGGAACTTGCCCGTCGTAGCCTCGAGGCCAGCATGGTCCCAAGCGCGGACGACCTCGAAAACATCCTCAAGTCCTCGACTGGAGGCTAAGCCGAAGCGATGAAGCAAATGGGAACACACCATGGTGGCGCTTGGAAGGTTGCGTACGCGGACTTCGTGACCGCGATGATGGCCCTTTTCATGGTACTCTGGCTGACTTCCCAAGATAAGGACTTGAAGGAGGATTTGGCGAAGTACTTCCAAGATCCGTACAATACCCCGATGGACAACTCCATGGGCGTGATCGAGAACGATGTCAAAGGTCAGCTTTCCCAACGGGAAGGGCAGGCGAGGGGCAAGGCGGAGATTTCCGACTTCAAGGTGCTCTACGACATGGCCCAGGAGTTCATGCGTCTTCTCAATATCGAGAGCTCCAACCCGGACCAGAAGCCCGTCGATCTCGAGGTCACGAGCGATGGCCTCAGAGTCACCCTCTACGACCGGGACGCTCACCCGTTTTTCGTGGAAAACACCTCGGATTACACTCCCTGGGGTTCCTTCGTGATCGAAACCCTCGCTTGGCTGGTGCAGCGGCACAGCTTCATGGTCAGGGTCGACGGTTACGTTTCGGAAGGCTTCGAAGGGGACGGCTGGGACTATACGGCTTGGGAACTGTCGAGCGATCGCGCGAATTCCACGCGACGCTTGCTGGAGCGCTACGGCGTTCGCGCAGGGCAATTCGAGTCCGTCACGGCTCATGGCACCCGCGATCCGCTGCCGTTCATGAATCCAAGCGCCGAGTCCAACGACCGCGTCTCGATAAGCCTTGTATTGACCGAGCTATTTAACATTCTCGACGAACGTGAGAAGGAAGGTGCCCCACCGTCTTCCCCTGAGTAAAAATGGATAGCTATCTTTCAGGCAGAGAACAACTTGGAGAGAACAAGAAATCGAAGGAGTCGATGAAGCTTCCGCCCGTTTCGGGAGGCTTTGGGCAGCTTGCTGCTCCCGAGCCGGAGAATCAGGAGGAGAGCGAAGTTTGCGGAGAGGGCGGCAGCAAGGTCGCCTACGTGTCCGAAAACGGTCGCGTGACCAAGATCGTCGTCACCTGCAATTGTGGCCAGGTGACCGAGATCGATTGCCGCTACGAGGAGTAATCGCTGCAGAACCTTCCCCTCGTCGGAGGGTAAAAATTGCCGTTTGTTTTACCTTATTCTGCAAGTTGTTGTAGGTTAGTGTTTTGTGTATTTGGCACGTGGGTTGCTTTGTAGCACCCAAATGCTGAACGGAGTCTATCAAAACGCAGCGGCCATGACGGGCCTTGAGAACTGGAACAACTCGATTGCCCAGAACATCTCCCAGTCGTCGACGCCTGGCTACAAGAAGGCGGTCCTCTCCTTCGAGGGAGTCGAAGCCGGCAAGGTAGGCATCAAGAATGACTTCGGGAACATACTCGAGCACGCCAGCATCCAGACCAAGGGAGTCGGCGGCGTAGACTTTACCAGCGGTTCGATCGTCACCACCAACGGCGACTTCGACTTCGCGATCGAGGGAAAGGGCTTCTTCGAGCTTCGCGCCGATGACGGCCAGCTCGTTTACACCCGCGACGGCCAGTTCAAGGTCAACGACGAAGGCGAGCTCGTGAGCAAGCAAGGCTTCCACGTCATGGACGATACCCGTCACGTCATCAAGTTGCGCCTCGGAGACGGCAAGGTCTCTGCCGCTAACGACGGTACGCTCAGCCAAAACGGGGCTCCGCTCGCTCATCTCAGCATCCGCGAGATCGGCGATCCGGACAACATGGTCCGCTCGCACGGTGGATTCATCCTCGGACCGAACAACACCGGCTACAATCGCCCGGTAGAGGATACCATCATCCGCCACGGCTCCCTCGAGCAAAGCAATGTTTCGGCGACCACGGAAATGATCAACCTGATCAACGTGTCCCGCTCCTTTCAGGTAAACCAGAAGGTGATCCAGCAGCACGACGACCTGCTCGGAAAAGCCATCCAATCCCTCGGCGGCCGCTAAGCCTCCTAACTCGATTTCCTAAAACACTAACGACTTAAGAACATGAGCATTTCACTATACTCCGCAGCGAGCGGCATGGAGGCCCAGCAAACCAACCTCAATGTCATCTCGAATAACATAGCGAATGTGAGCACGACCGGCTTCAAGAAGAGCAAGGTCGAATTTCAGGATATGTTCTACCAGGTGCCCAAGTCGGTCGGCGCCGATTCCGGAGGCAGCATCATCCCAACCGGTATCCAAGTCGGTACCGGTACGCAGGTCGTTTCGACTTCCAAGGTCTTCACTCAAGGACAGGTATCCCAGACTGGCGAGGACATGGACGTGGCGATCGTGGGCGACGGCTTCTTCCAAGTAACCGGTCCCGACGGCGAGTCGCTCTACACTCGCGACGGCGCCTTCAAGGTCGGCCCCGACGGTCAGGTTACCAATTCCCAAGGCATGGCGGCAGTTGGTTTCCCCACGCCTCCAGCTGGGGCGAATAACATTTCGATCAACAGCACCGGGGGAGTGACCTTCACTTCCGACAACGGCGACATCCTCGGCACTGGCGATATCAAGCTCTCGCGCTTCCGCAACCCGTCCGGCTTGCTCGCCGTCGGTGGCAATCTCTTCCGCGAATCGGAAGGCAGTGGCTCTCCAACGGTTAGCGCTCCCGGGGAAAACGGGACCGGTATCCTCCAGCAAGGCTACCTCGAAACCTCCAACGTGAACATCGTCGAAGAGATGGTGAACATGATCCTCGCCCAGCGAGCCTACGAAATTAACTCCAAGTCGATCCAGACCTCGGACTCCATGATGCAGCAGGTCAGCCAACTCAAGCGCTAGTCATGAAACTATCCATCTTCCTACGCCTCTCCATCGGACTCGGAATCGCGGTTTTCATTTTTACTTCCGCTCTCCGGGCTTCGCTCGACGATATTCTTGCTCCGCTTCCCGTTGCGGAAGTTTCGACTGTATCCAAAACCAAGGTACAGCCAGTGAACTCGGCATCCAAGGTTCAATCGCTTTTGGAATCAGCTCCACCCGCCAAAGAGACCTTTGCCGCCGATGCCATCCTGGCCTCGGACGTACAGGACGCGATCACCAGCGAGCTCGCCGCTCACTTGCGCGTTGCCGGCGATCTCACGCTCGTCGCCCTGCGCGATCTCCCGGACCTTTCGGCCTATTCGCAGCCATTCATCGTTCAGCTCAACAACGCTCCGGCAAACATAACTCGAGGCAACATTTTGGTACGCTTCCAAGTCGAGAACGAGAAGGGCGTCCTTGGCGAATGGACCGTACCGTTCCGTGCCCACCTGTTCAGCGAGGTTTGGTACCCACGCAGCCAGCTCCGCCGCGGCGAGCTCGCAACGCCTTCGGACTTCGAAAGCCGCCCCGTAGATTTGCTCGCGGAGCCGACCGCTGTTCCAGCCAATCTCGAGAGCCTGCTTCGCCACGAGTACAGCAGAGACATCTTCCCCGGCAAGCCGCTCAAGTGGACCGACCTTATCGAGCGTTCCCTCGTTCGCAAAGGGGACGTGGTAGAAGTTTCCGCCGTCGATGGTCTGCTCGCAATCACCATGAGAGCGATCGCTCGCGAAGACGGAAGCGACGGCGACCTGATCCTCCTCCGCAACATCGATTCCTCCAAGGAGTTTTCCGCACGCGTCATCGGCGAAAGCCGCGTCGAAGTCATTTTTTAGCCAACCCCTAGCATCCTCGGATATGCGTATACAAATTTTAACTACTCTCGCTTTCGCTCTCGCAGTATCAGCTTCCGGACGTTCCCTCTGGGAATCGCCACGGAACACCGAGCGCGGCATGTTTGCGGATCGTACCGCTTCCAATATCGGCGATATCCTGATGATCCAAGTGGACGAGGAAACGGTTGCGAACCGCAGCTCCTCCAAGACCTCTTCCGCGAATGGAACCCTCAGCCAAGCGCTTGGAGACATCATCATCCCAGGCATCTTCGATTCCACAGGCCGTACGCTTCCATCCGTGGACTTGCCCGGTTCTGTCGATTCCTACACGGGCGGCGGATCGGTCACCGAGTCGAATCTCCTCCAGTCCAGGATCGCGGTCATGATCGTGGACGTGCAACCCAACGGTAACTTGGTCGTCGAGGGCGCCCGCAAGGTAAAGGCTTCCGGCGAAGCCCAGTACCTCGTCGTGCGGGGCGTCGTACGTGGAGACGATGTACTCGCCGACAATTCCGTGATGTCCACCAACGTCCTGAATGCGAACGTCGAACTCTTCAATGAAGGCGACCTCAAGGACGCTGAAACGAAAGGGTGGGTACATAAGCTAATCAGCGTTGCCAACGTTCGCTAGCCCCCGCTCACACTCACCGCACCTTATTCCTATTCTTTTCACCGTGAAACTCCTAGCTCGCACAATCTTTTTTCTAGCCGTATCCGCCACTCTGGTACACGCGGCTCGAGTTAAGGATCTCGTTACCGTTGATGGCGGACGAGACAATCAGCTCGTCGGCTACGGACTTGTGATCGGTCTCGCTGGCGACGGCGACAGTGATTCTCCGCTCACTATCAACGCGGTTTCGAATTCGCTGCGTCGCTTCGGGCTGACCGTAAATCCAGACGACCTCAAGTCGAAGAACGTGGCTGCGGTCATGATCACTGCCGACATCCCACCGTTTGCCCGCGAAGGCACTCGTATCGATGTCACCGTATCCTCCATCGGCGATGCGGAAAGCCTGCAGGGAGGCGTGCTCTTGCAAACGCCGCTTCTCGGTGCCGACGAAACCGTCTACGCGGTCGCTCAAGGCCAAATCGCAGTGGGCGGCTACCTCGGCGGCAACGGCGGGGCAGGGGGAGCCACCGTTCAAAAGAATCATCCGACAGTGGGTCAAATCGCGAACGGCGCCATCGTTGAACGCGAGATCGACATGGAGATCGGAAAGGGCGGCAACGTGAAGCTCTTGCTCCGCAACCCAGACTACAACACCGCCTCCAAGCTCGCGGAAGGCATCAATATCATTTTCCCGGCAAGCACTATCGCGGTGGATGCCGCTGCCGTTCAGGTCACCATCCCAGAAATCTACTTGGGTCGCGAAGTGGACTTCATCTCTTCTATCGGCGGAATCTCCATCGAGCCGGATACGCCCGCTCGCATCATCATCAACGAACG
>JBNKSG010000248.1:0-5803 GCA_050297195.1 Opitutaceae bacterium | reverse complement strand
CGTCGGCGAACTGGTTGGGGAGTTGAGCCTTCTTGGCAAGGCCGACTCCATGCTCGCCGGTAATCGTTCCGCCCGCTGCGATCGTGTATTCAAAAATCTCGAGCATAGCTGTTTCGACGCGTTCGACTTCTTCCGTGTCACGCTCGTTTGTGAGGAACGTGGGATGCAGGTTTCCGTCTCCCATGTGGCCGAAGTTCGCAATCGTGAGCTGGTGCTTTTGGGCGACGGATTCGATGAAGCGCACGGTGGCCGCCAGTTTGCTTCGCGGCACGGTGACGTCCTCTAAGATGGTGGTCGGGCGGATGCGGGCCAATGCTGAAAAGGCGGAGCGCCGCGCCGTTGCGAGCTGGACTGATTCCTCGTTGTCTGCCGCCACGCGTAGGCTGAGGGCGTGATTCTTTTCCGCGATTTCCTGCATGCTGCGCGTTTCCGCTTCCACCACGGATGCGGGACCGTCGCTTTCCATGAGGAGGAGAGCTTTGGCCTCTGTTGGTAGGCCGATCTTGGCGAAGTCCTCCACGCAGCGGATTGTGGTTTGGTCGAGGAATTCGAGGGTGCAGGGAATGACCTTGGCGGCGATGATGTCGGAAACGGTTTGGGCCGCTTGTTCGATGTCGTTAAACGTTGCGAGAATCGTTTTTCTCGCTTCTGGCCGTGGCAGAAGGCGTATGAGGACTTTGGTTACGATTCCAAGGGTTCCCTCGGAACCGATGAACAGGTCTTTTAGGGAATAGCCGGCGACATCCTTCACGCACTTGTTTCCCAGCCACGCTATCTCTCCGTTTGGGAGTACAACTTCCATGCCCATGACGTAGTTGCGAGTGACGCCGTACTTGAGCCCTCGTAGACCGCCTGAGTTGTTCGCGACATTCCCTCCAATGGTTGATATCTTCATCGAGCCCGGATCAGGCGGGTAGATGAGCCCTTCCTTCGCGGCTGCGTCGTCGATGGCTTGGGTGATGGTGCCTGCCTCCGCAGTAAGGGTGAGGTTCTGTGTATCTATCTCTAGGATACGGTTCATCCTTACGAGGCATATTACGATAGCTCCTTTGACCGGAATTGAACCCCCCGAGAGTCCGGTGCCTGAGCCGCGCGTGACGATCGGGGTCTTGCAGGTAATTGCAAAACGGACGAGGGAGGCGACCTCTTTGGCGTTTTCGGGAAATACGACTGCCGTTGCCTTTTCTTTCAGCATGGCTGTTCCGTCGAAGCCGTAGGGGATGAGGTCTTCGAGTTCGGTTAGGATCTGGTCGGGCCGGAGGATCTTTTCGAGTTGTGCACGCATCGAACTATTGGGTTATGCGATTAGGCAATGAGTTTGCGCTCGCCGCATCCACGTGGACCTGCATCGCCTTTTTAGCGGCTTTGGCGTCACCCGCTTCAATGGCGGCGAGGATGGATTCGTGATGTTGGAGGGACGCGTTGACGCCTACTGCTGCTAGGGTGTGAGTGCGACTTTGTAGTTCGATATCGGCTACAGCGGAAAGCATGAGGGAGAGCACTTGGTTTTTGGCGAGTTCAGCGATGCAGCGATGAAAGTCGATGTCGCGCTTCACTTGATCTTCGTAAGTAGGCGCCGTACGCATGTTTTCGTGAATCGAGCGAAGCCGTTTGCAGTTTTTAGGATCGTTGGGGGCGTTTGAGGCTGCCCAAGCGGCGATTTGAGGTTCGACGAGGCATCGTAGTTCGGAGAATTGCCGTTGCCGGTCCCGCTCCGAGGGAAGTTCGCTTTCGAGAAACGCTTTGATGGGGGCGGTCGGATGGTGGATAACGCGTACGCCTACGCCGTGTATCGGTTCGAGGTACCCCTGCATTTGCAGGCGTTTGATCGCTTCGCGAAGAAGAGGGCGGCTTACTTTCAGTTCGCTCGCGAGAGAGCGCTCGGGCGGTAGCCAATCGCGTTCGGGCCCAGAGTACTCTTTTTGCAGGACCTGGGTCACTGCGTCGATGCGGCCAAACCGGGATCTCGTTTTCATGACGAAGGGGCAATGTTACAAATGGAAAATGACATAGTGGTCAGACCACTGAAGGAGAGGACAGACCACTTTGATATGGCTGTCAAGGTTGGGGCGGGGTTAGGGGGCTTTACGGAGGCCATCGGGAAGGTGGGTGAATGGGAATTCTGGGGCGGCTTGAAGCGGCAAAAATCTCAAGGTGGCGCTTGCTTGGGACACCGTTGCTTCTTCTTTAAGAGCGAGAAATCAATTGAGCTGGGCGGGAAAGCCTGCGAGTTGTTGTTTCGTATGGTTAACGTGGCTGTTGTTGGAACGGGCGGGATGGCCCATCATCAGGCGGAGTCCTTCCAGAAGATCTCGGGGTGTCGCCTGGTCGCGGCTTGCGATTTGGACGAAACGCGTGTTGCGGCTTTCGGAAAGACGTTTGGAATCGAGGCGACTTATACCGACATGGATCGACTCCTCGCGGATGTCGATTGCGACGCGGTTACCATTGTGGCTCCGGATGCGGCTCACTACCCTTTGACCATGAAAGCGATCGCGGCGGGGAAGCACGTGCTGTGCGAGAAGCCGCTCGCCTTGAACGGCCGGGACGCTCGTGAGATGAGCGATGCGGCTAAGGCTGCAGGTGTCATCAATATGGTGAACTTTTCCTATCGCAACAGTTCCGCTATCCAGATGGCCGAGAAATTAGCGTGTAGTGAAGAACTGGGTACGATCCGGCATGTGCATGCCTATTATTTGCAGGGGTGGTTGGCTCATGACGAATGGAACTTTTGGGAGACGAGTCCGCAGTGGCTGTGGCGCTTGTCTACGAAAGCGGGAAGTATGGGCGTGTTGGGCGACATCGGGGTGCATATCTTGGATTTCGCGGGGATGCCGGTCGGTCCATATCGCTCCGTCAATTGCAAGTTGAAGACCTTCGATAAGGGCATCGATAACACGATGGGCGGGTACGAGCTAGATGCGAATGATTCGGCGATCATCACTGCCGAGTTTACCAACGGCGCGTTGGGCACGATTCATACGACGCGTTGGGCGCAGCCTCATTTGAATTCCCTGCGTCTCAATGTTTATGGTGACAAGGCGTCGATCGAGATCGATCTGGACGAAAGCTATTCGTCGCTGAAGATCAGCCGGATTCTGGGGCGTAAGGCTATGCCTTGGGAAACGCTGGATTGCGGAGTGACTCCGACGAATTTCGAGCGCTTCATCCGTGCAGTGGAGTCGGGCTCGCAAGATCAGGCCGACTTCGCTCGTGGCGCGGAGATTCAGCGGGTCTTGGATGCTTGCTTCGAGTCGGACCAGAAAGACAAGACAGTTGTCCTGTAATTTGAATACGAACCCCTACGATTAACATGTCTCTAAATAACGAATACGATATCCGAATCGGAACCTTGACCGGTAAAGGACAGCGGAACGCTGAATACATCAAGGCGATTTTGCCGCACGGTTTCGAGAGCTTCCAAGTGAACTTTTGGCAAACGCTGGCGGAGGTCGATCTCGGTACGCTCGCGCGGGATACGGAGGAGGTTTTGCAAGGGAACGATGCGATCGTATCGAGCTTAGGTATTTATGGAAACCCGTTGGGCGATACGGATGTGGACGAGCAGACGCGTCAGGGCTGGCGTGACTGCATCGACATGGCGCACCTCTTTCGCACGAATATCGTTTGCGGCTTTGCGGGGCGGGTCAGGGACGTGCCGGTACCGGATTCGATGAGCCGATACGTCGAGGTATTTGGAGAGCTGTCGAAGCGGGCGGCGGACAGAGGCGTTAAGATTGCCTTCGAAAATTGTCCGATGGGTGGAAATTGGGAACGGGGCGACTGGAATATCGCCTTCAACCCCGCAGCATGGGAAATGATGTTTGATGCCTTGCCGGCCGACAATATCGGCCTGGAATGGGAACCCTGCCACCAGATGGGGCAACTGATCGAGCCGATGCCGCAATTGCGCAAGTGGGTGGACAAGATTTTCCACGTGCATGGAAAGGATGCTAGCAATTATCCGGAGGTGATTCGAGAGTTTGGGGTAGATGGTCCGAAGCCGTTTTCCGAGCACCGGCATCCAGGTTTTGGAGACAGCAATTGGACGGATATCATCAGTGAGCTGCGTCGCGGTGGTTACAGGGGCACCATCGATATCGAAGGTTGGCACGACCCGATCTACAACGGCGATTTAGAGATGACCGGGCAGGTGCACGCCTTGAATTACCTGAAAGGTTGCCGCGGCAAGTACGTGGCGAATCCAGATGGGTTTGAGGTCGGTTAGCGAATCGCGTAGCAAGCACGCTCCCACCGAGGGATATCGAAATTGTAGCCCAGTTTGGACGTCTTCGGAGAAGCCGCACCACCTTGCGTCTTCGGAGAAGCCGTCCCAAGTGATGTTACTTGTTGTTTCGGGCCCAGTTGGCGAGGGCTGCCATGGCGGGGGCGCGGGCGAGCTCGTTGAAGGAGTGGTCGGCGCCTTCGATTTTTTGCAGGGTGACGTTGGCTTTGCCAAGGGAGGCGATGGAATCGCTGTCCTCTATGAGCACTACGTCGTCTTCGGTTCCGTGGATGAGTAACCAAGGGATGGATACGGATTTGGCGGCGTCGATTACGCTGCCGACCGTTTCGCAGAGGTCGGTCATGAAGGCTTGGCTGAGCGGGCAAGATTCCTCTTCCCACATAAGGCCTTGGTCGGGCATCTCTTCGCCGAATTCGGCGAGGGCGAATTTTTTGGTTTCGACCATGCCGGCGAGGGAAACGAGCCGTTGGATGCGTGGATCGTTTGCGGCACGCAGCACGCCGATCGCGGCTCCCATGGAGTGGCCGAGGTAGGCGATTTTTCTATCGCCGATGGCGTCGAGAATGGAGCCGAGGTCTTCGACTCCCTTGCTGACGTTGGAATCTTGGAAGCGGCCTTCCGACTCGCCATTGCCGGCAAAGGAAAAGGCTAGGGTATCGCAGCCGGCGGCGTTGAGCGCTTCGGCTGAGTCGACGACAATTGGGCGATCCTTGTTGCCGGTTACTCCATGTCCGAGGATATAGAGCCACTCGCTGGGGCTTGCACTGTCGGCTTGTCGGTGGCTGTAGTCGAGTCGCTCGCCTCGGGCGTTGCAGATGGTGTCGAACATTTGGATACGTTAGCGGTTTAGGCTTATTGGCTGCCCTTGCGGCCAGGGAAGGTAAGCTCCGCGATGCCGGACTTGTCGAGTTCGCCGAGGCCGAGTTCGCAGAGCTTGTTGTATTGGTCGAGAGTGGCTTGGGCGAGTGGCATGGTGACGCCTTTGGACTTGCCGAGCTCGAGGGCGATTCCGGAGTCCTTGGCGGCGTGGGCGGCGGAGAAGAAGCAGTCGTGGTCGCGGTTGAGCATGTCTTCCGAGTCGGTTTCGAGGACGCGGGAGTTGGCTCCGGTTTGGCTGAAGACCTTGCAGAGCATTTCGAGGTCGATGCCAAGGGCGGCGCCGAGGCCGAGTCCTTCCGCGAGGGCGGCGGTGTTGATGTTCATGACCATGTTGACGAGGGCTTTGACTTCGGAGGCTTTGCCCGAAGGGCCGACGTAGGTGAGGGCTTTGCTGAGGTCGTCGAGCAGTGGCTTGGCGTCTTCGAAGACGGGCTTTTGTCCGCCGATCATGAGGTAGAGCTCGCCGTTGCGGGCTTGGGGAATGGAGGAGGCCATGCAGCCTTCGAGCGTTTGGGCGCCGATTTTGGCCGCTGCCTCTTCGAGCTTCACATGGATGGCAGGCGTGAGGGTGGCGCAGTTGATGAAAAGCTTGCCTGAGGCGCTGTTGAAGAGGTTGTCGTCGCCGAAGTAGATGGCGTCCATGGCGGCGTCGTTGGTGACGACGGTGAGGATTATATC
>JBNKSG010000247.1:0-5877 GCA_050297195.1 Opitutaceae bacterium | reverse complement strand
CGCCCGAAATTTCAAGTTCCCAGGGTAACGCTCCACCAGCTCGGCCATCTCGTCCCGCGCCCCCTGCCGATCCCCCTCCAGCTCCAGGCGGATCGCCGACAAGTAATACCCCGCGTCCACCTTGCAAAACAGGCCACCCACCTTCGCTTCCTTCATATAACGAATTCCCAAGTCCCAATCCCCCTTGAAACGCATCAAAAACGCCAGCGGCTTCAAGTAGCCGGGCGTACGCGACATGTAGCAATTGCGCATGCCCAAGGGCAGCTTCGTGTCGTGGTAATCCGGATACTCCTCATTGAGTTGCCGCATCGCCGACAAGCTCGAGCGCGACTTCCAGAAAGCCGCCCACCACCTATGATGGTCCACATAGTAAATCACCTGCATCAACTCTACCATCGCCACCGAGAATCGGGCATCCGGGTCCTCCGGATGTTCCCGCAGGTAAGCTTTCGCCTCCACCAAAGCATGGGCGGAACGCTCCTCAAACGCCTCCTTTAGGTCTTGGTCCCAAGCACGGTAGTTCTGCATCCAATACAAGTATCCGGCCTCCAGTACGCCCGGAGCCGGCGAATCCGGATAAGCCCGCTCCAAGCGTTCGATCTCCGCCTCCGTATTCGGGTCCATCGCATAACCCATCTCGATGACCCCTTCGATCTGCGCCCGCTCCACGCCCAAGAACCAATCCGATTTCGCGAGCAATTTACCGCTCAGCGAAAGCAGACAAAACAAAACCAAGCCAGAGACACGCGCCATAAGCCAACAAGACAAAACCTAGCCTCCTTTGTCCAGTTCCTCCCCATTCCAGTTCCAATCGAACTCCCTTCCGCTCATTCGTGAGAATGCAAAAACATGCTCTCATCACGAGCTCTCCCCGACCTCTACTCAAGGACCCCATGCTCAACGCCCTCAACGGAACCGACCGGTCCTTCATTCCCCGCGGCAACGCCTCGGAGGCCACGCTCATTCGTCCCGACTACCCAGAACTGCTCACCTAGCCCTCTCCGTGGCTAAAAACTGAATACGCGCTCGGCGGCGGCACCACCGCCTCCCTCTTTCTCGCCCTCACCGCCGGCCGCATCCTCAAGGAAAAGGAATCCGATCCGAAGCGCGCAAATAAATATCAACGTTGATATTTATTTGCGCAATCGAGTAGCGAGGGGCGGTCGCCCGTCTCCCAACCCTCGTGCCACCGGCACGTACGGTCCACGTATCACGGCAATCACTGTCAGCGAGGAGCTCTCCCTGCCGGGCGGGCCAAAAAAAAGCGAACCGCCTTTAAGCCGTTCGCCTTTTCGAAAAATTGTTTGTCCCTGCAGACCCCTAGT
The DNA here is from genome assembly GCA_050297195.1 of Opitutaceae bacterium. GTDB lineage: Bacteria > Verrucomicrobiota > Verrucomicrobiia > Opitutales > Opitutaceae > Pelagicoccus. Next base: position 4,552 of record JBNKSG010000247.1, on the reverse strand, counting down.
TCGCTCCAGCAGCGAGTCCCGGGTAGCGGGCCATCACCGTTTCGATGCTTTTCTCGAATCCGGAGCGAGCACCCTCCAGGCTCTTCTCGAAATCTTCAACGGTGATCGTTTCGATGTCGTCCTCGATGTGAGCGAGCAGCTTCGCGACCTGCGTAAATCCGAAGTTGCTGGCTGAGCCCTTCAGCTTGTGGGACTCCTTGGCAATCACTGCACGGTCCGAGCCAAACTCCGCCGCGTCGATCTTGCCAAACTGGACGTTTCCGTCTTCCACGAATTCATGGAAGAGCTCGGCCATGTCTTCGTCGAATTCTTCTTCTTCGCCAAAGATCATTTCTAACTGTTCCCAGTCGATAAGTTCTGAGTCGCTCATTTCTCTACTTTCCTAATTTGCTGTTGGGATTATACGGTGGACAATTGTTGGAATAGGCGCGGTCGGTAGTTATTAGCCGCCGATTCGACGATTGCCGTAACCGAGCTTGTTTTCAACCGCTTTCTTCACGCCTTTCTTGCCCGGCGTTACGTCGCCGACCAAACCTTGCGCCTTCGCGAAATTCTCGCGCAGCGCCAACACCACCTTCTGGTACTCCTCCTTGCTGAGGTGCAGCAAGGCGATGAGCAGCGGATCTGGCCCGGGCATGGCCACGCCACCAAGACCGTCGTCGATGATGGTGCCAATCATGCGTTTCGCAAAAGAGATGAGGCAGGCCATGCGTTCGTGGTTGCCCGCTTCGGATGGCTCGAACTGGTTGTAGACAGGTACCACGATCTCGTCGGAGAATCCCCAGCGACGCATCACCGAGGCGCCGACCTTCGCATGGTTCAGGCCAAAAATTTCCATTTCTTCCGCCGCGATCGCCACGTCTTCCGGAAGCGAGTTCTGGAAGGCAATCTCCTGGCCGCGCTTCGAAAGCTCCTTCTCAATAAATATCATACCGATCCCGTGCAGCAGGCCGATCGTGTAGGCCACCCCGGGGTCTTCGCCGTACTTGCGGGCAAGCCGCTCCATGGCGAGCGCGCAGGCCACCGAACGACGCCAGAACTGCCCCGGCCCCAAAGCGTAGGTCTCGAGCGGCTTGGCCATGATGTCAGAGAAGGCCAGCATGGTAAGGATCTGGTAAACGTCGTTGAACCCGAGCTGCATGATAGCGTCGTCGATCGAGTCGATGTGGTAGCCGGGATTGAAATAGGCGCTGTTGGCCGTCTTTAAAATCATCGAGCTGAGCGCCGCGTCGAGGCGGATCATCTCGCGGATCTCGTCTGGGTTCGTATTGCAGTCCGAGACCATCGCCTGCAATTGAGGCAAAATCTGTGGCGCGACCGACATCTCCTCGAGGTCGCATACGAGCTCTTCTACATTTAAAGGGTAGTTGATCATAGTAGGCCGAAATTGTTCGTACTCTGACATCGACCCCTCGCAGTCAAAGTTGAGCAATTCACCCGAGGATTTGTTCAGGGGAAGAGAACCCAACCCGCCGCTCGCAGCAACCCCTTGGAGCCGCCCCGCCTGTTAACCTAGAGTAAAATACTCACAATCGGCAGGCTGACACCTAAACTCGCTAACCCATTTACCGATACCTCTAAACGTGAAAACACGAATAGAAATCCAGTTAGACGAAGACGAGTGGTCCATGTTGAACGCCGCGGCGGACAGCATCCAATCCTCCCCGGAGGAGCTAGCGCGCATCTCCTTGATGCAACGCTGCATGGTAATGTCGGTTGACGACGAGATTTGCGACAGTACCCGCGGCATGGTCGGGCACGCATTCTCACTCAACTGAGCCCGCTGGCTTCGACCATGCGCAGGAGACCGCGTGCTCATGACAGGCCGTAGCTCGCTTGCCGAGCGAAGACTGTTGTCACGCGCCCTCCCGGCCCCCACACTCCTTCGGATCCTAAAAACCAATGGTGGATAAAATCTCGAAGGCGAAACGCTCCTGGCTCATGTCCCGAGTCGCCAGCAAGCACACCAAGCCGGAACGCCTCGTGCGCAGCTTGCTGCATCGCCTCGGCTACCGCTTCACCGTGAACGGGCCGAAAAACAAAACCCTGCCCGGCCGGCCCGACATCGTCTTCCCCTCCCGCAAGATCGCCCTCTTCGTGCACGGCTGCTTCTGGCACCGGCACCCCGGCTGCAAAATCGCCACCACCCCAAAAAGCAACACCGCCTACTGGCAGGCCAAGTTCGCCCGCAACATCGAGCGCGACCGCGAAACCGAAGCCGCCCTGCTCCGCCAAGGCTGGCAGGTCATCACCGTTTGGGAATGCGAACTCAAACAGCTCGACAAACTCGCCGCGCGCCTGATCAACGAGCTCCCGCGCGCCACCAAGCTCGACCTCCCCGAAGATCTCGACGACAGCCAACTGGTAGCGGAAACCCAATCGAGCTACGGCAACGCCACCAGCCAAAGCTCCTAGCGAAGCCTAGGATCGCCCTGCGAATTCCTTCGCCAAGGTCAGGCGATGGATTTTCGCATTGTGCCGTACATCCACAGGAAAGCCTTTGTGCAAAAAGAAATGGCGAATGCCTGAGGTAACCTCGCACGCCGCCGCGAGGGCGCGAACCTCGCCCAAGAGCTTAGCTTCCTCGTCCTTGGATTTCGGATACTCGCTCGCAAAAGGCTCCAATACGAGAGCAGGCACCACCGCCCCGTTCTCTTCGTAGCGAATCAGCGCGGAACGAAAAACCTTTGGATGAACGTTCACCACACCCTCGCAACGATCCGTGTAATAAACGCTATCGCTCGTTTCCACCCGCTCAACCTTTCGTCCGCAAAACCAAAGGCGACCCTCCGAGTCCCTGTATCCAAGGTCACCGATACGATGCCAAACGCGCTCGCCATCGACGATCTTCGAAAGCCGCGTCGCCTCCGGCAACTGATCGTACGCCTTGGTCACGCTCGGACCGGTCACAACGATTTCACCGATTTCCCCAACCGGCAAAGCCTTCTCGAGATCGGCCGCGTTCATGGCCTCGTCGCTAAGCGGCAAGATGCGAGCCTCCACCCTTGGTAAAATCTCTCCCACGCAAGTTCCCTCGCCCCGAGCGGAACGCTCCGCTGCAACTTCCAGCACCTCATCGTCCATTACCGACGAAACGGGAAGCACCTCAGTCGCGCCATACGGCGAGTGTACATGCCCTTGCGGCAAGATCCGCTTGTACCGCTTCATCAGGCTCGGCGGAACCGGGGCGCCCGCCATCAGGATACGCTTCAGGCTCGGAAGTTCGATGTCATGGGAATCGCAATATACGCCGATCCTCGCCCAAAGAGCGGGCGAGCCAAAGGAGTTCGTCACCCCGCACTGCTGGATCGCTTGCACGATCTTCTCCGGGTCCACCGTAGCCGGCTTGCTGGGATTGATCTCCGGCACCACCGTCGTCATACCCAGAGCCGGATTGAACAACGCGAAAATCGGCAGCATCGGAAGATCGACCTCGCCCGGCTCTATTTGGTACTGGGCGCGGATCGCCTCCACCTGAGCCTCGAACATGCCGTGCTCGTAGGACACGCCCTTCGGCGCTCCCGTGGATCCCGAGGTAAACAGTACCGCCGCCAAATCGTCTCGTTGCGTCGCTTCTGCAGCTTCTTCACGGAAACCGTCTGCCACCCTGTCCAGAGGGCCTCCCACCTTCACTTTCGCTCGTACACTTCGAAATGACTTTCTGAATACACGCGATACCCAGATCGCGAGCGAAATGCCCACCAAGTACTCCGGCTTCGAGCGACGCACGCAATTGAGAAAGCTTTTCAAGCCCATCCCAGGATCGATCACCACCGGAACGGCACCGATCTTGAATAGGGCAAAGCAAACCGCGATCAACGGCAAGCCAGGCTTCACCATCAGCAACACTCGAGATCCCTTGCCGATCCCCTTCGCCCGCAGGCGGCGCGCCCACTCGTTTTGCTCGGCCGCCAGTTCGCGAAACGAAAGGCTGAGATAGTCGATCGCTCCGTCCACCGTCCGTCCTCGCGGCACCATCAGAGCCGGAACTTCCGGCTGGGACTGCGCCTTCTCGTCGAGAAAGCGGGACACGTTAGCGATCGTCATTGAAAAATAACTACAGCGTCCACTTCACTACTCTGCCTTCAAGTCCTCGAGGCAGGGAGCGAGCAATTGCCGTTGCCAGTCTAGAAATCCGCTCAAATCCTCCGGGTCGCGAGCGACTTGCGCCACTTGGCTGCGCGTCGCGATCAAGGTTGGGTCGATTTCCAACTCCTTGGAGAGCTTGTCCCGGAAAGCCTTCACCGTGTCCTGACGGTCGAGCTCCTGCTGCGAGAGGGGCGAGCGGCGCTCGGGACGGGGCGGGCGCTGCGGCAGCGTTTTCACGTCGCGAGTCGCGCCGAGCTTGAGCGCGTCCTTAAGCCCTTGCCGCGCTCGACGCTGGATGCCCTGCGGCAGTCCTTCGAACACGAACTCCCAGTTGCCCTCCGAAACGCCTTCCGCGAGGGCGATAATATAATCGTTGCCCAAAACCTTGAAAGGCGGACGGTCGAGGCGCTTGGCCAAGTTTTGACGCCAATGCCACAGCTCGTAAACCGCCGCCTGCCCGCGC
>JBNKSG010000246.1:0-5913 GCA_050297195.1 Opitutaceae bacterium | reverse complement strand
GATGAGTTAGCCTTAGTGGACTTCGCTTTCGCTCACAAGTTCGAAGCGAATACTGAGTTGGGGGGTAGTAGGCTGCTCTCTGTCTAGATTTGGGAGAAGATGGCGAAGCCAGCAGGAGGCAAGGTGAGTTTGACGGCAGTCGCTCCATTGGGTCGACCTTCGACAGTGATTTTCTGACCGATATTGTTGGCGTCGGTACTATATAAACACTTGAATTGGTCGCCTTCTTGGTTGAGGTAACTGTCAACGTAGCACCAGGCGGTATTCGCGTTTTGAAGGTCGGTGTTGATGGCGCAGATCATTTCAGCGTTATTGAAAATCCGCGACCAGGGAACAATGGAACGGAGTTGTCCGCCGATCATAGTTGGATTTCCGAAATCGTGTCCATTGCCGGAGATTTCGCGAAGGTATTGGCGTCCGCGGCGAAGGCAGATATTGCTTGGATCGTTTCGAATGCTTAGTATTTGGGATACTTCCTGATAGACAGTGTTGCTTTCGTCGAAGCAGTGACGGTTGCGACTGCGAAAGGCTCCGAACTCGCCGCCGAACATCGCTTCTCTGAGGTAGCGGTCGTTTCCTCCTTCGCCGTCAAATGCTTGCTCGGTGCCGTAGTAGATACAGGGTATGCCCAAGGTCGTGAGCTGCATGCCGAGGGCGGCGACGAGTGCTGCTGAATCTGCAGCGGCGAAGCGGGCCTTGTTGTTGCCTTTGCGGACTTGGTCATGGTCGTCCATAACGGTGACGACATGATTCCGGAACCAGGAGTGAGAGGCCTCGCCGACTTGGATTGAGTTGCGGAAGAGTTTGAAGTATTGCTCTGGGTTTCTGTATCCCTTTGGCAAATACTCGATAAGATCGGGAACGTCGGAAATTCCTAGGGCGGCGTCGAGTCCGGTGGTCTTCATGGTCACGAACGCGTTTTCCCGGCCGCCGGTGATTTCACCGATCAGATAGAAGTTTTCCTTTCCGATGCTTTGGGCGAATTCGTGAATGGAAGAGGCGAAGATGCGGGTGGCTCCCTTGTCCATGTGCTTGACGGTGTCCACGCGGAAACCGTCAATGTCGGCGTAAGCGATCCAGAATTGGTAGGCTTTGCAGAGGTGTAGGAGGGCGGGGGATGCTTTGTAGGAATCGGTATCGCCAAAGCCGAGGCTGACGTCTTTGAGGTTTTCGAAGTCGCCTTCGAGGTACTCTGGATAGTACTCCCAGTTGTTGATTTTTCCCTTGCGGGTAAAGGTGGTCGGTTCGCTGAATTCGGCGGGCCAAATAGCGTCGTTGGGCCAGGTGTATCCCGGATTTTCGGAGTCAATCTTGAGGAAGGGTATGTTCGATTGACCGAAGGCATTTTTGTATCCATTGACCGGATATTCTTTTCCCCACCAGGGTGGTGTTTCGTTTTCATTGTCGTATCCAAACACGTCTCCGGTATGATTGAGGATGATGTCGAGGATGACGCGAATGCCCGCTTGGTGGGCTGCATCCACAAGGTCGCGCAGATCTTCGCGGGTACCGAAGTTATCCTCGTCGACTTGGAGGAAGTCCTGGATGCCATAACCATGATAGGTGTCGTGGAAGGAAACTTGTTTGAAAACGGGGCTGATCCAAATGGCGGTTATGCCGAGTCGCTGAAGGTATCCCAGCTTGCTTTGCAGCCCCTTGAGCGTACCACCGACCCAGCTTTGGCCCGCATCGCGCCAGGTTTTTGCGGAGGATTCGTCTTTGACTGCATTGCCATTGTCGGCAGCTGTGAACAGGGGGGTCGAGCCTGAGGTCACGGGGTTGCCGGCTACGTCGAGATAGTTGGTTTCGTTTCCATCCGAGAAACGGTCGAGCATGAGAAAATACAAAACTTCGTCTTCCCATGCAGCGGGAGAGGGAGTGTATGAGCGATTGGTTAAGGTCTTCAAGTCGACCTCTTTAAGTGATTTAATAATCATGGTCGTTGATTCCGTGGGTTAGCGTAACTGCACATGAATTGAATCAAATATTGACGAGGGATGGAAGGATGAAAGACGTTCTTACGTGGTGAGCCGTAGCTATTGGCGAATCAAAAGAGTAGGAGTGACGTGTAGGAAAATGTTGGATACGGTTGGGGAAGCGGATGACGTTGAAGGCTTGAAGGCGCTTGATCTTCCGGTGAGCCGGAGCACCGCGATTCGATGCGGTGGTGCACTTTGCGGCGGTGCCTCGGATGCTGCTCACCTCGGACAACGAATGCTACCGGGTGGACACCATGGGCACCTACAACGTGATCGACGCGGCGGTGAAGATGGGGGGCAAGATCATCTTCGCTTCGTCGGAAACGACTTATGGGATTTGCTTTGGAGATGACGAACTGAAGCCCGACTATTTGCCGATAAACGAAGCGCAACCAACCGTGCCGATGGATAGCTACGCGATGTCAAAGGTGGTCAACGAAGCCACCGCACGTTCCTTCCAACGAAGCTCGGCCACCGACATCTACGGACTGCGGATCAACAACGTGATCGAGCCGCAGGAGTACCAACAGAACTTTCCCGCGTGCCTGGCCGAGCCAGTCATGCGCTTGAGAAACATCTTCGCCTACATCGATGGCCGAGATCTGGGGCAAATGGTGGATTTGTGTCTGAAGACCGATGGACACGGCTTCGAAATCTTCAACGTCTCAAACGACGACCATTCCGTGAACCGGACAAGCTCCGAGCTTCACGACGAGTTCTATCAAGGGGTGCCAATGGCGAAGGGCCACGGAGAGCATGAAACCTTCTACACCAGCAAAAAGGCCAAAGAAATGCTCGGCTTCCAGTCGCAGCACAACTGGCGGATGTACCTCGAGGATCCGAGGAAAGATCAAAAAGTCCGGGGCTGACCTGCGAATAGCGGACTTGTTGTACGCCTCGCCCTTCAGCTCGGATGCGAGCATCTCGAAGTAAGCTTCAACCGTCAGGCGGTCTTCGGTTTCTGTCCAGTTGGTGGGCATTGTTAAGACTTAAATCATTACGGTTCGATCCCTTTTAGTCGCCTTTTCGACTTGGGAGTAGTAGCGTTCTTATTCATACACGGGAACCGTTAGCGTGATCGCTCACGACTGACTACCGAGGAACAGCGTGACGACACCTCAACGAAGCGCAGCGGAGAATAACACTGCTCCCATGTCATCTGTTGGCGCTATTTCTCCCTTCGTCGGTATCGGAGATGAAGCGCAAAGAGACCGCGTGGTGGCCAGTCAGGTTGCGGGTTGGAATCTCTGAGAGCTGCTTGAGGGTGTCATTTCGGGGTGCCCTTACCTCCTTGCTGCCGCCATGCTTTATAGAGTACCGCCGAAGGCGAGCTCTTCCTCATTTTCATCGTACTGATTTGGTTCCTCTTCTCCACGAGCGAAAAACAGCAGCCCCAGCAAGTAGATGTTAAATAGAGGGACAACCATTCCGAACACCCACCAACCCGATCGCCCACTATCATGAAAGCGGCGCACATCCGTGCAAATGTTGAACCAGACAAGCAATAGAAATCCAAATACGACGAGCGAGGTCTCCGGCAGCAGGAAAACCAGTTCGATCGCCAAAACATATCCCAGAAGATTGCCGAGAATCTTCCAGAGCGCAAAGGCAACACGACCATCTCGGCCACTCAGGGTGAATGGCTTGAATATAACGGCAAGTATCTTGGAAAAGAAACCGCAGGTAGTTTCGATATCGTTCATAATTGAGAGTTGGGTGAGTTTCTAGTGGCGGGACGTTTCGCCCCGCTCACCCACTTAAATCGTACGCTGCAAACGATACTGTAGGTTCGTTTACTTTTTGATCAGGACAAAGAGAGGCATCTGTGCTCGGATTTCAGTTCGGGAAGAGCAGACACTGGTGATCCACGGCATCACGCCCACATCAGCCCTCCGTCGCTGTCATCATTCTGCCATTACGGAGCCCTCGCCCAGACGAGTACCCCAAAAGACTCGCCCCGCCGTGCTTCCGTGAACTCCGTGGTAAAAAGTCCAACCGCTCCCCGTAGCCTAGGCAAAGGCGGAAGTTGTTTCGTTCCGAGGGCAGCGACATCCAATGAACGTGCGAACACGCTGTGTCGCGTCCACTGCTCAGGGACTGACAAGAATGCTCGGGCGGGAGGTGGGGGAGCGAGCAGGGGCAGTGCACTGCCTTTGACGTAGTGCTTGGCATGTTCTCTTCTCGCTGTTCCTAACGTCAAGGTGTTGCTGGAAGAGCTGGCGCACGGGGGGCTAGAGGCTGTGAGAATTGGCTTTTAACGTTTGACCGCTTCCGCTGTTCCCCGGCCAAGCATCCGTTTGCTGGGCCCATGGACAAGACTCAAAGGTTTGCTGAATTTATTCTTCTACGGTTTGGGCGAAGGCGGTTGCTTTGGGTTTCGCTGGAGTGGCGAGATCGCCTAGCTCGGACAACCTAGCGGAGTTTGGGCTTATGCCTTGATGCGACAGAGCGATTCTAGTTGTCGGGAGAGGAGGTCGATGGTTTCGGGATCCAGCGTTTGCTGGCCGTAGCCTTTGATGGCTTTGCAGAGGTTCTTGTGGTTGGTCACTTTAGCAAAGGCTCCCGCAGCGGTGGTTTCGGTCCACCAGCCTGGAATCGCAAGTATCGGAGAAACGGGAACAGTGATGCCGGTCCTTTCGTGTATCCATTTTTCTAACCATTCCCTCTGACGTTTTAGTTGCTCGAGTTCGGAGCTTGAACATCCCCACGGCCAGATAAGTTGTTTGCCGTTGTAAGAAACTACATGATCCTTTCGCCCTTCTATTGCTTTTCCTTTGCTGCGGGTTTTGGTCTCGATAAGAGCAACGCCCGTTGGGCCTATGGCAACGTGGTCGAGATTGAAGTCCTTTCCGTTTTTGTTCGCGGGTACGTCGTGGTAGACTCGCCAGCCTTCCCGCTCAAGTGGCCTGAGAAAATCTGCCACGATCCTCTCGCCATTAAGACCAAGCTCGAGCCTCGAGTTAGCAATTATGGCGTCAATCAAAGACCAACAGGCGACGATCAGCCCGCCCAAGAAAGCTAGGCATAGCGTGGTGTAGAAGAGGAAAGCGGAGACTGTTGGATAAAAGATAATAAATGCGGCACAAACTATAAGTGTAGCCGCGATGGGTGTGAACAGGCACAATACGAAGTGCCAGAAGAGCTTTTCGTTGTCGTCCGCTAAACGTTTCGAAATGGATTCTCCAGGCAGGCGATTGTATTCGAACTCAAGTGGTGGTCTACGCTTGCTGAAGCGTTTACGCACGAATGCGATGGCGATGGTTACGGCGAGAAACAGGATCCCGTAGCCACCTATATAGAGGAGGGTTTTTAGTTGCATATAGAGTTGGTTTTGGATTCACGCGACGAAACTCTTTTCGTGATGGTATTCTAGGAAATTGGGTGAGGGTTGGAATCGAGCGGGCTGGGCGATGGATTTTTCCTCATATCGAATACGGCTTTCTTGGATCGACTCAGCTGTCATGTGATAGCGGATACGTTTAGGGAGGACAGCTCTTCCGGAGGTCCGTCGAAGGTGCCATAGCGTTTTAGGAGTTCGCTCTCGTAAGCGTGTTGGATGAGTGCCAAACGAAGCGCCACTTGAGGAGCGAGCGACGAAACAATTCCTGATAGGCGCAGATGGCGGCGGTGCAGTAGCCATTTTGCAAGTGGCTACGGGGAATCCAGCGAACGACCCAAATGCTCTTTCGCCGGAGATGCTTTTGCTCGTTGGTAACTTCGTAGAGCTCGTTGAGTCGCTTGATGGAATGAACCGAGAAGATGTCCTGGCAGTCCGAGAAACCAAGCGGCTCGTATTCAATCATCCGGGACAAGTGTTCCAGAGCCTTGAGGTAGGAACTCGCCTTTCCGCTGCCTGGGAGGTTGATGGATTCGAGGTGTTGTTGGAGGAGTTGGCGCACGGGGGGCGGGGCGAGTTTCTTGGTTTACGCTTTGT
>JBNKSG010000245.1:299-5923 GCA_050297195.1 Opitutaceae bacterium | reverse complement strand
GGAGGGCGATGTGTCGCCATGTCGCCAAGGGGCCAAGCGCGGAGCAGGTCGCTCAGCAGCTGGTGAGGCATCTCGAACGCGACGCCGTTGGCGTGGTCCGCGTAGGCGGATTTTTCCAAGCCTTTGTCGCTTCCGTTTTCGGAAGATTGGTCTCGCATCGAATTAGGCGCGCGGTAAACCTTTCGTACTACAAAGCAGGGAGCGAACGATAGTGGAAGGATTGCGGATACTGGTTTTGACCTCGAGTACAGGTGGCGGACACGACGCTCGCGCGACCGCCTTTCGACGCTGGGTACGAGAGCTCTATGGCTGGGAAGTGGACGTGCGGGTGGAGAGCATGTTGGAGGATTCCTCGAAAATCGCTCGCTTCGGGGTGAACTTCTACAATTTCATCCAGCGTCATGCTCCGTGGCTGCACCATCCGTACTACCTTTTGGTGGAGGGCTTGAGCTACTTGAACAAGAACGAGGTTTCCTTGGGGCGTCGTTACTACGACCGAGTTTTGCGAAGCTACCGTCCCCATCTGATCTTCAGCGTTCACGATTGCTTGAATCGCGGCTATTTCCAGCACGCTCGCAAGGTGCTTGATGGACGGGTTCGTTGCGCGACCTACTGTTCCGAGTTTTCAGGCGGATATGGATACAGCAGGAATTGGGTGGAGCCATCGGTAGACCTTTATATTTCGCGGACGGAAACGGCAAGGGACTACGCCGTGAAGAAGCTGAAGCTTGATGCGGATAAGATCGCCATTCGCGGCCAGTTTTTGATGCCGCGAATTTATCGGGAGGCGCTGACTCCGATCGAGCGGCACCGCTTCGTAACGGAGCGGCTTGGGTTGCGTTCGGATCGGCGTATTGCCTTTTTGACGACAGGGGGCGCGGGAGCGAACAATCACATTGCCCTGCTCGAGGTGCTGAAGCGGCATTCGGACAAGTACCAAGCTGTGGTGGTTTGCGGAAGGAACCAGAAAGTGTTTTTGGAGGCCTCTCGCTGGAAGGAGAGAAATCCGGACTTCAGCTGCAATATTACCGGCTACACGAACGAGATCCACTTGTACATGCAGGCGGCGGATTTCGTGGTGACGCGAGGTGGGACGACGACCTGCGCGGAAGCGCTGCACTTCGAGTGTCCGATCGTCTTCAACGGCTTCGGTGGGGTGATGCCGCAGGAGAAGCTCACGGTGAAGTACTTTATGCAGGACAACGCCGCGGTGAAGATCAGCAAAACGGAGGATTTCGAGGCGCTTTTGGCGGATTGGTTTCGCTCCAGCGGCAAGTTCACGGAATTGAGGCGTCGATTCTCGAAGATGCGTTTCAACGATGATCCGCGCGATACGATTCGGCTCTTGGTGGAGCTCGCCCGCAATGCGGCGCACGGCAAGGTGCGTCCCGCTTTAAAGGTTGTCGGAGGGTAGTTCGTCCCTAGCTTCGCTGGTTTGCCGAATTCCCCATGCGAATCCTTTACGTAACGACTAGCTTCCCCGTTTATTCCGAAACCTTCCTGCAGCGGGAGGCTCGGGCAATGATCAAGGCGGGGGTAGATATGGAAATCGTTTCGCTGCACGGGGGCGAGCCGGACTTCGAGGGGCATCCGGTTTGCCGGTTTTCGAAGTGGGAGCTTCTGAAGCTGCTCTATTTGTTGCCGTACGCCTTTTGGCGGAAGGGCGGAGCGTTGATGGAGATCCTCCGCGAGATGAATGCGCGGCGTCCGGCATCGGCCTTGAACCTGTTCGAAAACCTGCTTGGCTTTGGGGCGGGGATTGTATTTGAAAATCGTATACGCAACTTCGATCCGGATATGGTGCACTGCGTCTGGTCGAGCGCTCCGGCAGCCTTTGGCTTGATGGCGGAAGCTCTTTGCGGGGTTCGTTTTTCGACAGGGGCGCACGCGTACGACATCTTTGAGTACGGCGGGGATTGGCTGCTGGAAATGAAATGCCGGCGCGCGGCGCTGGTTCATGTTTCGACCAAAGTAGCGGAGAAGCGGATACGTTCGCTTTGTGGTTCCACGAACGTGCGATTGATTCGCAGGGGGCTGAGTCGCTTGCCTGAGGCGAGGGATCCGAGGGCGAGCTGCAAGCGCTTGCGAATCGTTTGCGTGGCCCGTTTGGTGGAGAAGAAAGGCTTTCCCTTCCAGCTGGAAATCTATCGCCGTTTGAAGGCGGCCGGGGTGAATTTCGAAGCGAAGATTATTGGCGATGGTCCGATGGAGGAGGGGATTCGCTCCATGATCGTCGAGCTGGGGCTTGTCGCGGAGGTTTCGATGTCGGGGCGTCTTTCCGAAGCTGAGGTTTTGGAGGAGCTGGCTTGGGCGGATTTGCTCTTTCACACGGGCGTCGTGGCAGCGAGCGGAGACCGTGACGGCCTTCCCAACGTGGTGCCCGAAGCGATGGCGAGCGGGGCGGTGGTGATCGGTTCTCCGGTTTCCGGAGTCGTGGAGGCGATCGAAGAAGGGGTGACGGGATTTCTTTGCCCTCCTTGGGAACCGGACTCCTGGGTGGAGCGGTGCAAGGAGCTGCAAGCCGATGGGCAGCTGCGTCTGCGGCTGTCTCGGGCGGCGCGCCTGTGGGTGGAGCAAGAGTTCGTGGCTGATAAGAATACTGGCGACCTTCTCGAGTGTTTGGAGATAGCCCGGACTTCGCCGACCCAGAGGACGTGACGGACCAGCAGATCGTCGCCTTGTTCGGAGACCGCGGAAATCGGGACCCCGCTGCACCGGTGGTGTTGGGAGTTGAGATCACGGGCAAGCGTGGACAGGCGGTGGACGCCGGGGAAGCGGTTTCGGATGTCATGCGCTTTCTCGTCCCGCAAGCGGTAGCCGAAGATTCGCTGTTCTTGAGAGTGGCTGAATACTGAATCGAGTCGCGAATGGGAGGCAGGGCTTGCGGGAACGGTGGAAAATATCAGGGTCGAGACTTGAGAGTTTTCAAGTCCGCTTCATGTTGTTTCTAGGAAATCAGTACTTTTGATAATACTCATGTCTGGCCGACTATTATTCGACGTAACCAAAGCGAGCAAGCAGTCCCATTACTCGGGAGTGTTGCGGGTCTCGAATTGCCTAAAGACGGAGCTGCAAGTCGCTTTGGGCGAGGAGCTTGTGGAGGTTGTTTGGAGTGAGCGAAAGCAAAGTTTCAAGGCGCCCAAACTCGGGCGCTCCTTTGCGATCGAGCCAGAGGACGTCTTGCTGACGGCAGAGCTGTTCAACGATTTCGAGCGGCCTGGGATCGAGTCGTTTTTGCGTTCATCGACCTGCCGCGCGTTTGCTATTTTCCATGATGCGATTCCGCTGCGACACCCGGAGTTTACCTGGCCACACAGCGTGCAGCGTCATCCGAGCTACATGAAGATGCTCAGTCTTTTCGACGGCGTCTTCGGCGTTTCGCAGCACAGTTCGATCGTGTTGGAGGAGTATTGGGAATGGCTCGGGTACGAGTACTCTCCTTCGGTGAAGTCGATCCAGCTCGGGGCCGATGGGCTTTTCAAGGAACCCATGATTCCGGAGCGCAGCCGAGGCGAGACCTTCGACGTGCTCATGCTCGGTATCATCGAGAAGCGCAAAGGGCACGATCTGGCCCTCGATGCTTGCAGCCGTCTCTGGGACGATGGGCTTGAGTTCAATTTGCACATCGTGGGCCGAGCGAATCCCTATTTCGGGAAGGATATCGAGCGTCGTATCAAACGCATGATCAAGTCGGGCCGGCCAATCCAATTGCACGGGCATCTCGAGGACGAGGCGCTCAAGCGTTTGATCCCTTCGTTAGATTTGCTGCTTTTTGCGTCTCGCGCGGAGGGGTGCGGCTTGCCGGTACTGGAATCGCTTTGGAGCGGGTTGCCGGTTTTGAGCTCCAAGCTGTTTCCAGTTCGGGAAACCTCGAGGTTCGGCGGGGTTAGCTTTTTCCAGCGGGAAGACTCGGAGGACCTGGCCGTCCAGCTGCGGCGTTTCGTCGAAAACCGCCATTTGGTCGAGGATCTAAAGAACGGGATCCAGTCGTCCATACTGCCGACCTGGCAGATGACCGCCAAGGAAGTGCTCGATACGATCAAGCCGCGAGTGTTGGTGGAGGTTTGAGTTAGGAGCGCGGGACCGACGTAGCGCTGAGCTTTAGCCAGCGTCCGCGGAGAATTTATCCTGCATTGCGGACGCGGAGAATTTATCCTGCATTGCGGACGCGGAGAATTTATCCTGCATTGCGGACGCGGGCTGAAGCTCCGCGCTACGGTTTTAGAGCTTCTTGACCGCGTAGCGGAGGGCGGTCTCGATGCGTTCGAAGTCTTCGTCGGTGTGCCTCGCGGAGATGGCGGTTCGGACGAGATCCTTGCCGGGGGGAACGCCGGGAGCCGTGGAGATCACGGTGAAGATTCCTTTTTCGCGGAGGTGCTTCCAAAAGTAGTAGGCCCGCTCGCGGTTGCCGAGCACGATGGGGATGGCAGGGGTTTCGCTGTCCCAGGTGTCGAGTTCGAGTTCGTTGAGCAGCGCTTTATAGCGTTTGGTATTGGTCCAGAGCTTTTCGTTCCACTCGGGCTCGACCTGCATTACTTTCAGGGCGGCGCTCGAGCAGGCGGCCTGCACGGGGCTGATGGCGGCGCTGAAGATGGACTGCTTGCAGTGGGTGCGCAGGTACTCGATCGAGCTTGCGTCTCCGGCCACGAATCCGCCGGTGCTGGCTAGGGACTTGGAAAGGCTGCCGGCGATGATGTCGATCTCGTCGGTGAGTCCGTAGTAGTTGGCGGTACCGCGTCCTTGTTTTCCCAATACGCCGATGCCGTGGGCATCGTCTAGGGTGATGAAGCATCGGAACTCCTTGGCGACCTCGACGAGCTCCGGCAGGGCGGCGATGTGCCCTTCCATGGAGTAGATTCCTTCGATGGAGATGAGCTTAGGCGCTTGCGGATCGAGTTGTTCGAGGAGGGAGCGGAGGCGATCCGGGTTGTTATGCCTGAAGCGTTCGACCTCGGCCATGGAGAGGCGTATGCCGTCCCATAGGCTGGAGTGAAGATTCTTGTCGGCGAGAACGATATCGCCACGTTGGGCGAAGCCTGTGATGGAAGCCATGCAGGCGAGGTAGCCGGCGGCAAAGACGTGACAGGATTCCTTGCCGAGGAAGTGGGCGAGTTCCTTTTCGAGTTCGCGGTGGAAGCCGCGTCCGCCGTTCGCGGAGCGGGCGCCCATGGTGCCGCTACCCCATTTTTCGAGGGCGGCTTTTCCTGCTTCGATAACCTTGGGGTGCTGGGAGAGCCCAAGGTATTCGTTGCTGGCGAGCATGAGCAGCTCTTGTCCGTCGATGGTGATGTGGGTCCCGTTTTGGCCTTCCGCTATCTCGTAGTAGAGATCGTACTTTTGACGGAGGGCGGTGAGCTTGTCGTCCTCGCAGCGTCGGGCGATGGGATTGCCAGCTTTTGAATGGAAGAACTTGCGGATCATTGGGTCTTTGAAAAAAGGGAGGTCGCCGGTGGGCTGAGCGGTGGAGCTTGCGCGCTTGCCTGGTTAATTGAAGGCAAAAGCGAATCCGGCTTCAGCCTTTGGCCAGCAGGTAAAGCGCCTTGGCGGTGAGTCGCGGATTGAGGCGCCACCAAAAGCGGGCGTAGCGCCGGAGGTATTCGCGGGGCCACTCGCCCTGACCATAG
>JBNKSG010000245.1:0-289 GCA_050297195.1 Opitutaceae bacterium | reverse complement strand
CCTGCGACCAGCGTTCGCGGAAGATCTGGGTATTGCGGTCGTTGAATTCGTTTCGTCCGGGAGAGACGCTGATGTGGTGCCGGATCACGCTCTCGAGGGCGACGTAGAGGCGGTAGCCCTTGGTTTTCAATTTCATGCAAAGGTCCACATCTTCGCAGCCGTTGCGGTAGCCCTCGTCGAAGCGTCCTACGTCGAGGAAGACGTCCCGCTGGATGGCGAGGCAGGCAGCTGTGACGGCGTTGCGTTCTAGGAGGGCGCCGCGCGGCGGGTTGCGGCGGTTTTTGTGGGC
>JBNKSG010000244.1:0-5933 GCA_050297195.1 Opitutaceae bacterium | reverse complement strand
GTTTCCGATCGCCTGAGCCAGCTTAGGCTCCTGCTTTGCTGCGGCTTCGAACCAATCGCTCAAAACGCGGTCCGGTACTAGGACAGCTGTGATCGAATACGGCAGCCCGTACTCTTCCATGAAGCGACGCTGCTTGTTCCAAGGAAGCTCAGGAATCTCCGCTTGTAGCTTCGCCTTCCAATCCTCGTCGATGCGCACCGGCATCAAATCCGGATCCGGAAAATAGCGGTAGTCGTGGGCGTATTCCTTCTCGCGCATCATCTCGGTCTGACCGAGATCCGCATTCCAACGCCAAGTCGCCTGCTTGATGACGTTCCCCTTCTTGAGCTCGCGGGTCTGGCGCCTGATCTCGTACTCGATGCCATTCTTCACGCCCGTGATGCTGTTGAGGTTCTTGAGCTCGATCTTCTGCCCGAGCTCCTTCTGCCCGACCGGACGCACCGAGATGTTCGCATCCGCGCGCATCTGCCCCTTCTCCATATCGCAGTCGGAAATCCCGCAATAGATCATGGTCTGGCGAATCGCGGTCAGAAACGCGAAGGCCTCCTCGCCCGAATGCATGTCCGGTTCGCTGACGATTTCCATCAGCGAAGTAAAGGCGCGATTGTAATCCACCAAGCTGTCATCGGCGAAGTGGTTCAACTTGCCCACGTCATTCTCGAGGTGAATACGCGTGAGTTTGATCTTCTTGTGCTCGCCCATCACCGCCCGCGTTTCGCCCGGCAGCTCGATCTCCACAAACCCACCATCGCAGATCGGCTGATCGTATTGCGTGATCTGGTAGTTGTTCGGGCTATCGGGATAAAAGTAGTTCTTGCGGTCCCACTTGCAAGTTTCGGGAATCGTACAATTCAGGGCAAGGCCCGCCTTGATGATTCCATCGAGAGCCGCCTTGTTCATCACTGGCAAAGCTCCCGGCAAGCCCATGACCACCGGGTCTACCAGCTTGTTGGGCTCGTGCCCGTAGCCCGCGCGAACGCGTGAAAAAATCTTGGACTCCGCCTTTATCTGAACGTGAACTTCCAGACCAATTACTGCTTCATATTCCATTTGAAAATAAATCTTTCTTAACCACAGAAAGCACAAAACTCACAAAGGAGATTTTTACTCCTCAGCACCTTTTGTGACTTCTGCGCATTTTGTGGTTCAATCTAACTTCCTTACAATTCCGGGTGTTGGTCCTTGAAGTCGTGAGCCGCCTCGAACTCGTAAGCAACCGCAAGCAATTCGTCCTCCTTGAACGGCTTGCCCAAAACCTGCAATCCAACCGGCAACCCATCGCTGTATCCACAGGGTAACGACATTCCGGGAATACCCGCCAAGTTAGCAGAAATCGTGTAGATATCGCTCAGGTACATAGAGAGCGGATCGCTCGACTTCTCCCCCTTCTTGAAGGCAGGCGTCGGAGAGGTCGGAGTGAGCAAGGCATCCACTTCCTTGAACGCGTTTTCGAAATCCTGGCGAATCAAGGTACGCACCTTTTGCGCCTTCAAGTAATACGCATCGTAGTAGCCGCTGCTCAGAACGTAGGTACCCAGAATAATGCGACGCTTCACCTCTTCGCCGAAACCTTCCGCACGCGACTGGCAATAGATATCCACGGAGTCCTTCGCATCGAACTTCTCGGCCCGATGCGTGTAGCGAATCCCATCGTAGCGGGCGAGATTAGACGAGGCCTCAGCTGTCGCGATGATATAGTAAGTCGCCACCGCGTAATCCGTGTGCGGAAGCGAGACTTCCTTAATCTCGCACCCCTGACTCTTATAGAAGTCGATCGCCTTCAATACAGGCTCCATTGCAGGAGTGCTAGACGCATTCGCAAAATACTCCTTAGGCAAACCAAGCGTCCACTTGCGCCCGCGCTGCTTCTCGATCGCTGCCAAGAAGTCCGAGTCTGAAATATTGTAGGAAGTCGAATCGCGGTCGTCGTGTCCCGAAATCGCCTGCAACAACATAGCCGCATCCTTTACGCTACGCGCCAGCGGGCCAACTTGATCGAGCGACGAAGCAAACGCAGCCAATCCATAACGCGAAACGCGTCCGTAAGTCGGCTTCAGTCCAACCACGCCACAGTGAGACGCAGGTTGGCGAATGGATCCACCCGTATCGCTTCCAAGCGTCATAGCCGCCTGCCCTGCCGCTACGGCTGCCGCAGAACCACCCGAACTACCACCGGGAATGCAATCGAGATTCCAAGGGTTCGAGGTCGTCTTGAACGCGGAGTTCTCCGTGGACGATCCCATGGCGTACTCGTCGAGATTCAAACGGCCCCAAAGCACTGCCCCTTGTGTCTTCAACTTCTCGATACAGGTCGCGTCGTAAGGAGATACAAAGTTCTCGAGCATCTTGCTGGAGCAAGTCAGCGGCTGGCCATTCACCGCTAGGTTGTCCTTGATGCCAACGGGAATACCATCGAGCGGTCCCAGCGCCTCGCCTGCCGAGCGCCGGGCATCGGAAGCCTCCGCTTGAGCGAGGGCATCCGCTTCATCGTAGGAATTGAACGCACCCACCTTATCTTCGACCGCCTGGGTTCGAGCGATCGTCGCCTTCATCAGCTCGACCGCCGAAAGTTCCTTCTTCTCTAGCAACTCAGAGAGTTCGCTAGCCGACTTGTAATGCAATTCTTCAGACACCGTATTCTTCGTGTTATCTTAGCGCTCTTCGTGGGCAAACAAGGATCAATCAACCACCTTCGGTACCACAATCATGTTGTCGCGTTGAGCAGGAGCATTCTTTAGAGCCTCCTCGACCGAAAGAGCTCCCCTCACCTCATCTTCTTGCCAAACATTGTATACCGGATGCGGATGGGCCGTCGGCTCTACTCCGTCCGTGTTCAGCTCTTCGAGCTTCTCGACGTATCCAATAATTGAATCCAATTGACCGGAGAGCTTTTCCTTCTCCTCATCCGTAAGATTGATGCGAGCAAGCTTCGCAGTGTAATCGATGTCGATGTGCTTTTCTTCAGACATGGCTCAATAAATGGAATTTAGTCGCGGATGCTGTAGGGAGAGTTTTCACGTACTTGAGTTTGGATGGTCTCGAAAGCAGTATTCACTTCCTTGTCCTTCAAGGTACGGTCAAATGCACGGAAGGTCATACTAACCGCGACGCTCTTCTTGCCCTCCGGCACGCCGACTCCTTCGTATACGTCGAACACAGAAACGTTTTCGACCTCGAAGCCCTTGGTCGCCTTTGACGCGATCTTGCTCATCGTACGCACCACCTCTTCCGCAGCCTCCCCCTTGTCGACCACGAGGGCCAAATCGCGGCTGGAAGCGGGATAGAGGCTAAACGGCTTGAACTTGATGCGCTTGGGTTCGCGGAGGCGTTCCGGCAAGTAGCAGAAAATGCCGCCAAAGACTTCGCCTTGGATATCCATTTCCTTGATACGAGGCAGACTCATAAGTCCTACCCGAGCGAAGAAACCGGCCTTCGGTTCTTCGTAGGCAGCGCTATGGCCTTCCTGCCAAGCGCTTTCGTTGTCGCTGACCTCCCGAATCTTGAACTTCCCGAGATCAATGCCCGCGTAGCCAGCAATGGTCTTGATACGCTGCTTCGCCGCGTAAAAATCGTCGAAGCTTCGCTCTTTCCAAGAACGCTCGATCCCGCCGTTGCATTCGATAAAGGCAACCGCAACCATCTCCACGACCTTGCCATTGAGCTCGCGGAAGACGCGACCGGTCTCGAAGAAGCGGTGCGCGCCCGTCTTGCGGGATTGATTGAGATGCAAGACCTCAAGCATTCCTGGAATTAGGCTATGGCGCAATTGCGTCTGATCCTCGCTGATGGGATTGAGAAGCGCCAATTCGTCTGCGGAAACATGTCCCGCCCACAGCTTTTGCTCAGCCGCCGACCGCAGTGTATAGGTTACCGTTTCAGAGAAATTTTGCCCGATCAGGAATGCAGCCGCCTTGCGGTTGAACTCGGTGATTGGGCTATCGCTAGCGGTCGTCGCCGTCGCGCGGACCTGCCCTCCTGGAATCTTATCCGTACCAAAGATACGCAGTACTTCCTCCAGCAGATCGACAGGGCGGTAGAGGTCACCACGGTAGCTTGGTATCGAAACCGTCCATACATCGTCGCCATCCACCGAAATGCTCATGTCAAGCAACTCAAGGGCCTCGCGAATCTCGTCGTTGCTAATCTCGAAACCGCTCTTCTTGCGAATCCACTCTGGCGTAATCTGGACCTCGGTCTGCCAGACAGGTTCGTTGCCAGCGGTCATTCCATTTGAGCAAAGCTCGCCACCTGCCGTCTCGAGAATGAGCGAAACGGCGCGTTCCGTAGCATAACGAAGCGACAGCGGATCCACTCCACGCTCGAAGCGATAAGAGCTATCCGTAGAGAGTGCCAATTTTTTGGATACCCAACGAATGGTGCTTGGCTTGAAGTAGGCCACTTCCAATACGAGATCGGTTGTGTCCTCCTTTACTTCAGAGTTCTGACCGCCCATTACGCCGGCAACCGCGAGCGCCTTCGACTGGTCAGCGATGACCACCATTCGGTTCGAAAGCTTACGCTCCTCGCCATCGAGCGTATGCATCACTTCACCCTCGCCTGCGTTGCGGACCACGATCTTGCCACCTTCGATGTCACGAGCATCGAAAGCATGCATCGGATTACCGCACTCGTGCATGACGAAATTGGTAACGTCCACCACATTGTTGATGGGACGCAGACCGATAGACGAAAGAGCTTCCTGCAGCCACTTTGGGCTAGGACCGATTTTGACGCCCTTGATCACGCTAGCGATATAGAGCGGGCAATCTTCTTCTGCATCGACCGTCACTCCTTGGAAAAGTCCATCGCCATTCGCGCCATCAGACTTAGCAGGGACGTTGTCGATTTCTGGATACTTGATATCGCGGCGATACCAGGCAGCGAGTTCGCGAGCGATGCCGATGTGAGACAAGCAGTCCGGACGATTCGGAGTCACTTCTAGATTAAAGACAGTGTCGCTATCCGTAAGCACTTGGTTGATAGGAGTCCCAAGTTCGGGGCTGCCATCGAGGATGAGCAGTCCGGAATTATCGCCGGAAGCGCCAATTTCACTGGCTCCACACATCATACCGGCAGAAGGCACGCCGCGCAGTTTGGACTCCTTGATTTTGAAGCCTCCGGGAAGTTCCGCGCCGGGAAGCGCCACAGGAACGCGGTCACCCACCTTGTAGTTGCTCGCTCCGCACACAATCGACTTTTCGCCGATTTCGGGTCCGCAATCCACACGGCAAACGCCAAGTTTGTCGGCATCCGGATGCGGGTCGCGCTGCAGGACTTCGCCTACAACCACGTTTTCCAGAGGGGGCACACCCGTGGTCTCCATGTCGTCTACCTCGAAACCGAGGAGAGTGAGAGAGGCAGCGAGCTCCTTGGGAGACTCGTCGAGGTCTACGTAACGCTTAAGCCACTTGAGAGATACTTTCACAGTAGGAAAATGTTAGAGTTTTTGAATACAGGTTTCTCTTACGCGAACTGCGAGAGGAAGCGGGCGTCGTTTTGATAGAAGTAGCGGATATCGTCGATTCCGTAGAGAATCATGGCGATGCGCTCGATCCCCATGCCGAAGGCGAATCCGGAGTACTTTTCTTGGTCAACTCCGACCGAGTCCAACACCGCAGGCTCCACCATGCCGCAGCCCGCAATTTCGACCCAATCGCTCCCTAGCTTTGCCAGATGGCTGGAGGAGAAATCGACTTCGAAGCTGGGTTCGGTGTAGGGGAAGAAGTGAGGGCGGAAGCGAGTCTTGGTCCCCTTCCCCAGCAAGCGCTCGAAGAAATAGTCGAGGATCGCTTTCAAGTCACGCACGGTGACGTCCTCGTCGATGTAGAGGCCTTCGATCTGATGGAAGTTGGCGCTGTGCGTTGCGTCAACGGTGTCGCGACGGAAACAGCGGCCCGGAGAGATGATGCGCAACGGCGGCTTTTCCTTCAGCA
>JBNKSG010000243.1:0-5970 GCA_050297195.1 Opitutaceae bacterium | reverse complement strand
TGCTTATCCGTGTTTTCGTTGGGCGATCGAGTCGGCGGTTCGCATGATATCGCTGGAAGGGCGTTGGCCGGAGCTTCAAAAGCCCTGGCCGGTTTGCGGGCTCGTATCCAGTTTGGATGCTGTGGACGAGATCGAGGAAAAGCTGAAGATGCACTACCAGTGCCTGAAGTTTAAGATCGGAAAGGGCAGCTTGCTTGAGGAACTGAAGGCGGTCGATCGCGTGGTGGAGCGAAGCGAGGGGAAGGTCTTGATCCGGCTCGATGCCAACGGGATGCTCGACTACCGGACCGCTGCGGAATGGCTGGAGCGGGCGGCGGAGCTGCCGGTCGAATTCATCGAGCAGGTCTTGCCGGTTGGGCAGGAAAAGGAGATGCGGCGGCTGGCGGCGGATTTCCCGACGCCGTTGGCTTTGGACGAGTCGGTCGCTTCGGTTGACGATTTGAAGCGTTGGCGGGATGAGCAATGGGAGGGGCTCTACGTGATCAAACCGTCGTTAAGCGGAAGTCTAGAGGCGCTGGAAGGAGAGCTCGAAAATGGCGC
Organism: Opitutaceae bacterium; assembly: GCA_050297195.1. Classification (GTDB taxonomy): domain Bacteria; phylum Verrucomicrobiota; class Verrucomicrobiia; order Opitutales; family Opitutaceae; genus Pelagicoccus. The sequence goes on along the minus strand of JBNKSG010000243.1, from coordinate 5,430 downwards.
CGGCGACTGCGTCTTTTCTTCGTCGCTTGAAACCAAGATCGGGGCGGCGAACGCGATCGGATTTGCCATAAGCCAAGTCGGATCGGCAAGGGCGCTGGGCTTTGGGGTGGAGCGATTGTTTGGGGACAGGAATATCGGCTTGGATTTGGGTCCTTTCTTGCAGAATGGTGGCTTACCGAGTAGCGATATCTTAGAAAGCCTGTGGAACCTGACCTAGATAGACTCTTTGACTTCGAATCGCATGGCGGACTGTTCCCACAGTTCGAGAACGTATGGGACCCGGTCTATGATGCGGCACGCGAACATGCGGACAGGGTACGCGATAGCGGGACGGGCAGGAAGCGCGTGGCGATCATGGCCACGCATCCGATCAGCTTTGCGGCGTTGTTTCTGGCGTTTGCCCGAGAGGAGGTGGACCTGTTTCTTTTCAATCCGACATGGGGTCGTGTCGAATTGGATACAGCGCGTCGCGTTTCGGATGTCCATTTCGAGATCTCGGACAGCCAGCCCGGCGTTTTCGCCTGCGAGAGGAAGGAGTCGGCCAAGGCTTCCGCGAAAGTCGATTTTGGCGCAAACGCTTTGCGCGTGATGATTCCAACGGGCGGTACGTCCGGGCGAATTCGTTTCGCGATCCATGACTGGAGCACCCTTTCGGCGGCATCTTATGGCTTCCAGCAACACCTCTCCTGCAACAAGATGGCGGGGCATTGCGTGTTGCCGCTGTACCATGTGAGCGGTTTCATGCAGCTTGTGCGCGCGTTGCTGACGATGGGAAGCGTGGTGTTTGGCCGTTTGGCGACTTTCGAACGTGAGCATGCCTTGCTGTTGAAGGAAGAGAAGGATGTCCGCTTTCTTTCGCTGGTGGCGACTCAACTCGAGCGGCTGATGAGGGATGAAGCGAACATCGACCGTTTGCGCGAGTATCGCGCTGTCTTTCTGGGGGGAGGTCCTGCTCCGGTCGGTTTATTGGAAAAGGCGAGGACTTTACGCCTGCCCCTGGCCCCGACTTATGGAATGACCGAGACGGCCGCTCAGGTCGCGACCTTGGCCCCGGAACAATTTCTTGCTGGGGTAATGCACCAGGGAAAGGCCTTGCCGCATGTGCGGATCGACATCGTGAACGAAGAAGTTACGAGCGAGCGCATGCCGATCGGAGAGGTTGGGCTGATCCAGGTTCTAGGTATGTCACTGTTTCGTGGATACTACGGCGACGGTTCTGCGAAATCGAACCTGTCGGTGTTGACCACGGATCTCGGACGTCTTGACGAAAGTGGGCACCTTACGGTGCTCGGGAGAGCGGATCGCGTGGTGATAACGGGAGGGGAGAAGGTGAACCTTCGCGAGGTTGAGCTCGTATTCGAAGAGAGCGGCCTCGTGCGCGATGTCTTCGCTTTCGGTTTGCAAGACCGGGAATGGGGCGAATTGCTGGCGGTTGCTTATGTTCCCCAGGATGAGGGCGTCGGTGAGGACGTTCTGCGGGAAGTGATCGCTCGGGAGCTTTCCAACTATAAAATGCCCAAAAAATGGATACGTATGAGCGAGATTCCGAGAAACGAAGCTGGGAAGCCGATTCTTTCTGAACTCGGATCCAAGCTTGGGGCGTAGCGTTTATTCCATGGATAAAAGTGATATTGCGGACGTGTTGAACGAGATAGCGACGCTTCTCGAAATCAAGGGTGAGAACCCATTCAAAATTCGCGCCTACCAAAATGGCGCCCGCAAGCTCGAGACACTGGATGAGGATCTCGGCAAACTTGTTGCCGACGGCAAGCTGAAGGAGGTTGCAGGATTTGGGGACGCTTTGGTGCAGAAGATCACGGAACTGCATGAAACGGGATCGCTCGAGTTCTACGACAAGCTGAAAGCGTCTGTAGAGCCAGGGCTCGTATCCATGTTGGAGATACCCGGGCTCGGAGCTAAAAAGATAAAGGCGATGCATCACGAGCTAGGGATCTCGAGCGTCGAGGCGTTGAAGGAAGCTTGCGAGCGCGGCGATGTCGCTGGGCTGAAGGGATTCGGTAAAAAGACGGCTGAAAAGATCCTTGTTGGGATCGAAAACCGGGAGGCTTACGGAAAGCGTCACCTTTGGTGGGACGCTGTCGAGGTTGCGAAACCGATTTTAGAGGGGCTGCAGGCCTTGCCGGAGGTGGAGCTCGCTTCCCATGCGGGAAGTTTGCGTCGCAAGCGCGAGACGGTGGGCGACCTTGACTTTATCGTTGGGGCGAAGGAGCCGAAGGCGATTATGGATTGGTTTGTCGCTCAAGAGGGGGTCAAGGAGGTGACGGCCCATGGGGAAACCAAGTCCAGCGTGCGATTCGCGAGCGGCCTGCAAGCGGATTTGCGAGTCGTTCCCCCTGCGCAATTCTATTTCGCGCTTCATCATTTCACCGGTTCGAAGGACCACAATGTGGCGATGCGTCAGAGAGCTCTGGCCCGTGGAATGAGTTTGAGCGAGTGGGGATTGAAGCCAGTCGACGACGAGGATTTTCGCAATAGCAAGGTAATCGCTTCGGAAGAGGACTTGTTCAAGTGCTTGGATCTTGAATACGTGGTACCGGAGTTGCGCGAGGGAGTCGGCGAAATCGAAGCAGCGGAAGGCGGCAAATTGCCGACGCTCTTGGATGGCAAGTCGATTCGCGGAGTGTTCCACAACCACACGACGGCTTCCGATGGGCGTTGCTCGCTCGAGGAGATGACGGCGGCGGCTCAAAGCAAGGGGTGGGAGTATTGGGGCACGGCGGACCATTCGAAGGCGAGCTTCCAAGCGAACGGATTGGATGACGAACGGGTGCTCGCCCAGATCGAGCAGATTGACGCCCTGAATGCGTCTGGCCAATTTTCCACGCATGTTTTCTCGGGGATCGAGTGCGACATCTTGGGCGATGGCAGCCTCGACCTCGATGAGAGCACTTTGATGCAGTTGGATTACGTCGTGTCTTCAGTCCACATCTCGATGACGCAGGGGGAGGACGAGATGACGAAACGATTGATTCGCGCCATCGAGCACCCGGCTACCACGATGTTGGGGCACCTGACGGGAAGGATCTTGTTGAAGCGCGAGGGCTACAAGGTCGACGTATCCAAGATCGTGGACGCAGCCATTGCCAACGGTGTGATAATCGAGATCAACGCGAATCCGAGGCGGTTGGACATGGATTGGCGTTTCTGGAGGCGGGCCGCTGAGAAGGGCTTGCTGGCGAGTCTCAATCCCGATGCCCATCGTGCCGAGCACTTCGACTTTGTGGAAGCGGGAGTGAACGTGGCTCGCAAGGGGTGGCTGAGCGAGAAGCATGTATTCAACACCTTGAGTTGCGACAAGGTGAAGGAAGCCTTCGCGAAGCGGCGTCCCAACTTGAAGCGATTGCGAACTTAGGGGCTTTGCTTTCTGCCGCCGGGTAGCGCTCCCGCATTTACTACTCTTCCGAGTCGATGATCAGCATGATCTGAAGTTGGAGGTAGTCTGAAACCAGCTTGCATCGCTGGACGAGATCGGTGGTCTCGAGCATTTTTTGCATCATGTCGGAACTGTTGCAGTAGGTTTGCATGATGAAGTGGGCGAGCATCTCGAGGTCGTCGATGGCGTGGCACGCTTTGTTGGTTTCGTCGTGGCTGGAGCCGAGCAATTCTTGCAGTTCGTCGACCTTGTCGAGCAGGTCGACGACGATTTCCGCCTCGAATTCGTCCTGCGGGCGATTCGTGGTGGGAAGTTTCGAAACGCGAAGGAGTGGGTAGGGGGAGAGTTGCAGGACTTGGTCGATCTTCACTCGCTCTGTACCTTCCAGCATGAGAATGGAAGTGCCGTCCGGGGTTTGTGAACTCATGCGGATGAGCCCGAGGCCAGCAACCGAACAGGGGCGGGATGTGTCGTCTGTCGGCAGGAACGTGTCGGTTTCGGGGATGCTGTTCGCTATGGCGAATACACGGTCGCCGCTGAGCGAATCGGCCAGCATGGCCCGGTACCGTTCCTCGAAGATGCGGAGGGGCAGGATCGTTTTCGGAAGCAAAACGGTTCCGGGGAGGATCATTGCGGGGAGTTCTTCGGGAATGCTCATGTGCATTGAGAGTGACGCGGGCAGGATAAGTTTCCTGCCAAAATGTGGCTTTGCTCGTCGCGTGTCACAGTTGGGACAGTCCCTGAGGCCGATGTCTCATGATTGTAAAAAAGTGGGACAAAAAGTGGGACATTTCGGTTTCGGAACGAGGTGCCTCGTTTGGGTGGATGCTGTTTTGTGTTTGTAAGTTGCACATAAGCAGCAAGTTGAATATTATCAAGTCAGGTTGGTACATTGTTTGCTGATGCGTAAGCCATGGGACGTGTATTAGGCATAGATCTAGGAACAACAAACTCCTGCATGGCAGTAATGGACGGCGACGAGCCTGTCGTTATACCAAATGCGGAAGGCGCGCGGACGACTCCGTCAATCGTTGCGTTCAGTAAGACAGGTGAACGGCTCGTGGGCCAGGCGGCAAAGCGCCAGGCGGTCACAAACCCGAAGAACACCATCTTTTCGGCCAAGCGCATGATTGGCCGCAGCTTCACGGAGCTGAGCGAAGAGGCGTCGAACCTTCCGTATTCCGTAGTAGGCGCTGACAATGGCGACGCTTACATCGAGTGCAAAGTGGGAGACAAGACGGAGCGATTCGCTCCACAGCAAATCTCTTCCTTCGTATTGGCGAAGCTCAAGGCGGATGCGGAAGCCTATCTAGGTGAGACGATCACCGAAGCGGTTATCACCGTGCCGGCTTACTTCAACGACAGCCAACGGCAAGCGACCAAGGACGCAGGCAAGATCGCAGGACTGAACGTGCTGCGTATCATCAACGAGCCAACTGCGGCTTCACTTGCTTACGGCCTCGACAAGAAGTCCGAAGAGAAGATTTCCGTTTTCGACTTGGGTGGCGGTACCTTCGACGTTTCGATTCTCGAAATCGGCGACGGCGTATTCGAGGTCAAGTCGACCAATGGTGACACTATGCTCGGCGGCGACAACTGGGACGAGCACATCATCAATTGGCTGGTAGCTGAATTTAAGGCGGAGAATGGAATCGACCTCAAAGGCGATCCCATGGCCCTGCAGCGTTTGAAGGAAGAAGCAGAAAAGGCGAAGATCGCTCTTTCTTCTTCTACAACTTACGACATCAACCTTCCGTTTATCACGGCAGACGCATCTGGTCCAAAGCACCTGAACATCTCCATGACGCGTTCGAAGCTCGAGCAAGTCACGGACGATCTCTTCAGCCGCTTGAAGGTTCCATTCCAGAACTGCTTGCGTGACGCGGACCTCTCCACTTCGGAAGTCGACGAGCTCGTCCTCGTAGGTGGTATGACCCGCATGCCGAAGGTTGTTCAGATCGCTGAAGAACTCGCTGGCAAGAAGCCGAACCAAGGAGTTAACCCGGACGAAGTAGTCGCGATTGGCGCAGCTATTC
>JBNKSG010000242.1:0-5979 GCA_050297195.1 Opitutaceae bacterium | reverse complement strand
CCAGAACCTCACCGTGCTCGAAACCATGGAAGAGGTCTCCTCGGGTAAAAACGGCACCTCCATCCGCGGCATCCTCGGCACCTTCCTCTTCCGCGGCGACGACGTCTTCAAGAAGGTCAAAGTCCTATCCGGCGGCGAACGCAACCGCCTCGCCCTCGCCAAAATGCTGGCCCAGCCGGCCAACTTCCTCATCCTCGACGAACCGACCAACCACCTGGATATGCGCTCCCAGGACGCCCTGCAAAAGGCATTGAAGGAGTACACCGGCGCCTACCTGATCGTCACCCACAACCGCGCCTTCATCGACCCCATCGCAACCAAGGTGCTCGAAGTCCGCAAAGACGGCCTCTCGCTCTTCCCCGGCAACGTCAGCGACTACCTCAACCACCTCGACCAGCTCGAGGCCGCCCACGCGCAATAGGCCCTCCATCAAGAAGTGGGAGAGCGCTCCTGGCCGGCGTAGTTCGCTAGCGAACGTAGACTGTTGTCACGCGATTCCTCTCTCCCCCCTCCGTTTCCGGGATTCCGTCCGTACCAGAAATGGGACGGATCGCCGCGCCCCTAGGCAGGGAAACTTCGCTCACTTTTTATCCACCTCTTTACCAGAAACTTAGCGCCAACGGCCACGATCTTGGCACGGTGTATGTAATAAGGAAGGCACGTTCAACGAAACGAAGCTCAACCTTAAAAACAAAACACCATGACCACTGTAATCGTATATTCCGTCCTCGTCCTCTGCACTCTCGCGTACCTAACCGTCCAGGACCTGGTCCGCGGATAGAACCCACAGATCCACATTTTGGATACGTCAAGAGACCAACCACCGCTGCGGGGAGCGAGGAATGGGAAACGCCCCTAACGCCCCATCCCTCCTTCCCACGCTTAACGCCCCTTCTTCTCTCAAGCCCTATCCATCCACCCCTAACCACGGCGCCCCATACTCGCCCCGCTCGCAGTCATTCGCCCGACAATCTCGTGAGTTCTACTAGGAACTTGACCGCTACTCTCCCTAAAGAGAGAAACGAGACCGCCGTGCATGACTGAAAAAATCAACAGAAAGACCCAAATCATCGAGGTCGCCTCCAAGCTCTTCTTCGAGCAAGGCTACCACGTGACCGGCATCAAGCAGATCATCGAGGCTGCCGACATCGCCAAAGGGACCTTCTATTCCCACTTCAAGTCGAAAGAGGAACTCGGACTCGAATGGCTGCGCCTCGGCAGCGAAAAATGGCTAGCTTGCCGCAACGCCTACCTCGAACAGTTCGGCGACGACCCGGCCCGCAAGCTCATCGCCCTCTTCGACTACCAAGCCAAAGGCGCCGAAGCCTGCAGCTACCGCGGCTGCGCCATACTCAACATGCTCGCCGAAACGCCGGAGCTGGGCTGCCCCATGCGCCAAGCAATCCGGGGCTACAAAAAAGAGTTCCTCGCCTTCATCCGCGCCCTCGTCGACCAACATTTGCCCCATGCCAGCGACGCCGACCGCGAGCAACGCGCCGGAGCCATCTACCTGCTTTCCGAGGGAGCGACCGTCGCCGCCCAAAGCTTCTGCAAAACCGGCCCCATCGAGATCGCCAAGAAACAGGTCGAAAAGATCCTCGCCGAATAGCCGGCCCGACCAAGCGATCGCTCCACCTCGCCGCCAGCGACCGAGCCCTCCCAATCGAAAATAGTGAAGAACGTCCTCATCTCCATTCTGCTGATCCTCGGACTCTACTTTTTCGCTTTCAGAGAAAAATTCCGCCCCGCTCCAGACGCCGACGCTTTCATCGGCCACCCCGGCCCCGCTCTGCAAGTCGAGCAATGGATCTCCACCCCGCCAAAAACGGAGGGTAAATACCTGCTCGTCGACTTCTGGGCCACCTGGTGCGGCCCCTGCATCCGAGCCATCCCCCACCTGAACGACCTCCACGCCACCTTCAAGGACCAGCTCACCATCGTCGGCCTGTCCCGCGAATCCCAAGCCAAAGTCGCGTCCATGGAATCCCCTCGCATGGACTACTACAGCGCCATCGACACCCAAGCCCGTTTGGGCAGCCACTTTAAAATCCGCAGTATCCCCCACGTCGTCCTGATGGACCCCCACGGCATCGTGATCTACAAAGGACACCCCGCCTACCTCACCAAAGAAAAAGTCGCGGAACTCATTTCCGCGAACTAGACTAAGTCCAGACGCATCGCCCAGCGGCCTTTCCGGATCCTGAACGCCGCTTTTTTTGAGGTCATCCGCAAATGGTAGGGCTGGCGCTCGCGCCACGCCGCAGTTCCCGAATCGCTGCGTACTCTTGCAATGCGGCATTCCGGAGCAGTACACGTGCTTCGAGCTCTGCCTCCCCATGGCGGCAGCCCTACAATTCAAGAGCACGCCACCAAACAGCAGTCTCCACTGCCTTTGCGGAACGCCGTTTTTTTGGCCTGGCGCAAAGGCTGCGGGCCGACCCTCCCTCCCGCTCGAAGCAGCTGGGAACAAAGACGGAAGCCACCCTCACAGCGAATCGATCGAAGCCTCCACGTAAGAGATCCACACCTGCAATGTAGATTCATCAACACACATCCACCTACTTACCAGCGACTTACCAATCCGTAACCCAATCGTCCAAAACTTTTTCCTAGCCCTTTTCCAACTTTTCGAAAACTATCGGCAATCAAACCGACCGACCGGTCGCTTTTCCTGTTACGAAAGCCAACTACGAACCATTCAGATTGCCATGAAATCCAACATCGAATCCTCGCCAATCCAGACAGCATCCGAACTCATCCGGCAAGGACGGAACTACGCCTACGGATTCACTCGCAACATCCACGACGCCGAGGATCTCGCCCAGCAAGCATGGCTCAAGCTCGTGCAAAAGTACGGCGAGGTGACCGACCGCCGCCTCCTCTACCGAGCCATTCGAAACCTTTTCATCGACGGCGTGCGCCGTTCCAAGATCGTGCAATTCGATTCCCTCGAGGACCGCGACTTCGCCATCGGGCGCGAACAAAGCTTCGGAGCCAATACCGATATCGACTCCCTGCTTAGCGTGCTCAACGACAGCGAACGCACCTACCTCAAGATGAACGTGGTGGAAGGCTACACCGCCTCCGAGATCGCCGAACGCACTGGCGTTCCGCGCGGCACCATCCTCAGCCACACCCACCGCGCCCGCAAGAAGCTGCACAAGCACTTCGAATCCGAGTTCAACGACCTGACAGAGGACGAAGCGGAACTGGCAGTCGCAGTCTAAAGCCAAGACCCGGCGAAACCAAATCCCGCTCCCGAAGGTCTACAGTGAATCCAGCTGTCGGAGGCGGAGCGTGCCCAAGCGCCACCCCGCCCCGCAGCCTAGCCAACCCACTTACTCAAAATGCCATCACACGCAGTCAGACCGACTTGGTAGCGGATCCACGGAGGCAAGGTCAGCTACGTCGCCCAATATCTATTCCCGGATGGGATCGCAAACGGCCAAACCCATCGCGTCAGCCGAACACCATGGGTTCAAGGATCCGAAACAGGATTCGCGTATTCGAAACCTGGATTCAAGATGCCCTTCCTAATTTTTTACCGAAGCGAAGAATTCCGCGAACAAGTCGGCGGCCAAAGCTTTGCCTCCCTCAGCCTCACTTTCCGCCGCTAAAGCGAGCCAAAACGCGATCGGCAACAAAGATCCCCAACAGCAGGAATCCGAAGAACAACGAAACGGGAAGCGACCCTTGCCCTAGGATCACGATCGAGGGACCAGGGCAAATTCCCACCATTCCCCAGCCAATTCCAAACATAACGCAGCCGATACAAAATCGCGTACCCATTCTCTCCGGAACGGAATTGCAAGTGAACCGACTCGGGAAAAACCGGCCCGCAATACGCGTACCCAAAACGTAAATACCAACCGCCGGACCCAAGACAAAAAGCAAGGTCATATCCCAGTCGCCAAAAAAGTCCAGGAACCCGCGTACCTTCGAAGGTTGAGACATGCCGGAAAGAGCCAAGCCAAACGCAAAAGCCGCGCCCGCAAGGAAAGCGTAGATATGGCGCTTCATCACGAAAGCCCTCCCATGAAAAAGACGGTCAGGGCACCCGAGGCGATGAAGATCAAAGTCGCTACAATGGAATCGACATCGAGACTGCCCATCCCGCACAAGCTGTGCCCACTGGTGCAACCTCCCGCGATTCTCGCACCGCCACCGACCAGCAAGGCCGCTACCGCGACCATCCAGAGATCAACGCTTAGCGGCTCCGAAATCGACTGCGGATAAACCCGAACCAGAGCAACCGACACCACCAGCATTCCCGCGAGAAAACTCAGGCGCCAATCCGCGACCGTGGGCTTGAAACTCAAAGCCTTGCTCAGGAATCCTGAAATCCCCAAGGGAAAACCGAGCGTCAAACGCAAGAACAACGCCGCTCCTCCCAGCAGAGAGCCTCCAATCACCGCACTAAAGTATTCGTCCATATGCCGCCAAAAAAGCAGCACCCCCGTACAGGTCAACTCATCCCGAACACTCGTCCCATACCCCCCAAAAAAACACCTGCCCCGTTTTACCATCCGACTAGGATACACATGCCCCAAACCCCTTCAGACCGTATTCTGTTTATCATGACAAAAAAGCTATCCCTTAAACAGTCCACTTATTTGATAGGATGACAAATCCGGCCCCGAGACCCTTCCACGCTCCACAGATTGGCGATACGATTTGCCTTCTACGCAATCCACGGAGATAGTGCGAAAGGAAAAGTCACCCACCCAAAAAACGCGAATGAATCACTCTCAGTTTCCAAGAAGGGACTTCATCAAAAAGTCAGCCATCGGCCTCGCCGCCGCCGGCCTAGGTACTCATGGATTCGCCTCCCAACAAATGACATCAAAAACGAAACCGCTCCACCAAGCCCTTCCCAAATGGAAAGGATTCAACTTCCTTGACTTCTTCGAGCCCAATCCAGCGAAGGGACGTCCTAGTACAAAAGAGGAAAGCTTCAAGTGGATGCGAGACTGGGGCTTCGACTTCGTACGCATCCCGATGGCGTATCCATATTTCCTAGACATCGACTACGGAAAGGACATCACCCCAGAGCAGGTTTATCATTTTTCCGAAAGGAAGGTAGCTGAGGTCGACGCTATCGTCGAAACCGCCAACAAGTACGGCCTGCACGTCAGCCTCAACCTGCACCGGGCCCCCGGCTACTGCATCAACGCCGGCTTCCACGAACCCTACAACCTCTGGACGGACCAAGATGCGCTCGACGCGTTTTGCCACCACTGGGGCATGTGGAGCAAACGCTACGCCGGCATATCCAGGGACCTTATCAGCTTCGACCTGCTCAACGAACCCTCCATGCGCGAAGACATGAACGACCAACACGGCAAGAGCGACGCCGTCCCCAGCGAGACCTACCACCGCGTCGCCAAAGCCGCCATCGAGAGCATCCGACAGCACGCCCCCGAACACCTCATCGTAGCGGACGGCAACAATGGTGGACACGCGGCCGTCCCCGAACTGGCAGACCTCGATATCGCCCAAAGCTGCCGCGGCTACGTTCCCTTCAATATTTCCCATCACAAGGCGCCGTGGGTCTACAAAGATCCCGACAGCCTTCCCTCCCCCAAGTGGCCGGACGGCCCCGAAGCCAGCCGAGAGGCCTTAAAGGAATTCTATCAGCCGTGGTTCGACCTCCAGGATCAAGGCGTCGGCGTGCACTGCGGCGAGTGCGGTTGCTACAACGAAACCCCGCACCCCGTTTTTCTCGCTTGGTTCGGCGACGTACTCAGCGTGCTCGCCGAACGAAACATCGGCTTCGCCCTCTGGGAAATGCACGGCAACTTCGGCATCCTCGACTCCGGCCGCTCCGACGTGGACTACGAGGACTGGCACGGGCACAAGCTCGACCGCAAGCTCCTCGAGCTCCTGCAAAAAGTCTAGGCCGCAGAAAGCCGAAACCTCCCCGGCTTCGGCGCAAAACTGTCACGCGTATCGGGATTGCGTTGTTGCCAGTCGGAGGAG
>JBNKSG010000241.1:0-6084 GCA_050297195.1 Opitutaceae bacterium | reverse complement strand
AATCCTTTGATTTGGCGGACCGCACCATGAGCATTGCGCCCTGGACGAAAGCCATGACTGGATTGCGAGAAGCGGGGATCGATGATGGGATTCAACACCTGGGCGATGGCTTGCTGGACGGCAGCGAGCGGATTGTTGGGAGTGTCGTTTGAGGGGGAGGGTTCTGGGTTTTCCACGGCTTTCTAAAAGTGTTTGGGTTTTCGAAAGTGGCAGAGGCTGGGGGGCTGAACGCGAAATGTGAAGGGTGAAAATGTGGGTGTAGGGTATGAGGGGGCGGGTGTTGGGTTTCGGGGCTTTGGTTCCGAGGTTCGCGTCGGGGGGGGGGCTGGTTGTTGCCCTTCGGTTCGCTCAGGGTTCTCGCTGTGCTCGGAGAAGGGTTGGCGAAGCGTAACTTTTTTTGGACCTCGATGGTGGTGTGCACGATGCCGAGGTCTGGGGGATGCGGGCTTCGTAGCTCTTGGGGCTGGGGGGGATCTTGGGCGACGATGGTGAGCATGGCGCTGTAGATGCCGGAACCGGTTGACCACGTATGGAGCTCAGCGTTTTTTTCGTCCCTGGTTTCGAGGGCTTGCTATGGGGGGGGGCTAGCGGGGTGCCTTGGAGGCTTGGTGGTCGAGCAGAGTGGAGCTGGCGAAGGCGATCTGGGCGCTTTTCTTGCCGGTTTTCGGTTCGTCCTAGCCTAAGGTGAGCGGGAGGGGGCGTTGCCAGAGCGCAATTCGATTTGGCGAATCGAGTGAGGTTGAAATAGGGTGTATGCCTGAAAAGGAAACGTGTTTTTCGAAAAGAGCTTGTTAATCTACTCCCTGCTAAGGAGGGAAGTACTTAATTTGGCGCTTTGTCTTGTCGTAATAGCTGTAGTGGCGTTTGGCCGTGAGTCCTATGATGGGTGGCGGTTGGCGTTGCGTGGACTAAAACTTTCGTATGACTGACTTAGAGAAGACCTCCTCGAAACGTGAAGCTGGCCGTGATGGAGATGCGGATTTGACTCAACGCTTGAGCAACCTTTTGGAAGAACGTGGCGTTGGGGGGAATCAATCGCTGGGAGCAGTCTTTTCCTATCCGGACCTCAAAGTTGCATTCGTCAACGCGATCGGGCAGCAAATATTGAGTCCGGTGTTCGAGGGCGGGGAGGTGACGAAGGAATTTTGCCTGGAAGATATCATCTCCTTGTCAGCGAAACGGCTTTACGACTCTCAAGTGCACCCGATGCTGCAGGTCACGGGGAGCTGGAGTGGATGCCTGATTTTGAGGGACCTTTGGGGAGGAGACATCGTTGCGGAGGTGATGTTTTGGCGTAGCAGCTCGAGCGATGGGCTAGATGGTCACTTTGTTTTCATGCGCGCGGGGCCTATGAGTCATGCAACTTTTCGGACGACGATGGGGTGGAAAGAGCGAGAGCTGTTGCTCGCCCTTCTAGGGCACACAAAAGATGCTGTGTATTTCAAGGACCGTGAGAGTCGGTTTTTACGGGCGAGCGACAACTTGATTAAGTCGTTCGGGTTGAAGTATCCGCATGAGGTCATTGGAAAGACGGATTTTCATTTTTTCGAAATGTCTCACGCTGCGGAGGCTTACGAGGACGAGCAGCAAATCATTCGGACGGGCGAGCCTATTCTAGACAAGGAGGAAAAGGAAACGTGGGAGGGCGGTAGGGTGACGTGGGTATCGACGAGCAAGATGCCGTTGTTCGATTCGGGCGGGAATATCGTGGGGACTTTTGGGATCTCTCGCGATATTACGCAACGTAAGGCGGAGGAAAAGGCCAGCGAGGAGTTGAAGCTGCGTTTGCAGTTGTCGCAGCGTTTGGAGGCAATCGGCTCTTTGGCGGCGGGCGTGGCCCACGAAATCAACACTCCTACTCAGTTCGTGTCGGACAACGTCAAGTTTCTGGGCGATGCCTTTGGGGATTTGGACAAGGTACTTTCGGCATGCATGAAACTGGTTGAGAAAAGCGCAGGTATCCAGGAATTGGATGAGGAGAGAGCCGCCGTTTTGGACTCGATCGAATCGTCTGAACTTGAATTTTTGCAGGAGGAGATTCCGCAAACGCTAGAGCAAACTCTGGAAGGGCTAGGACAAATAGCGAACATCGTGGGTTCGATGAAGGAGTTTTCCTATCCCTCTGCTCCGGAAAAGAGTAAGGCGGACTTGAATCATGCTATCGAGAATACGCTTAACGTTTCTCGAAATGAATGGAAGGGGGTTGCGGAGATCGACCTTGATCTCGATCCCGAGCTGCCGGAGGTCTCTTGCATGGTGGATCAGGTGAACCAAGTCGTGTTGAATCTTATCGTCAATGCTGCTCATGCAATCGCGGATACAGAGGGCCGACAAGGTCGCATTGCTGTGAAAACTCGAGTTGAGGCGAAGCATGTTTGCATAGAGGTTAGGGATACCGGAATTGGGATGTCGGAGTCCGTTCGTTCGCGTATCTTTGAACCTTTCTTCACGACCAAGGGAGTTGGGAAGGGGACGGGTCAGGGGCTCGCTATGGTTCGTAATATCGTTGTGAATACGCACGGAGGACATATCGATTGCGAAAGTGAGCAGGGAAGCGGAACTGTTTTTCGGGTCTATTTGCCGGTGGGCGATTAGGGGTAGCGGGTTGAGTCTTATAGCATTTGGAACCAAAGAGTATGAAAATCTTGTTTGTAGATGACAACGCCAGCGTGCTGGCCGCTTTTCGCCGGAACATGCGAAAGCGCTACGATATGTGTACGGCTGACTCCGCTGCGGCGGCCCTTGAGATCCTCAAGAAGGGAGAGCATGTTTCAGTCATCGTGTCTGATATGAAGATGCCGGGCATGAATGGTATCGAGTTTCTGGAGAAAGCGATCGAGCTGTCTCCGGATTCGGTGCGTATCATGTTGACGGGGAATGCGGAGCAGGAGACAGCGACCGAGGCGGTTAACCGAGGGCATGTCTATCGTTTTCTCAATAAGCCCTGCTCGGTCGAGACCTTGATTGGGGCTATTGACGATGCGATCCATCACTACGATCTGATGCAGCTTGAGCATAACGACCTGCAAGATACGGTCGCGGGTTGTGTTAAGGTATTGACGGATGTGCTGGGGATAGTCGCCCCCTTCGCCTTAGGGCGGGGGCAGCGGTTGAAGGCGAGCCTGACTCCGTTCATGGAGGTCCTGAAGATGAAGAGTCCGTGGCAGTACGAGGTCGCGGCTTTGTTGTCTTCGATTGGATACACGTCGTTGCCGTCCGAATTGATTGCGAAGCTCGAGTTGGGAGAAGCTCTTGACGGACACGAGTCGAGTCTTGTTCGAAGTGTTCCGAAGATTGGATACGATTTGGTGTCGGCGGTGCCGAAACTCGAGAAGATCGCGAAGGTCATCAAGTACCAGCGGAAGAACTTTGACGGAACTGGCTACCCGAAGGATGAGCTAGCGGGGCAGTCCATTCCCTTGGGCGCTCGCTTGCTGAGGGTGTTCGAGGATCGTATGGCGCTGGAGCGGGAAGGACTCGCGGGAACGGCTGCCCACGAGAAGATGCAGTCGCGTGCGGGGTACTACGACCCTCAGGTGCTGGAGCTTTGTTTTAAGTATTATCCAGACTACTTGTCGACTTCGATATCCAAGGAGAAGCCGGTGCACACGCTGGATCTTGAGAGCTTGAAGCCGGGGCAGGTCGTGGTGTCGGACATCTACACGGTGAACGACGTGCTTTTGGTCGAAGCGGGGAACTGGTTGACGTCGGCGACCATTCAGCGGATCCGCAACTATGCGGTATTGGAGCAGGTGAGCGGTCCGTTTTACGTGCAGGTTGGCGAGGCTGAGGCCAGCTAGCTGGGGTTACGTTTTTGTAATATAGGAACCTTGGAGATACGGGCTTGGTTGATTTGGGATAAGCTGCTGTCGCCCCGTCCGGCACGCTCTGCTCGCGCGTCTCCAAGCCGAGGAGGCTTCTTCTGAGCAAATCGAACGAAGCGTGGTCTTTTGCTGCGGCGCTCTCTCACAGAAGCGTATCCGCCTTCCCTGAAAACATCCAGCAGATGCTGAGCCATGCAGGTGCAGTCACTGAATGACGATGCGAGATAGCCAGTGCTTGGCGACGCCTTTGGAAAGCTACACGGGCTGCTGGACTTGGGAGTCGGGTTTGTCTGAGTTCCCACGCGCTGATGAAGAAATTGATGCCGCTCCATCCGGGAAAAAACTCTGGTTGCATAGGTGTTTGTTCTTGACTGGGCTTAGGTGATAATAGTTGCGTGTGTTGCCCCATGGTTAGATCCCTTAGTGGGTATGTTAGACAAACCTACAAATAATCACGACCCTATTGTTGCTATGTGTTCTCTGTCCTCCTGCTTTTCGCCCGCTTCATTGCCAAAAGTTTTGGCAGGCCTGATTTGCTTCACGTTCTTCTCACTGTCAGTGGCCGTTACCTCGGTTCATGCTGGTTCGACAGCCAGCGATATGCTGATTGGGGAGTGGACGGGGGTGGACGTTCAGGGCCGCTCTGTTACGTACATTTTTGCTGTAGATGGAAGTGCGGAAATCTATGAGAACGGGACGTGCGTGCTGAAGGGCGGAGACTATTCTCGTGTCAGCTGGAGCGTTCAGGTAGACGGGGCAACTACGTACCTCGATGTCGTTTACAGCGACGATTTCGGAACCCGTGTTGTTACCGAGTACATCGGCCGCTTCGAGCCAGATGGAACGCTTGTCCTTAAGTCTGGCGGGCCTAGTGGTAGTCGCCCTCGGGCGGTTGACGATCCGAACGGCCTCCCGTCGCTGAGACTGTATCGCTAAGCGAGCTTTTCAGTAGAAACACGCAAAATCCCTTCCCTTATCCCCATGTCTATCCACACCTTTCGCGCCGTTTTTCTCTATCTGCTTGCTGCAAGCCTCGGGGCTGCAGCGCTGGCTCAACAGGGCCTAACCTCCGTTAGTGTCCCTTCGACTTCTGTACCGACTGGCGCAACCGTCACGTTCTCTGCCCAAATGAACAAGGTCGGCTATTCGGTCAGCGGCAGCGTCACGTTCATCGTCATCGACCCAAGCGACTCGAGCGTTACCCTGACGCAGAATCTTCCGTCGGTCATGCCGTCGCACATTAATCAGACGTACACGGTTCCGTCGACGCCAGGCACGTACAGGGTGATGGCTCTCGTAGGAGGCGTCTACTTTCCTCCAGGTGCTACGTATCCATACTATTTCGACTCCACTCCGTGCGATCTGGTTAGTTTCGTTGTCCAAGCCCCCGACAGCGTTGCGCCTTCGACGCCAGGTACGCCAAGCGCGAGTAACGTGACGGCGACGAGCTTCAACGTAAGCTGGGCTAAGCCGGCCGACAATGTTGGAACCACGGGGTATCAAGTGTGGAAGGAACTGCCGGATGGCTCCGACTTCTACTACACGTACAATACGACATCCTCTTCGCCCAGCTATTCTCTCACCGGATTGAACCCAGGCACGGT
The DNA here is from genome assembly GCA_050297195.1 of Opitutaceae bacterium. Classification (GTDB taxonomy): domain Bacteria; phylum Verrucomicrobiota; class Verrucomicrobiia; order Opitutales; family Opitutaceae; genus Pelagicoccus. The sequence continues at coordinate 656 of JBNKSG010000241.1, read as the reverse complement.
GTACAAAGTGCGCGTTCGCGCTAGAGACGCAGTGGGGAACTGGTCTGGCTGGAGCGGCACGAGAACGCAGCAAACGCTGCCAGACACACAAAGCCCATCGACACCTACGGGCCTCCAGCGCGTATCGGCTACCGGTTCCTCCTTTGTGCTGAGCTGGAACGCTTCCACGGACAACGGAACACTCAGCGGATACGATATCTACTTGGACGGGACGCTTCATTCCACTGCGGGAGCAAGCGCGACATCCACTACCGTTAGCGGTCTTGAACTCGGCGGGGTGTACGACGTTCAGGTACGGGCAAGGGACAGCGCCGGCAACGTGTCCGCCTTCAGCGGCATCTTATCTGTGGCACTGCCTTTCGACTCATCCATCGACTCGGATGGAGATGGGATGACTGACGATTGGGAAATTAAGTACGGGTTGGATCCCAACGACCCCTCGGACGCTTTCGCCGACAACGACGGAGACGGAGTCTCCAATGTGAAAGAATTCTACTATGGCTGGAGTCCCAACTACAAGCAACGCTTGGGCGAACCCATGCAGTATATTTACAAGGTAAGGGCCAAAGGCACGGGATCGGTTACTATCGGCATGAATGGCTGGTCGAAGGTTTATAACTTTACCGGTTCGTCAAGCGAATGGACCGTTGCAGATG
>JBNKSG010000240.1:0-6103 GCA_050297195.1 Opitutaceae bacterium | reverse complement strand
GCTCGAGCGCGAGCGCCTTCCCGTAAAGGCTGGCACCCGCAGCACTCGAGCAAAGCAATCCGATCCCCATACTTCCTAACTTAAGACCAATGGAGGACACCTTTTACTGCACAAAAAAAACGGCCAGTCAGATTTGTCGCCAACTCTTGGGATGAAAGCCCCCTTGGCTCGATGAACGCTCAGCGCAAACGGGCCGGCTCAGCGAGCCTGTGTTCTTCCAAGAAGCCACTTCGAGCGCGAAGCGCGTGCACGAGAGGTCCACAAGCGGAGGAGGCAGCCAGTCATGACGGCGTCACCCAAAACACGGATCATCGAATCAAGAGTTCGGCAGCGATTCGTCTAACACTTCTAAATTGTCACAGACCAGACGAAGCAACCCTGAAAACGAGCGTCCTTTTCCTGTACTCATCAGGAAAGTTTGAATACAAGAAAAACTAAGACGTGCCGCCAAATCAGCTCTTTGCTGGTTCGCACCCAAGCCAGACTTGACCCCAACCCCAGCTCACAGATAGTCACCCCGTATATGCCACTCCCCCAAAATACGAAGCTTCTCTTCATCGGAGACTCCATCACCGACGCTGGTCGCGACCCATCCGGCGAACCTACACCTTGGAGCAACACCATCGGGCTAGGCCACGGATACGTTTCCCTCGTCAATGCCCTTCTGCAAAACAGCCACCCTGAATCCAACATTCGGATACTCAACCAAGGCATTAGCGGAAACACCATCCGCGACCTCGCCGCCCGTTGGCACAGCGACGTCCTGAGCCTCGCCCCCGACTGGCTTTCCATCAAGATCGGGATCAACGACGTTTGGAGACAATTCGACCAACCCCACCACATCGAAGCCCACGTCCTCCCCGAGGAATACGAAGAAACCTACCGCAGCCTACTCACGACGACCCGCCCTTCGCTCAAAGGCCTCGTCATCATTTCCCCCTACTTTATCGAACCTCAAAAGAGCGACCCCATGCGGGCCCGCATGGACGAGTACGGAGCCATCGCCCAGAAAATGGCGAGGGAGTTCGACGCAATCTACGTGGACGCCCAAGCCGCCATGGACCGGCTCACCCAACACATGCATTCCTCCGAAATAGCGTGGGACCGCGTACACCCCTCCGCAGTCGGACACATGGCCATCGCCCAGGCCTTCGTCGAAGCCATCGCTTAATGGTACGTCGAAAACGCGGCGGCCCCATGCCCTGACGCCCCCAAAAAACCGCCCGCGAGACCTCTTCGTCTAAAATGCGACCAACCCGGTCGCCTTGATCGCCTCCAACAGGTTGCGCAGCCTACTTTCCGCAAACATGTTGTAAGAATCCGGATTTCCCCGGTGGCGACCACGTATCCCGCGTACCCAAACCAAAACGATGAGCCCTAGACGAACACTCCTCCTCGCCCTGATCGCATCCCTTTTCTGCACCGCCTCGCAGGCCGATGTCACACTGCCCAGCATCGTCAGCGACGGCATGATCCTGCAACGCGATTCCAAGCTCACCATCTGGGGTTGGGCCGACCCCGCAGAAAACGTGAGCGTCAGCTTTCTCGGAAAGACCCAAAAGACCAAGGCCGACGCCAACGGAAACTGGGAGACCACCCTGCCAGCCACCCCCGCTGGCGGCCCCTACCAGATGGAGATCGCGGGCAAGAACAACATCACCCTGCAAAACATCCTCATGGGCGACGTCTGGCTCTGCTCCGGACAGTCAAATATGACCCACGCCTTCAACCGCTGGCAAGAAGAGTACGCCACCGAGATCGCCCATTCCACCAGCTCCCAAATCCGCCAGTTCTACGTACCCACAAACCCAATACTGACCGGCCCACAAAAAGGCTATCCCGGCCTAAGCTGGAAAGAAGCCAATCCCCAAAACCTGCTCGACTTCACCGTCATCGGCTACTTCCACGCGAAAAAGCTCTACGACAAGTACCAAGTCCCCCAAGGCATCATCATGTCCTGCGTCGGCGGCACCCGCATCGAAGCTTGGACCAGCGAACAAGGCTTCAAAGCCTTTCCCAAAATCCTCGAAACCATCGAACGCAACAAGGACACCGATCACGTCGAGCGGGTGAACGCCGAAGCCAAAGCTGACCGCGAAGCCGACGGCCCCCGCAAAATCGAAGACCGAGGCCTCGCCGGCGACCTCAAATGGTTCGACCCCGCCTACCAACCCCTCAATTGGAAATCCATCAACATCCCCGGCTACTGGGAAGACCAAGGCCTGCGCAACCTCGACGGCACCGTCTGGTACCGACGCGAGGTTGAGCTCCCCGCCGCCTTCGCCAAACAAGAGGTCAAGGTCAAGCTCGGCCGCATCCGCGACGCCGACGAACTCTACGTCAACGGCCAAAAGGTCGGCAACACGACCTACGAGTATCCACAACGAAGATACACGATCCCCGCCAAGCTGATTCACCCCGGCAAGAACCTCTTCGTCATTCGCGTTACCAACCATTCCGGAGACGGCGGCTTCGTCCACGATAAGCCCTACCAGCTCGAGGCAGCCGACCAAAGCATCGACCTAAAAGGCACCTGGCACTACAAAGTCGGCGAAGTATTCCGTCCCACCCGTGCCTACAAGCAAGGCATCTCCGCCCAAGCCCAGCCCAGCGCCCTCTACAACGGCATGATCGCCCCCTTAACCAACTACCGCCTACGCGGCATTCTCTGGTACCAAGGCGAAAGCAACTCCTGGAACCCCTCCAACTACCGCGACCTGCTCCCCAACCTCATCGCCGATTGGCGCAGCCAATGGCACGCCCCCGACGCCACCTTCCTCATCGCCCAGCTCCCCAATTTCCAAGACATCGACTTCCTCCCGCCCGAACAAAGCAACTGGGCGGAGATGCGCGAGATCCAGCTCCAAACCGCCCAACAAACGCCCAAGACCGGCCTCGGCATCGCCATCGACCTCGGCGAATGGAACGACATCCACCCCGGCAACAAAAAGCAGGTCGGCGAACGCCTCGCCCTGCAAGCCATGCAGCTCTCCTACGGCGAAACCGACCTCGTCACCTCCGGCCCCCTCTTCCGTTCCCAAGAAATCAAGGACGGCAAGATCATCCTCCACTTCGACCACGCCGGCAGCGGTCTCGTCTCCAGCGATGGAGAAAAGCTCGCCCACTTCGCCATCGCCGGCGCAGACAAACAATTCGTCTGGGGCGACGCTGCGATCAAAGGCGACACCGTCATCGTCTCCAGCGACGAAGTCCCCTCGCCCCGCTACGTCCGTTACGCCTGGGCCGACAACCCCGACTTCGCCAACCTCGCCAACGCCGAAGGCCTCCCCGCCAGCCCCTTCCGCACCGACAACTAATTCCGCGACCAACAGCGAGGCATCGAAGATCACCAGTAGAAAGTTCCCTCCAGCGACGATCGCAAAACGGTCATACAAGCCCACAGTCTCAACCACATCCCCCCACTAGGACCACCGGGAATCGAACCCAGATCTAAGGTTTAGGAAACCCTTGTTCTATCCGTTGAACTATGATCCCAGGGATGCCAGCCGTCAAAATGGCTGGAGAGGCAAATTTCTGCAGGAAGCGCCTCTTGCTGTAAAGAAATAGCTGCCGAGAAAATCTCACTTTCCGTTATTGACAAGGGGTCCCGAAGGCCTAGTTTCCGCCGTTCCTTATGAGCACAGAGAAAAAATCACAGAGCCTCACGCCACAAGAGCTGGACCACCACCACGCTCACATTCTCGCACGCTACGTGACCGAGACCGGCAAGATCATCCCTGCCAAGATGAACCGCATCAACGCGAAGCAGCAGCGTAAGATCACCAAGGCAATCAAGCGTGCTCGCAACTTGCGCTTGATGAAGTAGTCGACGCTCCCGAGCGCCTTACTGCCACACACGCGGGACCAGGTTGGCCCGCTCGCTCTCTATACACATGGCGAACATTCTCCAACCTACCGAGGAAAACTTACGCGACTTGCGTAAGTTTTTGCTTTTTGGGGGCCTCGTAGGCGTCCCCACCGAAACTGTCTACGGCCTCGCCGCCAACGCCTTCGACCCCGAAGCCTGCGCCAAGATCTTCGAAGCGAAGCAACGCCCGGCGAACGATCCCCTCATCTGCCACATTCCAGGCGTCGATGCCCTCGAGCAGATCTGCCACCCGAATCCGCTGGCCATCCGCCTCGCCAAACGCTTCTGGCCCGGCCCCCTCACCTTCGTCCTCCCCAAGAAGGACAAAATCCCTTCCATCGTGACCGCTGGACTGGACTCGGTAGCCGTCCGCTGCTCCGCCCACCCGGAGTTTCACAGGCTCGTCGCCCAATGCGACTTCCCGCTGGCCGCCCCGAGCGCCAACCCCTTCGCCTACATCAGCCCCACCACCGCCCAACACGTCGAAGCGGGCCTAGGCTCTAGAATCCAATTTATCCTCGACGGTGGCCCCTGCGCCTTCGGCGTAGAGTCGACCATCATCGACCTCCGCGACGAGAGCCAACCGCGCATCCTCCGCTACGGAGCGCTCGCAGCCGAGGAAATCGAAGCGGAACTCGGCCGCTCCATCGACAAACCTATCGCCACCACGGCCGACGAATCCGTACAGCACCTCGCCCCCGGAGCGCTGCCCAAGCACTACAGCCCCCGCACTCCCCTCGACCTTCGTGGCGGAATAGCGGCAAGCGAACTGGAAACGCTGCCAGCCGACACCGCAGCCCTCCTGCTGGCCAGACCAAAGCAGGAAATCAAGGAAAACGTGCACTGGCTCTCCGAGGACGGAAAACTCTCCGAAATCGCAGCCAAGCTCTTTGCCAAGCTCCGCGAGCTCGACGAAGCCGGCTACCAACGCATCATCGCCGAAGAAGCCCCCGAGCTCGGACTCGGACTCGCCATCAACGACCGCCTCAGGCGAGCGTCGTTTCGCTGAAACGATGGAGTTTTGGGCTCATCCGCAAATCCAGCGGAATCGCATTCGACCTTTCAGTCGCCCTCTCCTTTCCCTAGCCGTCATCAGACGGCTCAAGCAAGCGCCCATCAGAGACGCTCCGCACTCCCATAAAAAGAATCCCATTCATCTGCGGTCAGAACTCCCCGGCAAAACCGTGAAGGCCCATTTTTTGGTGGGTCCGACGGAGCGGCACTCCAGATACCAGAAGAGCGTCTTCGGTACCGAGGCTTGCCGACATAGCGAAGCGCTCAAAGCCGCGCCACCTACACAAAAAGAAATCGCGCCGAAAGGAAACTCCTTGAGCTTTCCCGTCCGCTACTTCTCCAGCTCCACGTTCCAGTAGGCAATATCGAGGAAGTGCTTCCACGCCTCCTGCTTCTTGCCACGAGCCACCAAGTTGATGACTGGTCGCCACTTCGGAACAGTTGGCTTGCGGATCAAGCGCATCTTCGCCTCATGCGGAAGCCGGTTCGCCTTGTGGGAATTACAATTTACGCAGGAGCAAACGATGTTCTCCCAAGTCGTCTTCCCCCCGTAGTGACGCGGAATCACGTGATCTAGGTTCAACTCTTCCGAAGGCATTTTCTTGGAGCAATACTGGCAGGTATACTTGTCGCGTTCGAAAACGTTGTGCCGCGTGAGCTTCACCTCCTTGCGCGGCATGCGATCGAAAACCGAGAGCAAGATCACGCGCGGAACGCGGATCGGGAACCTAACAGTGCGTACGAGCTCCAGCTCGCTAGCAGGTGGGTTGTGCCGAGAAAAATCGACCCAATCCATCATGTTGAAGACTTCGAAGTTCTCGTCTTCAGCATGGACGATTTGCGCGTGACCGCTTGCGAGAAGCGAAAAGGCACGCTTGGCGGCGATCACATTCACCGCCTGCCATAACCGATTCAATACCAAGACCGGTTCCGTAAGGGCAGCTTCCATGGGGAATTACTTTCTACCCAATCCCACAAAACTGTCAAGGGACGAAGAAAACGCCCTAGCAGATGTCACCAGAGCGTCACGTATTCAAAAAACGGATCGATCGCAGCGCGGAGCTTTGGTGTTTCGGCGAAGCCTCAGCGAAGACGGAAGCCCGCGTCCACGAAAGTTAGATCCTGCAAAGCGGTCGCGGGCTAAAGCCCATACGCGTCAACCTAAGCGTAAGTCGCTTGTATCCAGTGACTAATTTCAGTTTCGACTACGATTTATAGCGC
>JBNKSG010000239.1:0-6195 GCA_050297195.1 Opitutaceae bacterium | reverse complement strand
CAAGGCCAAGAAGGCGCTTCCTCAGGAAGTCGTGGAGGCAGCCGAGGAAGAATTGAAGCTCGAGGGCTAATTGCTCAGACCCTGTCAAAGGTTTTGCGCTTGAAACCGATTATCTATTGCAGAACAAAGTTTCGGAAGACTGAGACATGATCGTACGTAACGAAGAGCAATACAAAGCCATCAAGGAAGCCGCCCAAGCAGCCGCCACTGTGCTGGAGCGCATGTGCGCCTTGGTCGTGCCGGGCATGAACACTTACGATCTGGATCAGGCGGGTCGCCGCTTTATGGAGGAGATCGGGTGCGAGAGCGCTTGCTACCAGTACAAGGTAGGCTCGCGCGTATTTCCTTCTTGGACATGCCTTTCTGTAAACGACGAAGTGGTGCACGGCATCGGAACCTTGGAGCGCGTGCTTAAGGAAGGCGATGTGATTAGCGTGGATGTCTGCACCCGCTACAATGGCTACATCGGCGACAATTGCCGGACCATTCCGGTGGGGAATATCGATCCCGAGCTGCAGCGCCTGCTCGATGTGACGGAGGAGTCCATGTACGACGGCATCAAGAATGCGGTCGCCGGCAACAAGGTCGGAAAAATTTCCAACGCGGTGCAAAAGAAGGTGGAGCGAGCGGGCTTTAGCGTGATCCGCGATTTCGTGGGGCACGGAGTGGGCAAGACCTTGCACGAGGAGCCGCAGATCCCGAATTTCGGTCGCCCCGGCGACTACCAGCGCCTCAAGCGCGGGATGGTGCTATGCATCGAGCCGATGGTCAACATGGGCAAGCACAAGATCGCCATGGGCGAGGATGGCTGGACGGCGCTTAGCGCGGACGGCAGCCCCAGCGCCCACTTCGAGCACACGGTGCTGGTAGGAGAAAATGGCCCGGAAATCTTGACCGTGCCGGAAGGCAAGGCGGCGCCTGTTTTGGCGTAGCGCCTCTTCGCTTTTTTTGGTGTGTGTGTGTGCCCTCGTTGTTAGGGATGAATGCCCGGGCGCTGCGAGCGGTTTTACTCTCAGGTAAGAGTGTTTGTGTGGTCAGGGGTGCTTGAGGGAGTCTTGTTTGGGGCTAGGCTTTGTGGCTTTACCCCGATTTCCCTATGAAGAGTCGACTGCATTATCGATCGATCCGTTCTTCTACTGATCGTCTCTACCCTAACTTGCCATTTGACGATGGTCTCGTTTTTGCGGCGCTTCCTCTACGGAGGCTTGAAGGAGGAGGAGCCGGTTGCGAGTTCCTTGGAAGCTTGGGGAGAATTGGGGTACCCGGACTGTCGGGATGTGGCGTCGGCTTTTAGGCTTCGTCAGGATTTTTTACTATGAGAACTGTTTGTAATATGAAGATAGCTACATTGTTTTTGTTCATAGCGGGCGCGCTTTTAGTGGGAGCGGCCCAAGCTCGGGAGATCAGCCCGCTGTTGTTCGGCCAAAACTATTGGTTGGCGGACGAGGACGAGGGCCGCGCTGGCTATTTGCATTTGCTATGGGATCAGGTGGAGCAAAGCGGAGTGCAGGCGGTGCGTATCGGTGGGAACGAGTACCAGCATAATTTTCCGCCACGGGCCAAGCTGGATGCGATGATCGATGACATCCGTGGAATCGGAGCGGAGCCGATCTTGCAGGTTCCAAGTACCTTTACGGCTTTGCAGGCAGCTGAGATTGTTGAGTACTACTCGAATCCTGAGGGGCGACAGGTCCAGATTTGGTCGATTGGGAACGAGCCGTTCCTGCATGGGGAGTTCACGCTTGAGGAGGTTTACGAGTACATCGTGCGGGTTGGCACGGCGATGAAGGAGGTGAATCCGGACATCACGCTTTATGTTTACGACAGCGCTTGGCTGCAGATGGATGAGTATGCCGCGCTCTTTGGCGGAGAGCTGGACGTGACCGGTTTGCGTTGTAATGGGACGTGGCTGGTGGATGGGGTCAGCTTTCACAGTTACCCCAATGGCGAGGAGTTTAGCAGGGATGACGTAGCGTTGGTGGGGCCCTCGAAAATCGAGGAGAATTTCGTGACTTTGAAGGCGTTGTTGTCCAAGTGCGAAGCCATGCATGGGCGAACGGGAGAGGATGCGTTTCTCTGGGGGCTTACCGAACTGAACGTGACCTTCGCCAACCCGGATCGAGAAATCTCAGGGTATGGAAACGCGTCCTTTCTGGGAGGACAGTTCATCGCTGAGGTCTTTGGCTATGGGATGAAGCATGGGGCCACCCATGTGAACCAGTGGTGTATCAACGAGACGGATAACGTTACGACCGATTTTGGTTACATCGGAATGTCGGCGGATTTTTATCCGCGCTCCAGCTACTACCATATGCAGATGATGAGCACCTACATGAAGGGCGTGTATTTGGATAGTAGCGACGACCAGAAATATGTGAAGACCTTCGCCACGAGCGACGGAGGCGACCGCATTGCCGTGTTGGTCATGAACCAAGAGCTCGAGCGGGACTTGAAATTCGGGATTTCTCTATCTGGAAAATCGTTGAAGGGTGTTGATTGCGCGATCGCGGTAGAGGCAGGATTGTCGGGCGACTACAGGGGAGTGATTCCGGCTCAGTGTTCGCAGGTACTCGTGTTCGATGCCTCTGGCCAGTTCGTGGAAGGGCTAAGCTACGGGATTGAGCAGAACCTCAAGTATGCGGCTCCGGTGGCTCTAGAGCCTTGAGTTGGGCGGAGCCGAGGCGTTTGGGCAAAGAGAAGGCGGATCGCCTACCCCTAAGCGATCCGCCACTTGTTGTTTTCTTTGTTACCCCAAATAGATCTCGCTAAGCGATGATCTGCTAGGAAAGACGGTGCAGAACGGAAAATGTTCAGACTTTTTTTGATTTTTTTGAAAAAGTGGCTTCTTTGGGCGATTTTTGAGGGGAGGCTAAGGGCGTCTACGGCTTAATCGCTCCTTTTTGTGGCATCGTTTTTTATGCCTTTGGCGGCGAGCTGCTTGAGGCGTTCGATGCCGGTGGCGGTGGTCTTGGCGACGAAACCGCTCTTGTGGGCGAAGTGTACGTCGGGCTCGTTCTCGATCCGGGTGTAGTCGAGCGCAGGGTGGTCGTTGTAGCGGGAGATGCCGTAGCCGGTGTTGCGCCGGTCGGGGTAGATGGTGCCGGCCACGCTTTGGTCGAGGCCTTTTTCGCGTAGGAAGTGGCCGAGGCCGGCGGAGGGATCGTCGTTGAGGGGCTCGGTGCGGGGGATGAAGAGGAATTGCAGGTCGTCGAGGGTCCAGAGCTCGTGGTTGGAGGCGACTTCATCGATGCGGGCCCGCGTGGTGGTGAGGTAGTCGATGAGGTCTTCGCCGACGAGCTTCATCATTTCCCAGATGGGTTCGCCTGGTTGGTGGAGCGCTCTGGCGGCGAAGCGACGTAGCAGGGTCATGTCGATGGGGGAGTTGAGCTTGCCGATGATGTCGCGTTCCACGCCGAGCCATTTGGCGGTGTGGTTGGGGCCGCGGCAGTCGAACCATTCGGCGGGTTCGAGCCATTCGCAGAAGGCTTTGGCGTCCTCGTAGAGGCCGTAGTGCTGGAGCACGAGGGAGAGGGCGCAGGTGGGGGGCGTGTCTCGGGGGAATTGGTGGTGGTCGAAGTTGCCCAGCTCGGGCTGGTGGTGGTCGCCCACGTCGACGACGGCTACCTTGGGGTTTGCGATGTCGTCCGGTGTAGGTTCGCGTCGCTCGATGGCGACGGGGTTTTTGGCGAGGAGAACGCAGCAGGCGAGCAGGTCGTCCTTGTGGGCGGAGCCTGGATGAGTGAGGAGGGTGGTGAAAGGCATTTGCAAGGTTCCGGGTATTTGGTTTCAGGTTCCGGTTGGAGAAGATGATGGTTTGGAAGGCGAGAGGGGCATGAAAAAGCCGACTTGTGTCAAGTCGGCTTCGGTGCGGGGGCACGTTAATCGAGCTTTTATTGGGCGTCTTGGCGCCGTTCTTCTTCGGTTTCCTCGCGCTCGTACTTTTTGAGCAGTTCGAGCTGCTCTTCGGATTGCCGGGTGATTTCCTCGAGGCCTTCTCGGACTTGGGAGGGTGGCGTTTCGGCCCAGGATTTGGCGAGTCGCCAAGAAAGGTTGTTGATGAGGCTGAGCGGCGTTTTGAGGCGTTCGACGAGGATGGATGAGAGGGGAGCGTGGTCGCTGGCGTGGAGGCTTTGGTCGGCTTCGGCGCGAGCATTCTCCAGCTCGCGGTTGGCTTGCTTGAGCTCGCGTTGGAGGAGGAGCAGGTCTTTCTCGAGCTGGGCGACCTTGCTTTGCTCGGCGATGATTTGGGAGTCGCTTTTCTCTTTGGCTTCGACCGTGGACTTGAGCTGTCTTTGCAGGGCCTCGAATTCTTCGGGGCTCACTTTGGAGAGTTCCATGATGCGCTCGACTTCGCCTTCCATACGGGCGACTTCGGTTTCGAGGTCTTCGGAGCGGAGGGCTTGGCTTTCGATGAAGTGCTTCAGGTGGTCCTCCTCGAAGTTCTTGCTCTTCTTTTTGAAGGCGATGCCGGCGGTGCCGAGCTTGGTTTGGTTGACCAATTCTTCGGTGGGCTCGACGAGGCAGGAGCCGATGTGTCGAAAAAGCGCCAGGTTGAGCAGGAGCAGGATTCCGAGAAGCGGTATCCAAAATGCGGATGCGGGAAGATGGGTGAGTTCCGAAAGCTGCTGCCGGTAGGGGGCGAGGGGTGGCAGCGCGATGAGGAGCACGACGAGTACTTGCAGCGACTGGATCAGGAAGGCGTGGCGCGCGAGGATGGACTTGGAGGTTTTCACTGGCTGTTGTTGGCTGGGAAATCGATTTGCTGGCTGTCGCTAGAGCAATTCCGCTTCAGGTAAAGGTCAAAGGGAGATGGGAGCTTGCGTCCAAACCTGTGGGCTTGGAGCAAGCAAACCTTTGGGTTTGCCTGAGAGCGTTCCGTTCTACTCTAGCCGGAGGGTGTTCGGACAGGACTCGGCGAGAGCGGTTCCTTCCTGTCGATGGAAGGTGGATCCTCTTATCCGCCGACGTAGGCGGATGATTCGCGCTTGTGGGAGCGGAGGCTCGCGAGTTCGCGCTCCATGGCTAGGATCTTGGCGTCCTGGTTGCGGTTTTCTTGCCGGAGCAGGCTGAGGTCGTAGTTGAGCTCGTTGCGGATGCGTCCGTAGCTGTTGAGGAGATCTTCGAGCTCCTCGACTTTGCGTTGGCTTTTTTCGGAGCGCTTGCGAGATTGGTGCAGCTCTTCCTCCAATCTGGAGATTTGGTCGGCCCGGGTGTTGGCCCGTTCTTGGGTGAGGCAAATGAAGTCGCGTATGATGCGCAGCTCTCGGAGCTGGCCGTAGGCGGTATCGGGGGCTACTGCTCCAAGGGCGCATTGCTCGCTGAGCGACTTGAGGGGCGCGCAGAGCTTATGCTTTAACCGTAATGAAAGCGCCAGCAGGATGGATAGGGAAAGCGGGGCCACGAGTATCCAGAGCTGGTTGCTGGCGAGACCGAGGGTGTTGCTGAGGGCTTCGCGATGGGGCGCGAGCGGAGCCAGGAGCATGCCGAGCAGGGTCGTAGCGATAACGACGGAACTGGAGAGAACGTAGGCGTTGACGGTGGATCTGTAGGTCTTCACGAGCTTTGGATTTTGGATCTCACTTTTGCAGGAAGGGCGCCAAGGTGCCCTTCCTGCGTTATACGACAGTTGGATATATTGATTCATAGGTCCTCCGAAGGGAGTTGCGAGCTGTAAGCTTCGCCCCTACGTCGAGTCACGAGCCAGCCTCTGCTCTTGACTGTCTAGAGGAAGCCCCGCTTTTCTTTCTCTAGTTAATCTAGGGAAGGTATGGACAAGCGTAGCAAGAATCTTTTGCAGGGTACATTGGACCTGCTCATACTCAGGGCTTTGCGGGACGAGCAGCGGCATGGTTGGGGGATCCAGCAGCGGATCAACCAATTGGGCGCGGACGATTTGCTGTTGAACCAGGGTTCTCTTTACCCGGCGCTGGCGCGGTTGGGTACTCAGGGTTTTTTGGATACAGAATGGAGGGTAACTGAGAATGGAAGGCGGGCGAAGTACTATCGGTTGACGAAGTCGGGGCGCCGGCAACTGGAGATTGAGACGGAGCAGTGGCGCCGTTATTCGGCGGCGATCAATTTGATTTTGGAAAGCATTTAGCCTGCATTATTCATGAGCCTTCTACTACGCGCCCACGAATCCCGCACGGAAGTGGCCTTGCCTTGGTTCGCGACCGAAGCGGGGTTTCAACCCAG
>JBNKSG010000238.1:0-6211 GCA_050297195.1 Opitutaceae bacterium | reverse complement strand
GTCCGTCACAAGATGCGCCAGCTCAAGATTGACCTCGAACACCAGCAATCCGGCCAACGCCTTCGCGTTAACGGCAACAAGGGCCAGCTCCAACAGGTCCTACTCAACCTTATCATCAACGCCTCGGACGCCATGCCCGATGGCGGTCGTCTCACCATTTCAACTACAGGAGAAACGAACGAAAAAGGAAAGTTCGCCGTCTTGCACATCGAAGATACCGGTACCGGCATCCCCGAAAACCTGGTCGAGCGCGTTTTCGACTCCTTCCTAACAGACAAGCCCGAAGGCACCGGCCTCGGGCTCTCCATCGTCAAGCGAATCCTGCGCAGCCACCACGGCGACATCTCAGTATCCAAAACGGGGCCCACCGGTACTACCATGCGCATCGTATTGCCAATACACAGGTAGCATCGGTAGGGCGAGCGATCACCCTCAGGTAAAGATGATCTGCGCTCCAGCGCTCTTTTCGTAAAAGTCACCCACTGTGATGATTTCCTTCACCTGCGGGCAAAGGTCCTCCTCCTTCAAGTGGAACATTTCGAAAGCCGCCTTGCAGCCATAGATCTCGCCGCCTGCGTCATCGATCATTTCTAGAAACTCGCTCACGGGAGGAATATCGAGCTTATCCATCTCCTTCTTCATCATATGAGACGCGAAGGAGGACATACCGGGAATCGCCCCCAACAGCGTCGGCATCCCCATCGCCGGGTTACCGACCGTAGCGACCTTCAGCTTATCCATCTTCTTTTTCAAGATAGCGTTCATCCCGAAAAAGGTGAAAAAGATCGTCGCTTCGATGCCTTCCATACGCGCTCCATTAGCCATAATCAAGCCAGGATAAACCCCATCGAGCGTACCTTTGGATATGATTATGGATACACGCTTTACCGGTTCAGGCGCCTTTACCTTATCTACTTTGTCTTGTTCTAAAACAGCACTCATCTTTCAGCTCTCCAATTAATCGTTTTCGTTAAATGCAGCCCTTGGGCTTGGGGATACCAGCGATACGAGCGGCTTTCTTCGCCGGGGCTCCGGGAAACAATGCGTACAGTTCCTTGGTCGGCACGCCGCTCTCCTTGGTCAATCGACGGATCGTAGGTCCAGTACCCTTCTCTTCGAAAGTCCTGCGCAAGAATTCCAACACGGTGAAGTGCCTGTCATTCAAGCCCTCCAAGCCTTCCTCTTGAGCCAAGGCATTCGCTATATCCAAGTTCCAGTCCTTGTAGTTTACCATGAAGTTTTCATCGTCGAAGGCGACGACCTTTCCTGCTAATTCTCTTTCTTTCATCTTTATATGGTTTGTGTAGTTTCGGTTTAAATACAGAACGCGCTCAGCCAGCATGGACCAGCTCTGGGCGTTTTATCAGGTCGACCTGCTTCCCCTTCAAGGACATCGCAGGGCTGATTCCAAGCGGCCATCCCTTGAGCAGGGCGTGCCAGTAAACATGACGGAACATCAGCTTACCCCAGTGGTTCATACGAGACTCGGCCAACAGAGGCATGGGCCCGACTTTCGCAAAGGGAAAGGTTCCGGGTAGCGGTTCCGTTTCGTAGTTGAAATCGATCAACATTCCCTTGCCAAACCCGGTCTCCACGAAGCAGTTCGAGTGTCCATCAAACTTGGCATCGAGATCCCTTCCAGCGGCTGCGGCAAGTAGGTTCTCCTCCAGGATTTCCGATTCGAAATGAGCAACCGATCCGGCCTTGGATGCAGGGACATCCGTGGCGTCTCCGATTACGAAAATGTTCTCGTAAGCCTCCGACTGCAAGGTCTCCTTGTTAGTCGGAACGAAGTTCAATTCATCGCCCAAGCCTGAGCGTTCGATCGCATCGCTACCCATATTCGTCGGCACCGTTACCAGCAAGTCGTAGTCTACCGTTCGGTCATCCCAGGAAACGATACGCTTGTTCGCATTGTCTACCGAACCGATCGCAAAGTCAGTTTCCACATGAATGCGACGATCGCTCAGCATATGCTGTAGTCGTTCCGTGGCGACAGGTTTGGTAAACGCTCCGGAAAGCGGTGTTACGTACTGGACCTCCGTCTTGTCTCGCAATCCATTCTTGCTCAGCCACCAGTCCGCGAGGAAGGCAAACTCCAGAGGAGCCACCGGGCACTTGATGGGCATTTCCGCCACGTTGATCACCAAACGGCCGCCTTTCCATTCCTTCAAGCGACGCGCCAATTTTCCCGCTCCTTCGAAGGTATAGAATTCATGAACGTCTCGTCCCCAATCATCGCCTTCCATTCCTTCCGTTTCCTCGGGGCGTGGGGTCGTACCCGTCGCCACGACGAGCAAGTCATAGTCGAGCTTGGTCCCATTTTCCAAGAGAACCTTGTTCGCCTCTGGGTCGATCCGGTCAATTGCCCCCATCACGAGGTCTACCTTTTTCGACAGGAATCGAGCCTTGGGCTTCACTACATCCTTTTCCGTATAGACACCGAAAGGCATGAAAAGGAATCCGGGCTGGTAGTAGTGCAGCGGATCTTGATCCACAATCTGGATACTCCACTCCTTCGCCGGCAAGCTACGCACCATCTTATTCGCTACGATCGTGCCGGCGGTGCCTGCTCCCAATATCAAAAGTTTCTTCATCGTTCAATGCTCCTAAATTTTCGTTTCCCGTTTCTCGTTCCTACTCTCCCCAGAACCTCGAATACATCAGCTGGAAGTTCAGTTGCTCGTGGCTGGAAACAACCCCGAACGCCTCGTTCGTAACCTTGTTCTTCAGGCCAAGCGTGGCGGACCAGCTGAAGACGCCCTTGCGTCCTACCTTATGCTCCGCGCCGAAGGTGATGTGATCCTCTACAGTCGCGGGGAAAAGCGGATTCAAGTAATGAGTAGGGATCGGACTGGTCGCATGATTGAACCCCAACCGATACGCTCCGTGCTCGCGAGGTGCATACTCCAGGCCGATCGAGTAAACCGTTTGGTCGTGCCAACCTTGATACAACTCCGCGTCCAAATTCATCCCCGCCATTGGACCATTGCTCGCTGCGTCGTTGGCAACGAAACTCATGCGAAACGAATCCATGACGGAAGACCATTCCACTTGCTTCACATCGGCCACTACGCGCCAGCTATTGGCAGGGCGATACGCCATGCCCACCGCATAGGTGGCAGGCCACTGAAAGTCCTCGACCGAGACGTCTCCCACCAAGCCCATTTCCATGTAGCCCATCGGACTCGTCGCGCCCACCGATACCTCCGCGCTTCCCGTCGTCAGGTTGCTCAGTTGGGTCGCCGAATGATACACAGCGCCAAACCTCAGTTCCGGGTTCACCTCGTAGATCACACCCAGATTCGCCGCGTATCCATCCCCCTTCGCTTCTCCAAAAAAGGGATTACCGTTCGCGAAATCGAAGTAAGCAAATTCAGGCATCGCTCCGTCCATCGCTTGCAGCAAGGTTCCAGACGCCTTGCCCGACTGTTGACTCATCGGATTCGCCAAGTCCATCAACTGCTGGCCGGACATCGCCATGCAGAGATCCATGCCTGCCCACACGTAATCGACGGAGCCGCCGATTCCCACGTGCTCATTAAATTGATACGCATAGGGAATCATTAAACGCCCTACCGATACCTCGGTCATATTTCCGAGACCGCGGCCAAGACCCAGAAAAGAGTCACCCCCGTACTCGGTTCCCATTCCTCCCTGACCAAAAAGCGCGATTCCGTAGACCTGCTTTCCGCGGCGCTTCGTATATCCCAAAGCGGGCATATAGAAAGCGTCGGCAGAGGAGTCCACCGCACCATAGCCTGGCAACTCAGCCGACACATTCGGCCCCAAACGGCCCAAGGCCGCATCCAAGCGAGCATCTCGCTTCTGCAATACAAGCGTGGCAGGGTTGTTCACTGGCGCCGCCGTACCGGTATCTATGGCGGTACCCGCGCCACCGAGAGCAGTTGATCTCGTGCCATACCCCTCCATGTTCATACCGTTGGTGCCGAATAGAGTTCCCGCCGAGACGAATAGCCCTACAGTGAGTGAAACGAGGTATGGGGTCTTTTTCATAACGCTTACTAATCTAGCAAAAACCCAACATTAGATCTTCTCACGCGTTGCGAACTCTGCCTCACTAATTGCGAATCTACCCCTTTTCCCTAAGTTGTTGATCCCGATGCCCCTCACCCCCGAAAAAGCCGCCTACTTCGAAACCGTGATCAGCAAACTCATGGGCACCGAGGATTACCGGGAGTACGAAACCGCATTCCAAGATGCGACCGGGCTCCCCCTGACCCTCGAGCCTGCCAGCCGCCTAACCCTCGCCCTTTGCTCGAAACACCAAACCCGCACCAGCTTCTGCTCCCTCATGAACCAAGCGGGGCACAGCTGCAGCACCTGCCAAGCCTTGCACCGCGGGATCGAACGAGAAATGGGCATCGACGAATCAGACTCCATCGAGCAAAGCGCCGCCAGCGGAACCACCCTTACCGAGAAATCGCCCCAAAGCGTCGAAGCCGTCACCACCGCGTTCGGGGACGCTCCCCGCACTTTCGAATGTTTCGCCGGCCTCTGCGAAACGATGGTTCCGGTAAAAGCCGGCAAACAAATCTTCGCCTTCCTCAAGACCGGACAAGTGATGGTCAAGGAACCCAGTCGCGACGCCTTCCGCAAGGCCATGTCCAAGCTCAGCGAGCACCAACCCGAGCAGGAAATCGAGGCCCTCGAGAAGGCCTACTTCTCCACCCCGATCGTTCCGCCCGAAAAGTACCGGGCCATGACCACCTTGCTCAAAACCTACGCCCGCCAGCTCTCACTCGCCAGCGAACGCATCCTCACCGAACTCGACAACCAAGAGCCCCTCGCCATCCGCAAAGCCAAAGCGTATCTGGCCGACAACTACCAGCAAGCCATCACGCTGCACGAAGTGGCGAACGCAGCCGGCATCAGCCCCTTCCACTTCAGCAAACGCTTCAAGGAAACCATCGGCATCGGCTTCGCCGAATACCTCACCCGCCTCCGCATCCAACAGTGCAAAAAGCTGCTCTGGAACCCGAACCTCTCCATCACCGAGGCCGCCTTCGAATGCGGATTCCAGTCCATGGCCTCCTTCAGCCGCGCCTGGAAAAAGTTCGAGGAAGAATCGCCCAAGCAATACCGCAAAAGCCTGAGCGAGCAGTAAGGCGTATCCCAGCAGGCGCCCGCCGATCCCGCTGCGCTTTCCTTGTCTCGACCTCGCCTCCAGCGAAGGCGGAAGCCAGGCATCGCAATGCAGGATCGATTCTCCGCGGACGCGGGCAAAAGCTCCGCGCTACGCTTCCCAAAACAAACCCTCGCCAAATCCCTCTTCATCTGCGTCCATCCGTGGTTCCAAATCGACAGCCAAAACACCTACCACCTAAAGACCTCTCCCTTGAAACCACGCATCAAACTCGCTGAAACCCGCCCTGCCTCCGGAGGCATCCTCGCCCTCTACGAGCAAGACGGAGCCTACTCCATCAACTTCAGCGGCCAAGAGCTGATGCACTCCAAAGCCTCCGCCTCCGAAAAGCTCCTCGGCAAGATCGGCGGCGAATCCCTCCCCAAAGGCCAGCCCAGCCGCATGCTCATCGGCGGACTCGGACTCGGCTTCACCCTCGCCGCCGCTCTCGAGACCTGCGGCCCCGACGCCACCCTCGAAGTCATCGAGCTCGCCCCCGAAGTCATCGACTGGAACCGCGAGCACCTGCAAGCCCTCAACGGCAAATGCGTCGACGACCCACGCGTCGAGCTCCAAGTCGCCGACGCCACCGCCATCATCCGCAAGGCCGCCCCCGAAACCTACGACTGCCTCCTGCTCGACGTCGACAACGGCCCCATCGCCATGGTGCAAAAAGGCAACGCCACCCTGTATTCAAAATCCGGAGTCCGCATCATAAAGTCCGTACTCAAGCCCGAAGGCAGCGCCATCTTCTGGTCCGCCGGCCCCGACGAGAAATTCGCCGCCCGCCTCAAGCAAGCCGGTTTCCAAGTCAAAGCCATCCCCGCCAAAGTCCACGAAGGCGCCAAACGCGCCGCCTACGTCCTCTACCAAGCCACCAAAGTCGAGTCCCCCTGGGACGACGCCAAAAAGAAATAGATGGGCGGCAGCTCCGCGCGCGATCACTTCCGCAGGAAGCCGCCTTCTCCCGCGACTCTCACAAGCAGAAGGATCCTCTCAACCCACCTGTAGAAATCCTTGCTCCTCTTCGTTCCCAGAAAAGAAGAACCGTTTCGGAGCGACGCT
>JBNKSG010000237.1:0-6222 GCA_050297195.1 Opitutaceae bacterium | reverse complement strand
CTCTTGGGGAGCAGGGCGAGTTGGCTAAAGCTCGCGGATGCGCAGGTTGCGGTACCAGGCTTTGTCGCCGTGGACGCTGTATTTGATGCCGCTGTTGCCGCCTTTGGAAACCTTCCATTCGAAGCTGGGGTCGAAGTCTTGGTATGAGGCGACGGTGTTGACGCTGCCGGGCCGCTGTCCGCCGCGGAACACGACTCCGTGGTCAATGCCCCAACCGTCGCCGACCGGTCCTCCGTCTGCATTGCTCCAGCTGGAGAAGTCTCCGGATTCGAATAGGTCAGTTAGGGCGTAGCTTTTTTTAGGCGCGAGTTCCTTTACCTTGATATTGCGGAAGTGGACTTCGCCTTCTTCACCGGAATCGACTTGCAAGCCGAAGAAGCCCTCGAAGTAAGTGTCGGTGTCGAAGTTGGCGGCGGCGACGCCGAATCCCCAGACGATGGCGACTTGGAAGAGTCCGCCTAGGCGCTCATGGCTACCGCAGCGGCCACGCTACCACACCCGAAAAAGACGAGGGGGAAGGTGCCGACGAGTTTGCCGGGGAAAGCGGTGCTGGTTCTGGGAGACATTTCGAGGAGGCGGAATGAAAGCGGTTTTCCATTGTTGGATTGCCTTGCAGTACAAGGGATTGCAACGATGTCGATAGTTGGCATGTTAACCTTGCCTCCTTGCCCGCATGCTTCCCTCCGATCCTAATTCCCCGCAACTTATCCCGAGCTGGATTTTCGAGCAGGACTTTCTGGTTTTCCTCTCGTTTTTCGGGTGGATGCTGGTCGGCTTGCTGGCGCTCTCGAAACCGCTTTCGAATCACGGTGGCATGCGGCTGCCATGGCTGTGGATCGGGTTTTACGCCTTTTCGCAGGCGGTTTCCGACTTCTTGAGGACGCTGTCCTTTTCGGACGAGTTTTTCAGGACCTTCAACTTGGAGGTGGGCTTTGAGATGCTCGGCTACGGACTGCTGGTGGAAACGGCGATCCGTTACGCGAAGAAGGACGAGGAGCGTAACTTTTTTCCTTACTCGGCGTTGGGCGGCTTGTTTCTCGGGCTTTCGATCGAGATCGGGGATATGCTCTACACGCTAGTCGTTTCGCTGCTGGTGTCGGCGGGGGCGGTGGTTTGGGCGTGCCGCGTGTTTGCCCGAGCGGCCAATGAGGAAGGACGACGGGAGCTTTACGCGATCGTGGCGGGGTTGATCTTGCTCTTCCCCACGTGGCTGCTGGCGCCGGGGCGACTGGACGTAGCGCTGCCGTTGCAGACGGTTTCGTATGAAGATTTTCCTTACTACGGTTTCGACCTGCTCTTGCTGCGAATCGTGGCAAGTTGGACGATCCTGGCAGGATTTTGGTACTACCGGCTGCAGCGTCGCATAGAGGATGTGGTGCCTCAGATCGGCGCCCAGTTGAGGCTGTGGGGGCATCGTGTGCTCCCGGTTGCTTTGGCGGTGGTGGTGGGCGCGAGCTTCTTGGTCACCAGCTGGAACGGACAGCGCATGAAGGACCGCATGTCCCAGGACTACCTCTCCCGCGTACAAACGGCTGCGGTGCCGATGGACGTGGCGGAGATGGGCACCTTTGAGGAGATCATGGCCGAAGGGCGTCGTTTGGACGGAGCGATTGCTGGGCAATTGCTAGGCATTAAGCGGGTGGGGTCGGACGTTCGAAGCGTGTATTTGTGGAGCGGAGACGGCGAAACAATTCGCACTGCGGCATTCGAGACGGAGCAAAGCGAGCAACCGTTCCTAGCGAAGTCGAATGTAAAGCTGGCGGACCTCAGGCAGTATGGAGCAGGAGAAGCTTTCCTGGCGGGTCCGTTCTCGATGGGCGGCGAGTCGCTCCTGCATCTGAGCGCGCCAATCCTTGATCGCGCAACCGGCGAAATCGCTTACTGGCTGGGGATCGACGTTTCGGGCGCTTCCTGGTTTCGGAACGTATCCCTTTCGCGCTTACAGACCATCATCATCGCGGGCCTGATCATGGCCTTGGTGATTTTCTTCCTTTATTATCAAATCGAGCACGAGAGCGAGGCGGACCTGATACTCGCGAAGGAACGCGCGGAGGCGGGAGATCGGGCGAAGAGCGAGTTCCTTGCGGTGATCAGCCACGAGATTCGAACCCCTTTGCAGAGCGTGCTCGGTTATAGCGACTTGTTGAAGGGAACGCGCTTGGACGAGAAGCAGCGGACTTGTTTGGATTCGATCCAGTCCGAAGGAAAGATCCTGCTGCGCATCGTGCAGGACATCTTGGATTTCAGCAATTTGCGGAAGGCCAATTTTCAGCTGGAATGGGGACCGGTGCGGCTGCGTCGACTGATCGAAGAAACCTATCGCACCATCAAGCCCATGGCGGATCGCAAGGGGCTGAAGGCTCACCTCGAAATCACGAGGGAGGTGCCGGAATTGGTGCAGGCCGACGGGGTGCGCTTGCGCCAGGTCTTGCTGAACCTTTTTGGCAACTCGGTGAAGTATACGGAAGAGGGGGACGTCTTTTTGAAAGCTTTTGTCGAGCCGAATGCTGGCGGTAGCGCCTTGCCATTGAAGTTCGAAATTTCGGATACAGGCGTGGGAATCAAGGAAGCCGACTTGTCGCGGCTTTTCGAGCCGTTCATCCAATTGGAGCACTCGAGCAAGTTTCCTCGGGAAGGGGCTGGCTTGGGGCTCGCTATCGTGAATCGAATCGTGGAGCTAATGGGCGGTCAAATCGACGTGCAGAGCGAGCTTGGCAAGGGCTCCTGTTTTACGGCGTCGTTCGATTTCGAGGCTTTGGAACTCGTGGAATCTGATGCTTCGCTTGATTCGTCCGGTGAGATCGCGGACGAGGAGGAATATCCGATGGGACAGGTCTATCCGCTCAAGATTCTGGTGGTGGACGATAACCCGATGGTGCGGCGCCTGATCTTGCAGTATTTGGAGGCTCTTGGATACGAAGCCGACGAATTCGACGGCGGGCAGGCAGCAGCGGATCACGGTTTGGAATACGATGTATTGATCATGGACCTACGTATGCCTGTGGTGGATGGTCCGGCAGCGGCGCGCCAGATTCGCGAAAAGGGGGATGCTGCGGATCGGCCATGGATCGTGGCAGTGTCCGCTTCCTTGCAGGAAGACGAGGTCACGCGGGCTCGCGATGCGGGAGTGAACGATTTTCTAGGAAAGCCGTTTTATGCGGGCCAGCTCGGGGAGAAGATCGAAGCGATTTCTTGGATCGAGGAAAAACGAGTCGATCCGGCGAGCATGGTTGCGGACGAGGAAGAGGTCGCGGCCGAGCCTGAGCATGTACCTCTGTTTATCGGGCCTGCAACTGAGGAGGAACCGGAAGAGGAAGAAGTGGTTGCGAAACCGGTGGTGCCGCAGACGGTGTTTGGCGGAATCGACAGCTATCCGGAGGAAGCGGTAAAAGCGGCAATCGCCGAGGTGTATTCAAAACACAGCGACATGGAAGCGAGCGCTGCGAAAGGCGATTGGTTCATGGTCAAGGAAGACGCCCACTATTTGGCGAACACGGCCATGGCTCTAGGCATTGATCAGCTGTACTTGGATTCCAAGGACGTGGAAAATGCGGCCTTGGCGGAAGACGCCGAGAAAGTGGCCAAGGGACTGGTGGAGCTGAAGCTGAACTTCGAGGCTTGGGAGGGCGAGGAGTAGGGATCGGTCGAATTCTGGAGAGTTTATGAAGGTCGTTCGACCTTCGCTGCTGATGCTAGAATACGAAAAAGCCGCTCGGAGTATTTCCGTACGGCTTTTGTGATGGTGGGGCTTTGTTCTTGAATTACTTCTTAAAGCGTTTGCGGATGGCGATTAGGGAGGTGAATCCTATGAGTCCGAGGAGAGCAGTGCTGCTAGTGTCGGGGACTGCGTGTCCGTTTGGTGGTGCGTTTCCGCTGGGTGGTGCGTTGACCACTTGAGCAGAATGGATGCCGCCATTAAACTCCAAACCGGGGCCGCCAATGGTTGTTTGGAGAGCGAAGTCGAAGCTGTCCCAGTCGTTTTGTCCGTCGAAGAACTTGCTGAAGTCTGTGGGACCGCCTGCTCCCCATGCATCTGCTTCTCGATCGATTAGATTGAGAATAGGGTTTATGACAGCTGCTCCTATGAGATTGCTTGAGAGAATGGGAATATCCTGTTCACCGACGACTAGTCTGTCTTGTTTTCGCAAAGCACCGAATCGTGTGTAGGTGTTGCTCCACGCTTTTAATTGGTTGGTGCCGGTTGTGAATGTGAACTCGCCGCCGTTGTAGTTGAAGCTCAAGCTTTGTACGCCGCTCGCAAAGATTGTGAAAACATCGTCACCAATTGATGAATACGGCGTCGATCCGAAATCGACGTCGAGGGTGAAATCTGCGTTTGGAGTTAGGGCGTCGAATCCCGAATAAGGATAGACGCCGGTGGCGGTTCCTTCGTAGCGGACGACTATCGCATTGAGGCTTGTTGCGCTAATTGTGGTGATCGCTAGCAGTAGTGCTATTTTGGATTTCATGAGTCAGGATAGAGGTTTGAGGAGGGGGCGCAGTTGAGGGCTTTGTTTTTAGTTACTGAGAAGTTTCTTTTGTAAGATTGAGGGCACCTAGCAGGATGTGTGCCGATTGACTGCTGCTTGTCTTTGTTAGAATTTAAATTTCTTGATGCTAGAAGGTTACGATGTTCTTTTTTGTTTGGCGTCTGAAAGAGACTGTATGTTTAGCTTAACAGATTACAGAATTTAGCTACTCCTGCTGTAGGGAGGCTTTCAGATACTATTGTTCTCAATTGACGTGTTAGGGGTGAATCTGCTTCAGGAAGTGAACGGATCGGCAAAGAGCCGCTCGGAGCAGGGGCCGAACGGCTTTTGTGGTGGTGAGTCTTTTTTTGCTTGGATTACTTCTTAAAGCGTTTGCGGAAAGCTATGAGGGAGTTCAGGCCGATGAGTCCGAGGGCGGTGCTGTGCCGGTGTCGGGTACGTCTTGGACAGGACGACGTTCGCCGTGGATTGTAGTTCGCCTACAGCGCAAGTGTAGTCGCCGCCGATTGCGCGGATGGAAATGCACTGTACATCAACTGGCTCGAAGATATGCAATGGATGGTTGTCGATGCTGCTGAATGTCTCCATTCAGCCATCTCCAGGCGTGATGTGGCCCATTCCTACTCTGGATTATTTTGGGAAGTAGCAGAGTATTAGGAGGTAATGAATCTGACGAGTGATTGCGTTCATGCCTCAAATTCGTGGGGAATTTGTAAGATGAATGGACGGTTTTACTGTACGAAGACAGTAGTAACGAGAAACCCCACCATCTTGCTAGATGGGTTATTGGAAGTGTTGCGGCAACGACGGAGCTTTACCCTCCTGTGTTTTGCTGCTCTTTGGGGCGGAAGGCTTTCATGGTGGCGTCGTTGGTTTCGAAGCGGGCGCCACCGATGAGGTCGATGCAGTAAGGGATGGCCGGAAAGACGGCTTCCAGGTTTTCGCGGATGGCCTTGGGCTTGCCGGGGAGGTTTACGATGAGGCAGGAGCCGCGGGTGCCGGCGGTTTGGCGGGAAAGGATGGCGGTGGGCACGTACTTGAGGGAGGCGTTGCGCATGAGTTCGCCGAAGCCCGGCAGCATGCGGTCGCAAACCGCTTCTGTGGCTTCCGGAGTGATATCGCGGGGAGCGGGTCCTGTGCCGCCGGTAGTGACGATGAGACTACAACCTTCGCTGTCGGCGAAGTCTTTGAGGGTTTGTTCGATTTGATCCTGCTCGTCGGGTACGACGGCGTAGGAGGTTTCGAATTCCGTGGTGAGCCATTCCTTGAGGAGTTCCAGGCAGGCTTTGCCGGGAATGTCTTCGTAGATGCCTTGAGAGGCGCGGTCCGAAATGTTGATGACACCGATTCTGGCGGTGGGTTGTTGGTTCTTAGCCAAGGAGGATACGGAGGTTTGGATATTTAGTTGGTAAAGAGGGAAGGGCAGGTGGTGGCTTAGGCGTAGTTCACACTTGGAATCGGTTCTGTCGTGCTTTCCGCATATTCATTCGAAATCTTTTCGATGAACTTTTGGGTACTGTCTTCCCAGTATTTCGACTCAATCCAAATTAGGATCCCTATTATTTTCTGTAGAGGTAGAAAACTAATTATTCGAGTTGAAAAGGCATCTGTTTGCACAATTGCTGCCTTGGTTGATTTGTGCTTTGCGAGTTGGACTATGAAATAAATCAGTCCTAACCCAGAAAAGAAGACTGCCAATGAGAGAACCTTTTTGAAACCTGTTAGAGTGAAG
>JBNKSG010000236.1:0-6256 GCA_050297195.1 Opitutaceae bacterium | reverse complement strand
GTGCACATCAGCAGAGATGTAATCTTTGATGAGAAGGCAGTATGGAACTGGTCAGTGGAACAAGCAGTAGAGATGAACTTTGAGTTCACAGTTGATAGAGAGACTGAAATTCCTGAGTCAGCAAAGGCAAGTCCAGCTCCACCAGTTTCTCGTAGTAAGGAATGATCCTCTCGTCACTCGGATCGATATTTTGGATATTGGGTAACCACTTTACCAATACAGCACCCTTTTGCTTGGACCACTCAAGCTCCTGCAAGGCGTCCTTGCGAAGCGGGTGCACGCTCGCCCCAAACAACAAGTGCTCGTAAGCCCCGACCACCTCTCCCACAAAACGGTTCGGCACCCAGACCTCGACCGCGCCTTCATCCAGCTCCCCATTATCTGAATACGGAGCATCCATCGCCAAAATCACCGCCGATCGAACCTGCTTCGATTCGCCAATCGTCCGGTTGATGCCGTCCATGATAAAACAGTCGCCGTGCTGCTGCAGCAACTTCTCGTTGCAGCCGAAGATCTTCAGGTACACGCGAAAGCGCCAGCTCGCCCGCAAGGCCGCAGAGATCCGCGCCTCGCTGCCTCCCTCGCCAATCCCCGCCGTATGGCAATGCATGTCGACCACGCCCTGCGGCAGCGTATCCGCCACCGGCCCGATCGGCCCCTTGAACAAGATCGCCCGCGCCAAAAGCGCCAACCCAAGAATCGAAACCACAGACAGCAGGAAAACCATTCCTCACCTAAGCCGCAAAACCAAGCTCGCTCAAGCCGGGAAGCCCGACGAACGAAGATTCTGACAATAAGAAGAATTTCCGCGGCAACACCTAACCCGTCTCGCCAAAAAGCGGCATCTCCCTACCTAAAGCGACACCTGCTCCATGTCCTGGAGCGGCCCGGCCGAATCGGATCACAGCAACAGCACGATCCTCGCCCCCCCCCACGGCAACGACCGCAAAAACGCCGACAGCAGCCCGGCCGCAACCGAGCAGATCGAAGCCGAGTGGACCGCTTTCGCCGGCAGGTTCGCCAATTGACAGCTGGCAGTTAAAAGCCACGCCAGGAGACCTTCTTCACTATCGACTTAGCGCCGCTTCTCCCTAGAACAAACAAGTCTAACTCTTGCTCTCCCTCCGACGTAAACGATGAACTTCTTTCCGCATGGAATCAAGGCCGCCTGCATTTTTGCCAGCCTGCTCATTAGCATGCTCGAAATGCCTGCCTTCGCGGAACCCGTCGAGCAAGATACCGTGGAAGCAGCGATGACCCTCCAGCTCCTCGGCTTTACCGAATGGCCGAACCAAGGGGACAGCGATGACTCAGCCCCAAAAACCATCGGCATCGTCGATTCGGAGGCGACCTACCTCGCCTTCGACGCCCTACTCGCCGATCCGCGCGTCAACCCCCACTACACCATCGTTCGAATCAATCCCGAAACACCGAACGACGAACTATTCCAATGCGACGCCTTGTTCTTCAGCGAGGCCGATCCCACGGAAATCCCCCGCATAATCAAAAGGCTCGATGAGCGGCCCGTCGTCCTCATCGGCTCCTTCGACGGCTTCCTCGAACAAGGCGGACTGGTAAACTTCGTCAAAAAACAGAAGCGTCTCGGATTCGAAATCCATCTCGGCAATTCGCAGCGCCGCGGCATCGAATACCGCGCCAAGCTCCTGAGACTCGCAACACGAATCGTGCAAGAATGACTACCCAAGACCTAGGCACCATCAATCCATTGCTCGAACGCTATCGAAACCTCTCGATCCGCAAGAAAATCGTCGTTCTCATTTCTATCGTCGCCTGCTCCGTCACCATCCTCTCCATGCTCGCATCCTTCGTGATAGAGATGACCTCCTTCCGGGGCCGCCTCCTCGAAGAATACGAGAGGACCGCTCGTATGACCGCCAGCAACCTCGAATCCTCCGTCAGCTTCGGCGACGAGTATGACGCCACCGACATGATTTCCGTGCTCTCCCAGCGCGAGCAAATCGTCTGTGCCGTGGTGTACCTAAAAAACGGAGACATCCTCGCCCAGTTCCGCCGAGATAAAGATGATACGCAAACCACCCTGCCAACAACCAAGGAAAGCACCCGCATCTCCGGCAACTACATCACCGTAAACCAAACGATATCACCCAAAGGAACCCTCGGCGGACACCTCGTATTCAGAGCCGAACTCGGCGAACTCAACGAGTTCATCCTCGCCCGCATCCTAATCTTTCTCGCCATCAGCACCACCTCCCTGGCGACCGCCATCATCCTCGCCAAACGAATCGGGAAACATATCTCCCGCCCCATCGTCCAACTCGCCGAAACCGCGGAACGCATCACCAAAGACCACGACTTCTCCACCCGCCAAGAACGGCTCAGCGACGACGAAACAGGCAAGCTCGTCGAAGCATTCAACGAGATGATGTCGGAAATCGAAAACCGCTCCCACGCGCTCGTCGCCGCCCGCGACAAAGCCGAAGCCTCCAGCAAGGCCAAGGACGACTTCCTCTCCGTCATCAGTCACGAGTTGCGCACCCCTCTGAATCCAATCATCGGATACGTCGAAATCTTGCTCCGAAAGTCCAAGGAAGCGGAAGACCGCAAGCAACTCGGCCTGGTTCGCCAATACGCTGAGCACCTCCAAAGCCTTATCGATCGCGTCATCGACTACAGCCGCTTCGAGCGTGGAGCCGTTTCCATCACCATCGAACCAGTCGACTATCAACGCCTCTGCCAAAACGTGGTAAGCCTCATGCAAAAACAAGCTGAGGAAAAAGGGATAGAGCTCACCTGCGCCCACACCTATTCCGACGACTCCCTCTCCACCCGCACCACCCTCTCAACCGACCGAGTCAAGCTCCAGCAAGTCGTCCTCAACCTCGTCGCCAACGCCCTCAAGTTCACCAACTCCGGCAGCATCCAGATCCTCACCCACCTGCGCCCGTGCGAGACCCAAGAAGCTTGCCTGCGTATCGAGGTCAAGGATACGGGAATCGGAATCGACGAAGCCGATCGCGAACGCGTATTCTACCCCTTCTCCCAGATCGACGTCAGCCTGACCCGCCAATACAGTGGCATGGGACTCGGGCTCGCCATCACGGAAAAAATCGTCCAAGCCATGGGAGGCCGCATCGACTTCGAAAGCCAAAAAGGAGTCGGCTCCACCTTCTGGCTAGAGATCCCCGTCACATTCACCGACGAGCTCGACCCCGATCCCAGCGAGGCGGAAAACATCAAGCCGATCGCCTCGCAGCAATCCTGCAATATCCTTCTCGTCGACGACCAAATCGTAAACCTAGAACTCGGCGAGTTCATGCTCACCTCCAGCGGACATCAGGTCAGCTGCGCCCAAAGCGGAGCCGAAGCCATCAAGCTCGCTTCGGAGCAAAGCTTCGACCTCATCATTCTCGACATAAAGATGCCGAAAATGAACGGCTACGAAACCGCCCAAGAATTGCGAAAGCTCAAGACAGTCGGCAAGCGTACGCCCATCATCGCCATGACCGCGCACGTCACCTCCCGAGGAAACGAGCAGTGCACGGAAGCTGGCATGGACGACTCCATGTCGAAACCCTTCAACACCGAACGGCTCAACCAGATCATCCGCAAGTGGCTCTCCTGAGAGCGATCCCGCAACCAAACCTCCTAACTGCAATCCTTCCCTGCATCGCGGCGATTCGAAAAACGCCTCAAACAGAACCTTAAAACCGGATACCCGCCTTTAGGGTGACGCCTCGCCCATGTCCGAGGTTTCCTCGATCGAGCAACAAGCCGTTCGTCGGGTTACTCGGATAGCGTATCTCGGTATCGAATACATTCTGTACGTGCAGATTCAAGTACAGGTCCTCCCAAACGCGATCCCAACGCAAATTCAAGTCAGTCACGAAATACGCATCCGCCGGCTCGCCTAAATAACCATCCGACAGAAAAGGGCTCCCATCCGCATCCCGGCTATAGAAAGGAAGCATCTCATCGATGTAACGTCCAAGGACCGACGCCGAAAAATTCTCCCCCTTGAAAGACAACTTTCCATGGGCGACCAACTTCGGCGAATAGCTCAAGCGATTACCCGGCGTTCCCTGTTCGTTCGAATCTTGTGCGGTGAACCCAGCTTCAGCTCGAATCGAATCCGAAAAATCGCTTATCAAAAGCACCTCTAATCCCTCCATCTCCACTCGACCGCCCTCCAAGAGATCGAAATCAACCAAACCGGAGGCATCTATTTCCAAGATCTCAATCAACAGATCGCTCAAGGTATTGCGAAACACTCCCGCGCTCACGATCAGGTACTCAGAAGACCAGGTATAGTTGATTTCGCTCGTCCGCGAACGTTCCTCATCGAAGGAAATCACATTAAAGCTCGGCACCTTTATCGCATCGCCCACCATAAACTTGAGTACCTGAGACTCGCTCGGCTGGTAGATCAACGACGCGCGCGGCGTTCCGTTGCGGGCACCGCCTCTGGGCACAGTCGGCAGAGGCGTACCATCCAAAGGCTCGTCGATGAAAACCTTACGCGTAAAATAGCTTTGCTTCTCCGTCCGATAGCCAGCCACGAAACTCCAGCGATCAGTGAACGAGTAGCTTAGCTGCCCAAAAAGAGACCAAAGGCCCCGCCGGTCAATCGACACCGACTCATTCACCACACCGACAGCTGGTACGTGCGTATACTCGACGAAGTTTTGCACACGCTGCAAATTGACGCCACCAAGGAAACGGAAAGAATCGACCGGCGAATAGGTGAGCAAAGACTCCAGTTCCCAACTGTCGAAGTCTCTCGTATTCACCCCCTCGAATCCCGGAAACAATGCGTCGTACCGCTCATCGCTGGAAAAGGAATGGTACACCGCTCGGGTATTGACGCCCAGCTCCGAAGTCAGGTCCACATCCATACCCAGCGCGAATCGAGAACTCTCGCTCGAGCGAATATTCCCATCCACCACCGCCGGGAAACCTGAGAAGCTCTCCACATCCGCCTGATTCAAACTGTAGTCAAAATAGAACTGTCGCCACGCGGCAGACAGCTGCAAGAAACGCGACTCCTGCTCGAGGCGCCCAGCCAAAGACGTGTTGTCAGCTTCCACCCCGAAAAACGGAAGCAAAGCCGCCCGCTCCGGCCCCGCCAAATCCAGCAAATCGTAGTCGTAACCGTCCGTCTGGGAAAAGCCTGCATTGAAAATGACATGATAGTCTTCGCCAAACTCCGATAGGCGGCCCGCGACTCGACTCGTCCCCCGATCCCCATAGGAAACGCTAAGCTGGTCGTCGCTATAAGATGCATCCGTGATAATGTTAATCGCCCCGAAAAAAGCGCCCGTACCGTAAATCACGCCATTAGGTCCACGCGAAATCTCAATGCGATCAATCGCCTCCACCGGCACGCCAAGCCCCTCCATCGGAGTTGCAAAAATGTCCGCCCGCATCTGCGACACCCCATTTACCAGAATCGCCACGCTGCTGTTCTGAGAACGGCCGTTCCAAAATCCACGGACTCCGAAGTTTCCGCTTACCCCCGTATAGTTGTCGATGTTGTAGAACCCAGGGACGTTCTCGAAAATTTCCGTCAAGGTCGTGTAGCCGTAAGTCTCGATATCCTCTCGCCCGATCAAGTACACGCTCGCCGGCGTATCTCGAATCTCTTCCGGCACCTTTCCAGGCGTCGTGACCTCCACCTTCATCAACTCGTCCAGCGAGAGCGAGGCCACATCCAAATCTTGGCCAACCGCTAAGCAAACCCCACCCATCACTGCAAACGCTGAAAAACGCTTGATCAAGAACTTGCTAAAGCTGACGGATATCATTCGCGCGGGAAACAAATAGGAAAAAGAAAACGGCCGAGCCACATCAGAACCAAAGTTGGCGTATTTTCAAGGTTCGGCTCGCATCCTGCAGGTCATGACTAAGTACCAAAGGTATTGATACACAAATTCATACGGATCACGGCCATCATTCGCGACGCCACCACGAAAGCAAGACTCGGCGCCCACTGGAAAACGCAACGAACTTAGGTAGTCGCCCCAATTATCCCTCTGCAATTAACAAGATCCATAGATGCGTAAACTCGACACCCGCAACTCCATCCCATAAACCGAGCAAGAACGCTTTCCCCCTCAAACCAACCCAACGCTCGCCATGCTACCCATCGTACTCATCCACGGCTACTCCTCCGAAGGTTCCGACAACACCGCCGAAGATATCTAGGGCGTGTCTTCAAATAAGCTCAAAGCTGGCAGGACCCCATTTTTCGAAGAACAAGGCGGCCAAATGGCGGCTG
>JBNKSG010000235.1:0-6267 GCA_050297195.1 Opitutaceae bacterium | reverse complement strand
GCGAACCGGCGTCAAAACAGCTTCCGCACTGGGCTCGCGGACTCTCGCTACGCATTTCATGAATAATGCAGGCTAGGAGGCCCAAAAAAGCCGCGTTCCATTTAGTGGATACGCGGCTTTTCGTCGTTTCGTAGGTGTATGTTGAAGTGGATACAGTATGACCGTTGAGCCGAGCCGTTGGCGTTTCGCGCGTGTTATCCAGTTGTAGGGATTTTGTCTCAAACGAGAGCGTCAGTTCAGGGACATTGATTCAATCTTACTGAGGCGTCTGCTGTTGAAGTTTGCGTTATTCGATACGGTTTCGAGCGCCCTCGATTTGAGGGCAATGCCTGTCACCATCCCGCGCAGTTCGGCTACCGCCTCGTTCAGCATTACCGACTGGCCACTTAGCTCCTCTGCGGCGGCCGCTGACTCCTCTGATATGGAGGCGTTTTGTTGGCTGACGTTGTCGATTTGTCGCATTGCCAAGCTTAGCTGACTAATGCCCTGTCGCTGTTCCTTTGCGGAGGATGCGAGTTCATGTGTTCTTTGGGCTATGGTCTCGGCGCTTTCCATGATATGCGACAAGCTCTTTCCGAGTTCGCTTGCGATTTCGACTCCGACATGGGTGGTCGCGATGGTGCTTTCGATCTGGCTTGCGGTGTCGCGGGTCGCGTTCGCGCTGCGTTCGGCGAGATTCCGCACTTCGTCTGCGACCACTGCGAAGCCGGCACCCGCTGCCCCGGCGCGGGCTGCCTCGACGGAAGCGTTGAGGGCTAAGATGTTAGTCTGGAAGGCGATGTCGTCGATTGTCTTTACTATGTTTCCGACCTCATTGCTTGCTTGTTGGATGTCATCCATCGCTTTCGACATACCTGACATTTGCTTCACGCCTGTGCCGACCATGCTTCGCACTTCCTTCATGAGCTCATCGGTTTGCAGAATGCTATCGGAAATCGATGAGATGATGCTGTCAATTTCTTCGAGACTCGCCGAAGCCTCCTCGACGGATGCTGCCTGTTCGGCTGAGCCTTCTGCGAGGCTTTGGCTGGAGCTTGAGACTTGCGAGGCGGCTACGGACGTTTGATGGGAACCGTTTTCCAGATCTTCCGATATGCATTTCAAGGGACTTATGATGGACCGGGAGATGGTGACGGAGAGGAGTAGGCCGATCAGAATGGCAACTACCGATATGGTAGCCACCAATGTCTTGGTGTCGTACAGGTCGGACAATACTTGGGGTTCGGCCTCTGTCTGGTTTTTGATGATTTCGTTGGTGAGCAACAGCAGGTCATGATCGACTTGATCAGAGAGGGCATGCATCGCAGCGAGCGTTGATTTTCTTTTCGCGGCGGTAGTCTCGTCTGTGATTTCGGAAAACAGTTCTTCGTAACGAGCTACGTTATCGATCATGCCGTTCAAGGTTGCTAGTTGCTGCTTGTCGGTAAAAAAGTCTGGAATTCTCTCGCAGATTTCGCGAAGCGACTGGAGCTCTTCTGCGAGTGTATCCTTGGCTCTGATACTGCCGTCACTGGCGAAGTCCCGGGCGGCGATTTCGGCTTCGAGAAACGCGACGTCGATCTCGGCGAGGAGAACGGATCTGCGGCTGTCGGACCGGTAGTCCTCGAAGTCCTGGAAAGCGACGCGCATTCCCTCGAATCCGATCCCGCCAGCGAGAAGAACCAGAGCTACCATCCCGCAGAAACCCGTTCCGAGGCGCTGCCCCACTCGCCATTTTGAGAGAAACGACTTGGATGCGTAAACTATGGTTGCTCCGCTAAGAAGGAGCGCTCCGAGAGCGATGAGAATCAAACGCAGCGTATTCGTCTCTAAGGGTTTGATGTCGAGGATGTCCAAGTCGAGCGCGACGCGTTCGTAGCTGTTCTCGTGCGCGTCGCCGTGATTGGATTCAAAGGAACTCGCATGGGACATTAGCTGCGCTTGTTGGGGATGCTCTCCAAGCCACTTCACCCGACCCGTTTCGAGTTCGTAGACGGCGCCGACCACGCGCAGCGAGCCCGCTTTGATCAAGGCTCGAGTCGCTTCGCTTCGATCCAGCAATTCCTCTATTGAGACCCAGACGTTCTCGTTTACGGCATGAGCCACCAGCTCGTCTTTCGATAGCGAGGAGCCTTTGGCTTTTGCCCGAGCAACCGCTGGGGTGATGTTGTCGACGAGCTGTGGAATCGATCCATGGACCTCGTGGGAGAGCGCCACGGCGGTCACTGCTCCGCAATGCGTATGGCCGAGGACGACGAGTAGGGGCGTTTGCAAATGGTCGACCCCGTATTCAATTGACCCTACTTCATCTACGTCTGCCACGTTTCCTGCTACGCGAATGACGAAGAGGTCGCCAATGCCTTGGTCGAAAAGAAGTTCTGGGGAAACGCGGGAGTCCGAACAAGCTATGACAGTGGCGAATGGGTTCTGTCCGGATGCGAGGCTTGCCCGGTGGTCGTTTTCCAAGCGTGGATGGATGGATTCTCCCGAGACAAAGCGCTCGTTGCCTGCCTGCAAGGCCCGTTCCGACTCTGAGGAGTCGAAGCGGTCTGCCGAAAAGAGGTTTTGCTGGAGGAGGGCAGCGCTGAGGAGCGATACCCTGAAGAGTCGTTTTAGAAGCGAGATCTTATTCATAGTGTGGGGGGGGTGATAGGCTAGGAACGTCTGGCCTCGCTGCGTGATGAAGAAACGGGGGGTATTATACCGAATTCTCGCTACAATTCGCTAGGCGAACATGGTTTTGAGGTTGATCGCTTGATATCGTCTAGGGGCGCCACTCCGCTCGATCTGCGATCATTATGTGGCCCGGGCACACTTCGCTCGGTTTCGAGTTCGGATGTATGCGGGCGATGCGCTTGGAAGGCAATCCGTAGAAGATTACCCTCAGTTCGCAAAGGGGAGGGCTTTGGTGTTTCCGTTCGGAGACTGGGGACGGCAGCTGCTCTCTGGCTTAGGAGGGAGTTGTCCTACGAAGCGTCACTTTCCTTGATCCCGTAGGTCGCCGCGGCGGCATCCTCTTGCTATCGGCGGGTAGATGTCCTGCCCTACCATTTCGGAGATCTAAGATTTGTGATGCCGACTTTTTTCACTCATCTTGTAAGCTGTTCCACGATCTGCTCTTTGTTCATCGGTTTGGCGATGTAGTCGTCGAACGCCTCGGTGTCTCGCAGTTTATCTTGATCCTGAACATAGGCAGTTTGCGCTATGATGCGAAGGTTCGGGCGAATCTCCTTTATCGCTTTCGCCGCTTCGTAGCCGTCTAGGATCGGAATGTTCAAGTCCATTAGAACGAGTTCTATCTCGTCGTCTTCTCGGCAATGAGAGACTGCATCGCTTCCGTTTTCGGCCCGTACTGTCTTGTAGCCAAGATCGCTGACTACTCTTTCCAGGTAGATGTAGCTGGGGGTGTCGTCTTCGACGATGAGCACTTTTCCCTGCCTCAGGTTTTTAGATACCTTTGTCTCTTCTAATTGGGTTCGAGGATCGTTTCTCTTGCCCTTGTGGATGGGCAGCGACACGAAAAAGGTTGAGCCCTTGCCGGGCGCAGATTGGACGCGGATCGTGCCGCCCAGCAATTCAACTAGCCCCTTGGAAATGGATAGTCCCAAGCCCATCCCCGCGTAGACTTCATGCGTGCACTTAGGTGTTTGGTGAAAACGATTGAAAATAACTTCGTGAGAGTCGGGATGGATACCGATTCCCGTGTCTTTGACGAAAAAATCTATATAGGAGAGCTTTGAGTCCTTTGGGATCGAATAACCAAATGTGACGGATCCCTCATGCGTAAACTTCAATGCGTTTGAAATGAGATTGCTAAGTATTTGGACGAGCTTAGATCGATCGCTTTCGATATTTATACCATCCTGCGTTGTCGCTTGCGGAGCGATAAGATGTATGCCGCGTTGGTCGGCTTGCGGTTGGAATATCGTGAAAAGCTCGGATAGTAGTCCTCCTATGGATACTGTTTCAGAGCTGGATTCGAGCTGATGGGTTTCAATGGATGCTATGGTTAGGATGTCCGTTACGATCGCAAGCAGTTGGGCACTGCTCGATCGGATGATATCGATGTACTGCTTCTGTTCCTCGACGGTAAGCTCCGGCATTTCCAGGAGCGTGGAAAAGCCATAGATGGCGTTCATAGGCGTGCGGATCTCGTGGGAAATGTTTTGGAGAAACGCTGTTTTTAACCGGTCGTTTTCTTCGGCTTTCTCCTTTGCGAGGATGAGCTTTTTCTCGGTTTGATGACGAATGCGATCATATCTATCGCGTTCCAGTCTTGCGTTAAAGACGGGGGTGATGAATTGGACAATTTCCTCGAGTAGCGTGACCTTTTCCTCTGAATAGGGGGAGTGGCTTCGGCCCAATAGCAGGAACGCGATCGTTTTGCCATTGTGGGGTATGGGAGCGAAAACCATGTGTTCGCTCGCGACAGCGTTTCCTGGGAGCCCGCTCGGGGCCCGAAAGACGGAGATTCGGCTCTCCCTAATCGGATCATGCAGGGCGCTTTTTTCCCATTGTTCCTTTGCGATCTTCGTTTTCTTGGAATTTGTCTGTGATGTCTGCCAGACGCTTTTACCGAGATCCGGAACGACGAGCGCTCCGTCCTCTAGGAAGTATCCGCAGGAACCTGCTTCGCTGTCGGTTAACTCTATCAGGAAATCGAGGATGCTTGCGTTGATGAGTCCTTCCGATTCGGCCAGGTACATCGCCGCGATGGTGTTCAATAGGGTCTTCTTGTACTCGGATTTCCGCAAGGACTCCACGGCTTGCTTGCGTTCGCGCACGATTTGGGCTTCGCTGATCGCGCGGCTCATCGCGGAGGGCAGCCGTGTCAGATCCTGTTTGAGAACGTAGTCAGTCGCTCCCTGGGTCAGTCCCTCGATTGCGGCTTTCTCGCCGATTGTCCCGGATACGAATATAAAGGGTATGTCTGGATAGTTATCGTTTCTGTGGCGCAGGGCTGAGATTCCGTCGTAGGCGGGAAGCTTGTAGTCGGCAATAATCAGATCGAATTGATCCGTTTTCAACGCTTCCTCGTAGTCCGGTCGCGTTTGCGTATTTCTGATGCGCATGTTGACGTTCGCGGTCTCCAGACGCGCTTGAATCAGGTCTGCGTCTATAGGGTCATCCTCCAGATGAAGGATTTCGATTCTGTCCTGGGTCATGGCCTATCCTCTAGGAGTCAACTTTGGGGATCTCGTTTAACAATGCCCAGAAAACGCCTATGTTCTCAACGGCTTCGACAAACTCTGAGAAGCGGACTGGCTTTACCACATAAGCGTTCACGCCCAGTCTGTAGCATTCCTTAAGGTCCAAGTCCTCTCGCGAAGAGGTGAGAACGACGATCGGAATTATTCGCATTCGCTCGTCGGATTTCAGGATTCGGATGACCTCTATCCCGTTCATCCTAGGCATCTTCAGATCGAGAAGGATCACTATGGGATGCTCGCTTGAGGTGTTTTCGAACTTACCCCTCTTGAAAAGGTAGTCCACGGCCTCCACGCCGTCTCGAGTCACGACGATCTTGTTCGAGAGCTTGTATTTCTCAAGGGCCATCAAGGTGAGTTCGACATCCTTGGAGTCGTCCTCGACCAAGAGTATTTTTCCGAGTTGGTTCATGTTACGTCTGGGTGGTGGATAACAAGGTTTTTGAGGATATGGAGCCGAGGTTCGCAGAGGATCTCGGCACGTGAGCAGTTTTCCACTCATCTTGTCGATTTGCAAGGCCAAGAGACTATCTTAAGCAGGTTCCTCGGAAGGCTCTTCGATGTGTGGGGGGGAGTCGAGCATTTCCGGCTTTCAAGACGGTGGGGTAAATGTGATCTGAGGAGCTTTCCCATGCTGACTGACGTTTGGCTTTGGGAGCTGCCCGAGTCGGAAAAATCTGGTGCATCTGTAGTTGATCCGCTAAAAGACTCCCTTGGCCACTTGCTGTATCTTGCGAGGTTGCTTATAGTGGCGAACTAGGGACTATAACTGGTCCCAACACCGCACCCAACTTCGGGCATGACCAACGACAGCTCCCAAACACCAGATAACTTGATCGTCACGGTTGCCGTGATTGACGACGACGAGAGACTTCTCGAAGTGCTAACCCAATGGATTGGTGAAGCCCCGGGCTTTTCCTGTGTTGGAAGCTATATTGATGCGGAGAGCGCCTTGGCTCGCTTCGACAGGCTTGTTCCGGACGTCGCGCTGGTCGATATAAACCTGCCTGGCCTGAGTGGGATCGAGTGCGTCAGGAGGCTGAAGGAGCGGCTGCCCCAGACTCAGTTTGTCATGCTAACG
>JBNKSG010000234.1:0-6268 GCA_050297195.1 Opitutaceae bacterium | reverse complement strand
TCCTCGTTCGGTAGACATGGAGGAAAAATAGCGTAGATGCGATCAATCGTCTAGGGGGCAGATTTTGTACCGTTTACTGTCCACCGGCTCGACCGCCAGGAATATGCGTACCGCGGAGGAGAAGCTCAGCATGCCTTAAGCTCCCGTATCCAATCCGCGACGACGGACTTCTCGGCGTCCATAGGAAACTCCGCCCAAAGCCCGTTGGGCAAGGCGACGGCCAAACGCCCGTCGCTCGATTCGGCTTCGCCGACCTCGACAAACTGCACCGGCTTGGCAGGAGCCGGGCTTGGCCCCAGCCAACGCTTGAGGGTGGGATAGCTCAGGCCCATCCCCTTGCAGAAGCGCGACGCGTTCAGTCCGCCTTGGCGGAAGAGCTCCAGGAGCTCTTGTTTCTGCTCTTCGGTATATCGTTTTCCTCGTTCGGTAGACATGGAGGAAAAATAGCGTAGATGCGATCAATCGTCTAGGGGGCAGATTTTGTACCGTTTACGATGATGAGGCGGTTTTGGCCGATCTCTTGGATGCTGTGCAGCTCGCACTCCAAAGCGACTGCGGCCCCGGCGATGCGGGGAGGCGCGACGGTTTTGGAAGGAGTGGTCGAGAGTCCGAATGCGGAGAGCTCGCTTTCTTCGTGGAGAAGGGAGGTGGAGGTTTTTACCATTTGCACGGATTGGGCTTCGGACACGGTGTGGATGACGCATTGGCCGGAGGCTTTTATGTTGAGCACGGTGTCCTTGGGGGCGCCGGTGTCGGGGCGATTCCCGATGCCGAGCACCACGAGGGGAGGCTTGGAGCCGAAGACGTTGAAGAAGCTGAAGGGGGCTGCGTTGACGACGCCTGTTTCGGAAAGGGTGGTTACCCAGGCGATGGGGCGCGGTACGACGACGGAGGTGAGGAACTGGTAGCGTTCGGTGGGAGCGAGATTGGGCAGGTCGATTTCCATGGCTGCCTAAACTGGAGGAGAGCGGTTGGGGCGCAAAGTGAAAACAAGAAAGGCGCGCCTCGCCTTTGGTCAGTTGTAATCTTGGAAAGTGTGTTTGCTCAGGCGAAGGCGCTGAGGAATTGGCCGATGGGTGAGCTTTGGTCGATCCGTCCGTTGTCTCCGTAGGAAAAGCGGGGGACTTGGGGGATGGGAGCGTTTTTGATGGCAGCCCGCTCGCGGGTTTCCTTGGAGATGTTAACCGATTGCTTGGTCTCCTTCTTGACGGGGTAGCGAACGGAGGGGCGACGCATGAACTGGAACTCCTGATTGAAGGATTCCGGGGTGATGCGTTTGGCCGTTTCGAAGGACATGCATGGAATTTAGCAAAAAATTAGCAATTTGGCAATGGAGTGAAGCGCTCAAAAAAGAGGAGGATCCGTAGCGCTGAGCTTTAGCCAGCGGTCGTGCAGGTATTTGATTTTGCCTTGCGGTCGCGGGCTGAAGCACCGCGCTACGGACAAAAAAGCCCGACGCGCGGGAGCGGGTCGGGCTGGGAAGCAGGATTGGCGCGGTGCTTAGAACTTGAGGCCGCCGAGGGCGTCGCCGAGGGAGTTGCCGAAGTTTTGGCTGCCGCCGCGGTTGTTTCCGCCGGGGCGGTTGTTGCCTCCTCGGGGGGCGTTGTTGCGGTTGCCTCCTCGGGGGGCGTTGTTGCGGTTGCCTCCGTGTTGGGGGCGGGGGCCGCGGTTGTTGCGGTTGGCTTTGTCGGCTTGGCGCTCGGCGGGTGAGCGTCGGTCGATTTCAACTACAGACTTGAGACTGAGGCCGATGCGCTTGCGGGCGACGTCGACTTCGGTGACGGTGGCGCTGACTTTTTGGCCGACTTTGACGACTTCGTTGGGATCTTTGACGAAGTTGTCGGAGAGCTGGCTGATGTGGGCGAGGCCGTCCTGGTGTACGCCGATGTCGATGAAGGCGCCGAAGGCGGTGACGTTGGTGACGACGCCGGTGAGCTTCATGCCTTCGGTGAGGTCGGTGATGGCGTTGACGCCTTCCTTGAACTGGACGAGCTCGAATTCGGCGCGCGGGTCGCGGCCGGGCTTGGCGAGCTCTTGCAGGATGTCTTGCAAAGTGGGGAGTCCGACTTCGTTCG
This sequence comes from Opitutaceae bacterium, assembly GCA_050297195.1. Taxonomy (GTDB): domain Bacteria; phylum Verrucomicrobiota; class Verrucomicrobiia; order Opitutales; family Opitutaceae; genus Pelagicoccus. The sequence goes on along the minus strand of JBNKSG010000234.1, from coordinate 4,193 downwards.
TAGTGTATTTTTGGATATCGATACGGTTGCGGGCGGAGGAGTCGGCGATGAGGTCTTTGAGGGAAACTTCGACGTCGAAGGCCATCTTTTCAACGAGGCCGTAGCGCTCGGGGTGGACGGCGGAGGAGTCGAGAGGGTTTTGGGCGCCGCGGATGCGCAGGAAGCCGGCGGCCTGCTCGAAGGCCTTGGGACCGATGCCGGCGACTTTGGTGATTTCCTTGCGGGACTTGAAGGGGCCGTTGGCTTCGCGGTGGGCTACGATGGCTCCGGCGAGGCGTGGGTTGAGTCCGGATACGTAGGAGAGAAGTTGCTTGGAGGCGGTGTTCACTTCTACGCCGACGGCGTTTACGCAGGAGAGCACGGAGTCGTCGAGGGAGGCCTTGAGGGCACGTTGGTCGACGTCGTGCTGGTATTGGCCGACGCCGATAGACTTGGGGTCGATCTTCACGAGTTCGGCGAGCGGGTCCATGAGTCTCCGTCCGATGGATACGGCGCCGCGCACGGTGATGTCTTTGTCGGGAAACTCTTCGCGGGCGACCTCGGACGCGGAGTAGATGGAGGCACCGGATTCGTTGACCATGACGATGGCGATTTGTTTGGGCAGGCCAAGGGAGCGCACGAAGGCTTCGGTTTCGCGGCCGGCGGTGCCGTTGCCGATGGCGATGGCTTCGATGTTGAAGCGTTGGGCGAGGCCGGTGACGATGGTCTTGGCTTCGTCGATCTGGCGTTGGGATTGGCTGGGGTAGATGACGGTGTCGAAGAGGAGCTTGCCTTGGGCGTCGAGCACGACGGTTTTGCATCCGGTGCGGAAGCCGGGGTCGATCGCGAGGACGGGGCGTTCGCCGAGGGCGGGGGCGAGCAGAAGTTCGCGTATGTTGGAAGTGAATACGTTGATCGCTTCCGCGTCGGCACGTTTTTTGATTTCGAGGCGGGCTGCGGTTTCCATGGAGATGGAGAGCAGGCGCTTGAAGGCGTCGCGGGTGGCGAGTCGGACTTGCTCGGCGGCGGGGCTATTGCCTTTGACGAAGCGGGCTTCGAGCTTGGCGATGGCGAGGTCTTCGTCGGGGCGGACTGACATGGAGAGCATCATCTCCTGTTCGCCGCGGCGGATGGCGAGGATGCGGTGGGAGGGGGCTTGGGCGACGGGCTCGGACCAGTCGAAGTAGTCGCGGTATTTGGCGGCTTCCTCTTCCTTGCCCATCATGACCTTGGAGCTGAGAGTGGAGTGCTTGGTGTAGAGCTCGCGGAGCTCGGCACGGGCGTCGGCGTCGTCGTTGATCCACTCGGCGATGATGTCGCGAGCGCCGGCGAGGGCGGCATCGGAGTCGGCTACTTCCTTTTCTGCGTCGACGAAGGCGGTGGCTTCGGTGGTGGGGTCGATGGTGGCGTCTTCTTGGTTTTCGAAGAGCTTAACGGCGAGTGGCTCGAGGCCTTTTTCGCGGGCTATGGTGGCCTTGGTGCGGCGCTTGGGCTTGTAGGGGAGGTAGACGTCCTCGAGACGGGCCATGGTTTCGGCGGCGTTGACCTTGGCCTTGAGTTCGTCGGTGAGGACTTTCTGGTCTTCGAGGGACTTGAGAATGGCGGCTCGGCGGTCCTCGAGGGCTTTGAGCTGGTCGAGGCGGTCGCGGATGTTGGCGATTTGGACTTCGTCGAGTCCGCCGGTGGCTTCCTTGCGGTAGCGGGCGATGAAGGGGACGGTGCCGCCCTCGACGAGGAGCTTGGCGGTGGCGGCTACGTGGGACTCTGGGATGCTGAGCTCTTCAGAGATCTTCGGAAGGAAGTTTTCGTGCATGTGATTAGAAATTGGGTTGTGAAATGGGTTGTGCTTTTTTTACCGCAGATGGACGCAGATTGGGCGGTTTGTGGTCTGGAAGCTTTTGAGGGCGAGTCTGATGACTCGGGTGAGGTTGGTTGGATTGGGAGTTTTGGTGCTTGGTGGGTGAGGGCGTGTCCGGAGGACCCGCGCCACCTTTGGAAAGCGGGGAGGATGGAAAGGAGGGGCTGGGTGGCAAGCTGGATTTGGAGGTGGAAATATTGCAGGGGCGAAGGAAGAACTGGGAGGAGCGGAATCGCTTGTTTCGCGTTCGCGGAGAAGCTCTCGTCTAGGGCGAGCTGGCGCTGGGCGAGAGCCGGGGAAAAATGCGAAAGTGGGTGGGTGTTTGTGGTTAGGCAGAATTGCTTGTTTTTGGCTACGGGGCTCGTTATGGAAGGGGCTATGTCTGTTTCTCTAAATCGAAAAATGTTCCTCTTGGCTGTGTCTGTGGTGAGCTGCCTTCTTGTAAAAACGGCTTTCGCGAAGCCGGTCGCTTCGGACATTATCCTCCACGAGGACGAGGTCCTGCAGGTGGTCTTCTCTTACGCCGCCGATCCGCAGATCGCCCAGTCGAGTCCGTCGCTGGCTCGAAACATGGAGAAGGAGGCTCAACAAGAATTTCGTGAGGCGTTCGAGTCGCTGTTGAGCGAGATTGAGCTCCCGGTTGCGGTTGAGATCGTGGAGCCGGGCAAACGGGGGGACAAGGGGTTGCCGGTGCTGGCGATCCATGCGGTGCGTTGGGAGATAACTTCTCACAACGAGATGGAGGTGGTGATTTCCGCCAAGCTGAAAGGCGAGGGGAAGCAGAAGAACAAGCTAGGATCTTTCAGGGCCCGCGACTCAGTTTCCGGTCCTCAGGTTGCGGCTTTGCAAAAGCAGGCTCGGATTAAGGTAATGAGGACTGCTTTGGTGGAACTGTTGGGAGAGCTTAACAAGCATTTCCCGTTGCCGACGAACGAGGCTGCGGAAGAGTAACTCGGGCCATGAGGCCCGTGGCGGCTGGCTAGACGAGTTCGTCGAGGCGCTCCCAGGCGGCTTCGGAGGTGCAGGTCGAGAGGGTGGCGAGGGTGGCTGCGTTGGGGGCGCGGAGGCGTAGGGTGGCGTCGCCTTTGGCTTCCCAGTTGCGCACGGTGGTGGTGGATACCTCGGCGATGACGGCGAATTCGTATTCGGTCATGCCGAAGGTTTCGCGGAGGGCGGCTACTTGGGCGCCGGTGAGTTTTTCTTGGGTCCGGGTCTTGGATTTCGGGTTCTGGGGGATTTTCGAGATGTGGGGAATTGGCGGCTCTGGGGACTCTGGGGACTTGGGGGATTCGGATGGGGTAGAGGCGAGGTCGATGCCGAAGACGTCGCCGAGGGCGTTGGCGGCGATGCGACGGCGGGAGCTGCCGGTGGCTTGGGGGATGGGGCTGGAGAGGAGCTCGCTTTGGTCGACGTCGCGGAGGGTGAAGAGGAGTTCGGGCTGCTCGTCGAGGCGGCGGCCGATGCCGTAGAGGACGGCGGCGAGGTGCTTGCAGAGGTCGGCGTAGTCGGGGCAGTCGCAGCTGAGGTGGATTTCGTGGGGCTTGGGGAAGAGTCCGCTGTCGAGGTCGGTGACGTGGCGCATGACTTCGTGGGAGAGCTTGCCTTGGAGGAGTTCGATGAGGGAGCCGATTTTGCCGGAGCAGTTTTGCTTGAGGGCGTTCCATGTGTCGGCTGGGAGGGGCTCGATGTTGATGGTGATTTCGTAGTGTTCGGAGCCGAGAACGAGCGCGTGCACGCGTCCGGGGATGATCTCGAGGTGGGCGACGGAGCCGTTGCGCAGGTAGCTGCGGCCGCGGGGGAGGCGGTTGCCGTAGTCGCTGAAGCTTTCGAGGTGGCGGCACCAGGCGTGGCCCCAGAAGGTTTTGGCAATCTTGTTGCTGCTGAAGGGCTCGATGGGCTGCAGGTCGTAGCCTTCTTGCTTGAGCTTCTTGAGGGCTTTGGAGGCGAGGAGGCGGCGCTGGGCGGCGGTGATGTAGGGTGGGTAGTGGTCGTAGTAGTCCATGAGGAGGATGGATGGTGGTGGATGGTGGATTAGGATTAGGATTAGGATGAAGGGGATCTTGCTCTGTGGTCGCGGGCTTCCGTCTTCGCTGAAGCTACGCCGTGACGGGAAAGCTCCGCGCTACGGGTGTTGGGTGGTGTGGATGTCGAGGGAGACGAGCTTGAGGAGTTCGGCGTCGCTGAGTTCGGTGAGGGCGGGTTCGTCGTTGGTTTCGAGGACTTGGGTGGAGAGGGCGTTTTTGCTGTGGATGAGGCGGTCGACTTTTTCTTCGATGGTGCCGCGGGTAAGGAATTTGTGGACGAGCACGTTTTTCTTTTGGCCGATGCGGTAGGCGCGGTCGGTGGCTTGGTTTTC
>JBNKSG010000233.1:0-6282 GCA_050297195.1 Opitutaceae bacterium | reverse complement strand
GGCCAGGCGGAAGTTGACCGCCCGTCGCCCGCGGGCCGCGCGGGCCGCGGCCGGGTCGACCAGAGAGGGCTCGCCGGTCCACACCTTCGTGGTGCGGCTGACGTCGCCGACGAAACGCAGCCCCATGTCCTCGACCGCGTTGACCAGCTCGCGCTTGCTGCCGTAGAGGCTGTCGAAGCCGACCCAGCCGAACCGCAGCCCAGCGTCCCTGGCCTCGCCGATCATCTCGAGCGCCAGGTCGTGCTTGCTGAGATGGCCTCGGCAGTCCTCGGGCACCTTCGCCTTGTCCAGGCGGGCGGAGTCCTCCGCCCAGGATTCGGGAAGGAAGAGGCGGAAGTCGGCGAAGCAGACCCGGTCCCCTTTGCCTAGGCAGGCATAGACGCCGACCTGGCAGTTCTCCACCTTGCCGGCTCGTCCCGACCACTGGCGCTGCACGCCCACCGAGCAGCGCCCCTTCTTCACGAAGCTGCTCTCGTCTATGTAAAGCCCGGCCATCTCGCAGTCGCCGAGAAGCTCGTCGGCGTCGGCGGCCACCTGCGCCATGACCTCCTTGTGGTCCCAGGGCGAGGAGCTGACGAACTGCTCCATCCCTTGGTAGTCGCTGCCGCCGACGTCCTCGCCGATCGTCTCGATGTTCTTGCGGCGCTGGGTCCCCAGCAACCCAGAGAGGTAGTGCCGGGCGTGCCCGACGCTGTTCATGCCCCAGCCAACGAAGTGGCGGGAGTAGCTTTGGCAGAAGTCCATGAATTGGCGGGCGGCGTCCTCGAGGGCCGCGGGGTCATTTTTTTTGTCCGGTTCTCTCGTTCGAGCGAAGTCGGCTCCTTTGATTTGACGCAACGGATAGGCCAATTTACGGCGAGCGCAACTATTTAACTAAGTAGAACTAAGGCAAATGCACGGTACTCCTGATGTCGCAAGTGGACCGAACTGGAGACTCTACCAATTCTTGGTCATCACACACAAAAAAAACCTCCCCTGATCGGGGAGGTTGATAAATGATTTACGCTGAAGTATTTAGGTTCTAGCGGCGGCGGCGGATCATTGCCAGGCTAGCGAGCCCTAGGCCGAGGAGCACTACCGTTGTTCCTGAGTCAGGAACGAAGACCAAGATATCTTGATATGTTTCCTGCCCGATCGAAAGATTCATGACCTTAACGCGACCCGTGGTATCGTTCGCTTTCGCGTTGGCCAAGGAACCGAACTCAGAAACAGCTAGAGCGAGGTAAGGGTTACCGGCGACGTATACTGGGTTATAACCAACGCCATCTTCGAGGATCCAAATCGCGGTCTGCAACTGACCAGCAGCGAGATCGTGTGCGGCGTCCAGTGTGCGAGCGTAGAGTTGGCCCTTCACATAAAGTTCGTAGAGAAAGGCAACGCCCTTCGACAACGGGTCATTTTGAGGCTGGACCGTGTCCGAAAGCTTGTAGTCGTAAGTGCCTGGTAGGTTGATGTTTTCGTCCGACTCAATGCAGAATGTGTAAAAGGTTCCGAATCCAGCGATCGTCGCCTTAAACTCTCCACCGCCAACGTTGACGATACCATCGTAGTCGGTCCCCTCTACAGTGACTGAACCTGTAGCGGGAAGGATTACACCGTGTGCGAGTGAGCTGGCTCCGATCACTGCGATTGCGAGAAGTGCTTTAATTGATGTTTTCATAATAAGTATTGTTTAGGAAAGCGTTTAATGATTCCGAGTTCGACTCGTGACTATGCAGCCCTCGCGCCACAGCGAACCAAGAGACGCAACAGCGAACCAAATACTCCCCATTAAACACTGACAGTAAGACACTTAAGAAGCATCTTAGAAATCGTAAACTTTCTATTTTCCATCTTCAACCTCCTCTAATCTGTAGGGATTTCTTACATTCCGGTAAAAAGGGATCGGGACTTTCTGATTATCCATTGCCTATTAGTCACTTATGGAGATTTACAGTTTTTTGTAAGGATAATCGACACCGTTCAAAACCTTCATACAAGTCGGAATCGATTGAATCATTAGTCGTTTATCCATAGAGACTTATGTCTCACTAACCGCTACTTTAAAATCCGTAATCGGTGTTCCGCACATCGCGACTGGGCATCTAGCCGCCGGACATGGATTATGGGGCCGCCTAGGCGGCTTCGCTCGAGATTGCAGAGATCTCAAAGAGTTTAAGAAGACAAGTCGCTGGATCACTATCTGCCATGAGCCAAGGGCCATAGAGGTATTTACCGCTCCCCTACGCGGTCGCTAGATATATAGCGCGCCGAGCGGCAGGCTGACCCTACACTGCAATGATCACATGCTGCCGCCCGCCCCCTGCTTACCGACGTGTCCGCAGGATTCTCGATGAAGGAGGGAAACGATCCAGCGAGGAACGAGCGATGTTTAGATCATCACAGCCTACTTTTTTGGACAGAAATGTTCCTGGAACCTCATGCCGTACGAATGGAAACCAACTCACTCATCGAAGCTGTTATCAAACAATCCTACGTCGCGCACAACGAACTCGGCATAGGATTCTTCAGAAAACCTAGGAAGGAGCGCTTCGGAATACCCTTCCCGGAGCTAGCTTCGAATCAAAACGACAAGCTTCTATCTTGATCTCCTCTCGAAACCAAGTCGTTGGAGAGCACTTCGCGGACATCCTTGTCGAAGATAAACGGATCGCAGAACTCAAAGCATTGCAGAACGGGCACATGAGTCAGCTGATCAATTGCCTGAAATTGCAACGGGAACGAAAAGAATGAGGTGCCTGTTCCCTTTTCGGGCTTCACTTTTCGAGGGGCTAAACGATATCGAAGATAGTTCATGCCGGGGATGAGTGTTTACTTCTCCCTCATTCCTTCTTCCTTCTGACTTCGTAAAATGCCAGATCACGATCCCACCTCCCGCACCTCAGTGTCCTCTTCCGAACCAGAGGTTTCAGTGGTAATTCCCAGCTACAACCGTCGAGACTCCATGCTGGAATTACTGAAAGATGTCTACGCTCAGAAGGGAGTTCGTTTCGAGGTTATCGTGGTGGATGATCAATCTCCCGACAACAGCACGGAGGCAATTGGCAAGGAATTTCCTGAGGTACGCCTGTTCGTAAACGAAAAAAACGGAGGACCTGCCGTCACACGCAACCGAGGCATTCGTGAAGCGAGAGCTCCGATAATAGTAGGTCTCGATAGCGATGTCACCGTGCCAGACCCCCTCTGCCTGAAAAAGGTTGTTGATGCCTTCGAAGAACTTCCCCAGGCGGCCGGCTTGGCCTTTCGGCTCTACCAGCCGGATCAGGCAACTGAGGACTTTGCCCGCTGGTGGCACCCAGTCCCCATCGAGCAATATGCGGAAAAGCGCTTCGAAACCGAGTACTTCAGCGGGACAGGCTGCGCCTTCCGAAAGGACTCTTTGTGGGAAGCGGGGCTCTATCCCGAAATCCTGTATATGCATTACGAGGAGTATGAACTGGCTTACCGCCTCATAGATACGGGAAAGACTCTCATCTATTGCCCCAATATCTCCGTAGTGCATCACGAAGGGCAAGTCTCCCGCCGCAGCGAGATCAAAACCTTTTACAAGCACCGAAATCAAATCCTCATTGTGGTGGCAATGTATCCGTGGATGAGGGGACTCGCCTACATTTTGCCACGTACGGTGCACACCTTTATAGACGCCTTGCGCCACGGCTATCTCAATGGCTACTTTCGCTCGATCAAGTCCGCCTACCAGCTCTCGAAGGTCCGGCTAAAGGAGAGAGCTCCCCTCAAACGGGAAACTTGGCGACGCATCAAGCAGATGCGACGCGGCCTGATCGTTTAGGAGCCGAGATTCGATCGGATCATGGATCGAGAAATGGAACGACCATCGGCAATTCAACGAGAGGAGATGGTCTGGTCGGCTGACGCCGATTAGGAGCCTCTCGACATCAGGTTTTCTAAACCTAATGTCGCAACGCGATACCTACTTTTAGCCAAAGGCCAACCTTTGGCACACCCTGCCTCCCTCCAGTCTTCAGCCACCAAATTGTCACGCCATAGAATCGAGGGCAAATCAACCATTCGACCTCAAGGAGCCCCCAAAGCCTACCTCCTTTTTCGCGCCTTTCGGCTCATTTGGCGGCTGATCCCTCTTCCAACCCAACAAAAGCCCCTCGCCAAGGTCCCAACTAGAGCTTCAGGACGACAAGAAAAGCTAGTAAGTTCTACCTAGAGCTGCCTAACTGGCCTTAAGTAACCGCTAGCAGCGCCGCTATTAGAGCAACTTGCAGCCCTCATAGCTGACCGCTGATTTAAAATTGAGAAATTCGAAAACAACCCTAAGAGCGTGTTGGGAAAAACTGAGCCACCCAACTTCCGGCTTCGCAGAGCTACGCCGAGACATGTCTGTCTTCGGTTTTCACCGCAGCGACATAACCACCATTTTCCATGTTCTCTCTTCCATTTCCCTTCCGAGAATCGCCATCCCTCTGCAATTTATCTCCTTCGCCATCCTGCATCAGCCGTTAAATTCCATGCCACCCGGCTTGCATCGCTCGAATTGTGCCGAGCCGCCCAGCGGCGACACTTGAGGAGCGAAGCGACAAAACAGATCGCAGATTAAAGGTTCAAAATGCTGAACCACCCGGAGTCCTATTAAGTGCCTAACAATAATCCTAAAAGTAAAATAGTTATACTCGCTGTAGCAGTCGGAATCCTGTCCCTGCTTTTCCTGACACCCCTGCAGCACCTGTGGACCTTGGCGCGGAACAGCGACCTCTACTCCCATGTAATCCTCATTCCCTTCGTGTCCCTCTACTTGGCTTGGGATACAAGTCGCGTCAAAACGATCGAACCCTCCTCTCCGAAGCGAACGCTAGCCTTCCTCCCTCTCGCAGTCGGCCTGATTTCGCTTTTCGCCTTTTTCAAAACGACAGCCAATCCCCTCGATCCCGACCAGGTGGAAGACTACCTTGCGTATTCGATTTTCGCTTACAGCTGCTTCACCATCGCGACCCTCTTTTTACTTTTCGGGGTAAAAACCATTCGAGCCCAAATCTTTTCGATCCTATTTCTCATCCTCATAACCCCCTTCCCAGTCGCGATACGCGAGGGAATCCAAGTCTTTTTCCAACACACTTCTGCCGAGGTCGCCTACTGGGGAATCAAGCTTATCGGCATACCTGTTTTCCGTACGGGCCTGATCTTCGAGATGCCCACTATCGACATGGAGGTAGCCCCTCAGTGCAGCGGGCTGCGCTCCAGTTTAGTCCTCTTCATCACCAGCTTGGTGGCTTCCTATCTTTTTCTGAAGAGCCCTTGGAAGCGAGCCATCTTCGTCTCTCTCTTCGTTCCCATAGGCATCTTAAGAAACGCAATCCGCATTACAGTGCTCGCGTGGCAGTGTTACTATATCGATCCCGAAATGATTCACGGTTGGTTTCACAAGCAGGGGGGGCAACCGCTCTTCGCGGTAACCCTGATTCCCGTCTTCATCGTGCTCTGGCTGTTCCGAAGAAGCGAGAGTCGAGCTTCCGTTCGAAAGGAAAACTGAAGATGGAAAAGGGTTTAACCGCTAAATTCGGAAAGGACGCTAAGTTTACTCGTTTATGTCTTTGTTAAGATCCGCCGCGACAACTCGCTCAAATTCAAAACTGAAGATTAAATATTTGAAGATTCTTCCTGAAAGAGCGCGCCTTGGGAACAAGCCGTGCCACCACCGAGTCGTTCAAATAGAAATTGAAGATTAAAAATGCCCACCACAGAGAACTCTCCTCACCACTCACTCCTCAAGTGAACCTTCGCGTTCTTAGCATGCTCAGCGGTTAAAAATTAGCCTTTAACCACATCTATTTGAATCTGAATCCATCAGCTCATATCTACGGTTAGAAACAAACCGATCCTTCTTCCAAAAACCTTTGCGAACTTACCACTCTTCGCGGTTAATTTCGTTAAACAGTTAGCTTCATGAATCCAAAATCCCTAATTCCCCTCGCCCTTGTCGCCCTCGGTTCCCTCTTCCTCGCTGGTTGCGGTGGATCGGCCGATGTCGATAGCCTCATCCAAAAGGCAGATAGCCAAATCCAAGCGGGCAAGCTCGCCGAGGCGGAGATCCTCTTGAAAAACGCCCTGCGCGAGGAGGCAAAGAACCCACAAGCACTCGCCCTGATCGGCGAAATCTACAAGCAGCAAGGCCGCTTGCGGAACGCCTATCAAGTGTTGTCCGCAGTGAAGCAGCTCAACCCCAGCGACGCCAAGAGCCTCTCCTCCCTCGCCAGCATCGAGCTCGCCGCTGGCAGGCGCGACGAGGCCCTAGCCGACTCTCGCAAAGCGCTC
>JBNKSG010000232.1:0-6286 GCA_050297195.1 Opitutaceae bacterium | reverse complement strand
GGATTCTTGGAAGCTGTAGTAGCCGCGGGAGTGGGGATCGTGTTCTGGATTTCCAACTACAACGTGGTCGAGCAGGTCGATACCTACGATTTTGGCGGATTCGCGGAGCTGGCGTGTGACCTTGATGTCTGCGGCGCTGGGAGCGGGGTCTCCGCTGGGGTGATTGTGGGCGCAGATGATGGCGGAGGCGCCTTGGCGGATCGCTTCGCGATAGACTTCGCGCGGATGCACGAGGCTGTTGCTGGCGGTGCCGGAGGTGACTTCCACCTTCTTGATGAGACGGTTTTTGCGATTGAGGCAGAGGGTCCAGAATTTCTCGATTTCGAGGCCTTGGGCGTCGCGTCTCATGAAATCGAATACGAGATCGGGACTGTCGAGAATGGGAGCGGTGACAGGTGAGCGTTCGCGGACGCGGCGGCATATTTCGACGATGGTTACGAGTTGGAGGGCTTTGACTTTGCCGATGCCTTTGATGGCGCGGAATTCGGCGTCGGTCCATTTTAGCAAGCCATTGAGCGAGCCGGATTCCTGCAGGATTTCGGATGCGACGCTGAGGACGTTTCGCCCTTTGCTGCCGCTGCGAAGGATCATGGCGAGCAGCTCGGTGTCGCTCAGGCTTTGCGGTCCTTTGGCTTCAAGGCGTTCCTGCGGGCGTTCGCTCACCGAGAGGTCGGCGAGCCTTGGGGTAAGGTAGGTCGATGAGGGCATGGAGTTGGAGGATTGATTCCGGGGCCGGATGGTGTCGAAGGGTAACAGGTTCCGACGGAGTGGAGTAGAACCGTTAGAAGGTCACGTGACAACAGTCTTTGTGCTCTCCTGCTTGGGCATCGGCGGGAGGAGCCGCAAATGATCTCTGCACGAGAGCCCGAGTTGGGGCGGACCGCTGCAGGAGGCGTGCTGCGCAAAATCTTATCAACGTTGATGAAAATTTGCGCAAGGGAGTCGGTTGGCTTTCAGGTGGCTTTCGGGTGGGATGTGGGATGGGGAGGGAGGGCGGGGTTGCGGGGAGGGGGGGCGGTGTGCGCGCAAGAATTTATCAACGTTGATAAAATTATGCGCAGCGTTGGTTGGTTGTAGAGGGAGGGGGGGACGAAAAAACGCGAGCCTTGGTGGGCTCGCGTTTTGTGGGGTGGAAAGTTGCGTTTCGCTTAGTTGAAGCGGCGGACGTAGCCGTCGCGGCGCAGGCGTTCGAGGAACTTGGTTTCGGCTTCCTTGGCCATTTGCGAGATGAGGATGTCCTCGATGTCTTCGCGGACGTCGGGGAGGGGCATGTAGCCTTCGGGGCGGTGCTCCTCGCTATAGAGGATGAAAAGGTTGTTTTTGATGAAGATCGGCTTGCTGAATTCGCCTTCCTCGAGAGCGAAGGCAGGTCCGCTGAGCTCTTCGATGAGGGAACCGCGGGTGACCCAGCCCCAATCGCCGCCTTTCTTGGCTTTCGAATCGTTGCTGTACTTGGCGGCAAGTTCGTCGAAAGCGAAGCCCATTTCCAGCTTCTCGTAGATCTCGTCAGCGGTTTGCTTCAGCACCTCTTCGCTTTCGTCGGCGAGTTTGGTGAGGCGGATCAGGCGAAGGTGGAGGGCTTCCTCTTGGAAGAACTCTTCCTTGTATTCCTTGTAAAATTCTTCGATGCGAACGGGGCTCACGATGGAAGCGGACTTGCGCATCTTGCTGCGCATGTAGTTGACGATGATTTCGTCTTTGATGGTGGTGCGGTGCTCTTCGGGGGTCTTGCCGATCGACTTAAGGTAGTCGAGGTAGAGGGAGCGCTTGCCTTCGAACTTGGTGATGATGGTTTCCTCGATTTCGTTGTCTACGAAGCTGGCTGGAATCTGGCCTTTGTCCTCGTAGAATTGCTTCACGATGAGGACGTTGTCGGTGAGGTTTTGGATGATTTCAGTCTCCATTTCCTCGATGGCTTGGCGGAACTTCATGGGATCGCCGCCAGCGTCCTTCTGGATGGTAGGCAGGTAGGGCTCGAGCTCGCGGCGGACTTCTTCGACGGTGATGATTTTATCTTCGGCGATGGCGGCGATGCTGTTGGCGAGGCGTGCTCCCTTCGGTAGCTTTTGGGCAAAGGTGAAGGCGAGTGGGATGGAAAGGGCTAAAAGTAGAGTCGCTTTTTTGATCATATGACGTGGGATCGGCGTAGGCCTATCGGGGGTCTCTAGGCAAATTGTTCAAGAAGACAAGGATTTCGTTCAAGCGCTTCAAAGCATTATTGGCATTGAGACGTGGGAAGCGGCTGCCGAGTTTGATGTAATCTGATTCGCGACCGCGGTAAATGCGGCATTTTAGGCGGTTCCCTTGAGTCTCGACCGAGTGGATATGCCTTTGTTCCGCGAGGCAGCGAACTTCGGTCAGTCTCAGAAGTGCTTCGACTTCGACGGGGAACTTTCCGAAGCGGTCGGTGATGGCTTCGCGAATCTCGCGCACCTGCTTAGGGCTGCCAGCGAGGGCGAGTTGGCGGTAGAGGTCGATGCGAAGTCGGGTTTCGCTGATGAAGGTGGCGGGGATGCGAGCTTGGATGGGCTCGCACTCTCCTTCCTTCAAGTCCAGTCGCTTCAAAACCGTATAGCCGTCCTCGTGGCGGTTGGCGGATTGCATGTTGCCTTCGCCTTGGTAGACGAAGTCGAGCTTCACGTTGGCTCGGATTTGGGTCGCGGAGGCGTCGCCCTTGAGTCGAGCCACGCTTTGCTTGAGGAGCTGGCAGTAGAGTTCGAAGCCGACGCCGACGATATGGCCGGATTGTTCGCTGCCGAGCAGGTTGCCCGCTCCGCGGAGCTCGAGGTCGCGCATGGCGAGACGGAAGCCGGCGCCTAGCTGGTTGTGCTGGCGGATGGCAGCCATGCGCTTGCGAGCGACGTCCATCAGCCGCTTATGCTTGTGGAGGAGGAGGTAGGCGTAGGCCTGACGCTTGAAGCGTCCCACGCGGCCGCGAAGCTGGTAGAGTTGGGACAGGCCGAAGCGGTCGGCGCCTTCTATAATGATGGTATTGCAGTTGGGGATATCGAGGCCGGACTCGATGATCGTGGTGCAGACCAGCATCTGGTAGTTCTGGTTGACGAAGTCGATCATGACCTTCTCGAGCTTTTTCTCGTCCATCTGTCCATGCCCGACGGCGATGGAAACTTCGGGCAGGAGGACTCGCAGTTTGGCGGCCGTGCTCTCGATGGATTGGACCTGGTTGTGCAGGTAAAAGACTTGGCCGCCGCGAGCGATTTCGCGCCGCACCACTTCGGCTACCAGGGCGTCGTCGTAGCTTTTGACGATGGTCTGGATGGGCTTGCGTTCGACTGGCGCGGTTTCGATGACGCTGAGTTCGCGGGCGCCGGTGAGGGCCATGTAAAGGGTGCGGGGAATCGGGGTAGCGGACATGGTGAGGATGTCCACGGTCGAGCGCCATTCCTTGAAGACTTCCTTGTGCTTGAGTCCGAAGCGTTGCTCTTCGTCGATCACCACGAGCCCGAGGTCCTTGAAGGAGACGTCCTTTTGCAGCACGCGGTGGGTTCCGATGAGAATGTCGACTTTCCCGGCCGCCGTGGATTGTAGGATCTTCTTTATTTCGGCTGGCTTGCGGAATCGGCTGACGAGCTCGACGACGATAGGGTAGCCAGCCATGCGATCTCGGAAGTTCAGGAAGTGTTGCTGGGCCAGGACGGTGGTGGGGACGAGGATGACCACTTGCTTGCCGTCCATGACCGCCTTGAAGGCGGTGCGGATGGCGACTTCCGTTTTGCCGAAACCGACGTCGCCGCAAATGAGGCGGTCCATGGGAACCGGTTTTTCCATGTCTGCCTTCGACTCGACGATGGCTTTCATTTGGTCGGGCGTTTCCTTGAAAGGGAAAGAGCCTTCGAACTCCTGTTGCCACTCGGAGTCGGCAGCGAAGGCGTGTCCGCCGCCGCTGTCGCGTTTTGCTTGCAGCTCCAAGAGCTTGGCGGCGAGGTCGAGGGTTGCTCGCTCGGCGGCTTCGCGGGTTTTGCCCCAGCGGTTAGTTCCGATGCGTCCCAGCTTGGGGCGGGTCTTGGAGATGCCGACGTAGCGGCTGATGAGGTGGGACTCCTGTAGTGGAATATGCAGGACAACGCCTTCGTCGAACTCGAGGGAGAGGACTTCGCGTTGCTGTCCTTGCATGTCCACGGTGGTAATGCCGCGATAGAGGGCGATGCCGTGCTGGAGGTGGACCACGAATTCGCCGTCAACGAGTTCCGCAAAGTCGAGCAGCTGGTCGACTTGCGATTGGGAGACGAGGGCTTTGTTGCGAGTGGGAGGTTTGCGGCCGCGACGGCGCCCGAAGAGTTCGGTTTCGGTTATGAGAACGCAGCCTTTGCTCTTTTTAAGTTGTGGCCATGCGAGCTTGCCCAGCTTGGGGCGATGATGGATGCGGAAACCTTGGTTGAGGTCGCCTTGCCAGAAGGTGAACTTGATGCGTTTTAGTTCGGCCGACTCGTCGATGATTTTCTGGATGCGATTCTTGTCGGATTCGTTGGGAAGCACAACAATGATTTCCTCGCGAGCTTTGCTCCACTTGCTGACCTGCTCCAGGAATTGGATACGTGCGGATTGCTCGTCAGCCAAGCGTTCGTCTGCTAATTTTGCATTGTCGGGAATGGGACGGTAGAAAGAGAGCGACTCTGCTTCGAAGGTGGATGAGACCGCGCTCGGGTCATCGCCGGTTTCGAGATCAAGGTCGGAGAAGGTCGCCCACTTGTCGGGATGCTTCGCCCTGTTGTTTCGCAGCTGGATCCAAGCTTTTCCTACACTGTGATCATGGGCTTGCTCGAGGGCGGAGTCGAAGGTCTCGAGTAATTGTTCGGGCTCGATGATGGCCCATGCTGTCTGCTTGGGAAGGTGGTCGGCGAATCCATTCGGGGCGACGGTAAGCTCGAGCGTGGGAGAGGCGTCGATGGCGAGGGAGCCGACAGCTTGGCCGGAACGTTGGGTGACGGGGTCGAGCTCTTTGATAACGTCGATCTCGTCGCCGAAGAAGTCGATGCGGTAGGGCTTGTCGGCGGAAATTGGATACACGTCGATAAGTCCGCCGCGTCGGGCGAATTGGCCCGGGGCTTCGCAAAGGCCTTCGCTGTCGTAGTCGAGCGCTTCGAGCGTTTCGACGAGTTTTTCGAAGTTATGGGTCTCGCCTGTTTTGAGGATCAGCTGGGTGGAGGCGAGTTCCTTGGCGGCGGGGACGGCTTGGGCGAGGGCTTTAGGGGTGGTGGTGAGGACGAGGGTGCCCTCGTTTTGGCGGATGGCGGCGAGGGTGGCGATGCGCTCGCTGCCGGTTTCGAAGCGCTCGACCGGGCTATCTTCGTCGGCGTTGAGTTCGGTTTCCTCCGGGTAGTAGAGGAAGCGGGTGGGATGGGCGGAGTCGCGAACTTGCTGGTTGAAATAAGCGAGGTCGGCATTCAGCTGTTCGGCGAGGCGCGCGTTTTTGACGACGACGATGGAGAGCTTGGATTTGTTCGCGTGTATCCAGTCTTCGATGATGGGAGCGATTGCCTCCTCGCTGACTCCAATTTTCTGCTCCCACTTTTCCAGACCGGGAGGCAGAAGGAGGGAGTTTTTGCTGCTGGAAGAATCGTGCACGGGGTAGATGACGATGGCGTTGGCGGAAGTGTTGCGCTCTGCGGAAGCGACCCGCTGGGGTGGCGGGCGCTATCCTTTTGGTTGGCTCTCGAGAACGCCGATCGCTTCGAGCGCAGCTTTCTCAGCGGCTTCCTTTTTGGTGCGGCCTTTGCCAGTGCCGAGCTTGTCGTCGTTGCAGAAGACGGCGATTTCGAAGATGCGTTCGTGGGCGACGCCATTTTGGCTGATCGTCTCGTAACGCAGGGCGTTGTTGCCGTGGACAGGTTGGATGAGCTCTTGGAGCTTTCCTTTGGGATTGGAGATAACGCCTTTGGCGGTGGGCGCTGTATCCAGATAATTGTAGAGGCTTAGAATGATCTTGCGTGACGTTTCGAAATCGGAGTCGAGGTAGATGGCTCCGATGAGGGCCTCGAAGGCGTCGCCCAAGGCGGAGTCTCCTTCCGCTACGCCGGCTTGGCGGTCCTTGGGCTTGAGAATGAGGTAGGAACCGAGGTCGAGCTCGCGGGCGATGCCTGCCATGAAGTCGCCGCGGGCGTAGCCGGAGCGGATTGCGGTGAGCTTGCCTTCGCGGTGCTTGGGGAACTTTTCGTAGAGTTTTTCGGTGAGGACGAGCTGGATCACGGAGTCGCCGAGAAACTCGAGGCGCTGGTTGTTCTTGAGCTGGTCCTTGGTGTTGAGCAGGAAGGACGGATGGGTGAGG
>JBNKSG010000231.1:0-6298 GCA_050297195.1 Opitutaceae bacterium | reverse complement strand
AACGGCTTTGGCTTCCGTCGGTGCTGCGGAGAAGCGTTTGTAGACGTCGTCCACTGCCAGGTTGGATACGCTACAGATGCTGCTGGAAATGGTGGACATGGTGGCTGCGAGCAGAGCCGCGATCACGAGTCCGGATACGCCTGGAGGAAGTTGCTGAGCTGCGAAGAAGGGATAGATCCCGTCGTTCTTCATGGCAGGGTTCAGCTCTTCTGGAGATTGTTGGTAGAAGAGGAAGAGGGCGGTGCCGAGCGCGAAGAGCAGTAGGTTGATGGGAACGGCGACTGCCATCTGCGTGACGACTGCCTTGCGGGTAGAGCTAAGGCTAGGTCCGCATTGTACACGCTGTACGAAGTTTTGGTCGCCGATGCCTAGCAGGGTTACGAAGATGATTCCCACCAATACGGTGAACACGTTTTCATCGGTTAGCGAGAATCCCCAGTCAAAGACGTGAAGCTTATCCTGGGCGTGAAGGGTTGTCCACATTTCAGAGAACGGGATGTCGATGCGGAAGAAAACGAGTAGCAGGCAGCCGGCAACTGCGGCGATCATTACGAAGCCCTGTATGGTATCCGTCCAGATCACAGCGGAGAGTCCTCCGAGGAAAGTGTAGGCGATGGTAACGACGCCCATGATAGGCACGCTGATGTACATGGGGATTCCGGCGATGGCTTCGAGGGCGAACGAAGGAAGCAGAAGGACGCCTCCCATGCGGCCGAGGATTTGGTAGACCGCGAAGATGGTGCTGCCGATCAGGCGGACGGAGAGGCCGAAGCGGTTTTCAAGGTACTCGAAGGCCGTGCCGAAGTTCAGTTTTCGGATGACCGGAGCGTAGAAGTACATGGCAATCGGCAAGCACAGTACGGAGTAGATGCTGATGGCGAAGAAGGTCCAGTTTCCAGAGTAGGCCTTTCCTGGCATGGCCATCAGGCTCATGGCGCTGGCTCCGGTGGCGAAGAGGCTCATGCCGGTCGCCCACCAGGGGATCTTGTGTCCGCCGCGGAAGTACTCGTCCGAGTTTTTGCTCTGTTTGGCGAAATGGAAACCGATCCAAAGCATGACGAGGAAATAGAGAGCAACCGAGATGTGGTCCCACCAACCGTAGTTGGTTTCGGGCTGTCCGAAAGAAACCGCACCAGCATTCTCTGCCGAGAGAATATAGAATCCATAATTGTCGCCGACGACTTGCGTGTCGGCCGGGAGGCCTTCGAATCTTTCGCCGAGGCGGACCCAAGTGTCCCCAACCATGTGATACAGGTAGATCGTGACATCGTTGGCGGCTGTCTTGACAGTGGCGACCGCGTGGGCGTCGCCGAGTTTGACCGCGCTGGTTATTTCTCCTTGCGGAGCTTCCGTGGCGAGAGAGCTCCAACCGTATCGAGAATGGTAAGACAGGGATGCGGGATTCGTGGCGAAAGAGCCGGCTTCGCGACCGCCAACCAAAGCAAGCGTTTCCACGGACTTGACGAGAAAGGCGTTGGAGCGGGCGGGACCGTTCCAGCTGTCAATTTCTTGCCAGCTGGCATCGGGATTGCCTAGGTCGAGCGAGTAGAACGCGTTTGCTCCCTTTGAGTCGTCTTGGCCGGAAACGTAGAGCACCCCGCCGCTAATAGTTGCCGCGGGATCTGCCATGGACTGAGGGAGTGGAGCGAGTTCCTGTAGGGTGATGCTCGTTCCGTCCGTTGCCAGTTTCGTTACGCGGTCGGTCGCTGCTCCATCGATGATGCCGCCGACTAAGATGATGGAGTCCGTATGGGAAATGCCAATACCTCTGGCTCGGGCTGCGTCGAGTTCACCTATCGAGATCCAAGATCCGGCGTCTTCGGAGAAGGCGTAGACCGCGGCGGAGTCGCCACCCGCGAGGATTAATTCGTCTCCGGCCATGGCTGCAAAGGCGTTGGCGGGAGAAACAGGTGGCTTCGCAATGCCGGTTAGGGAGGCGTCTTGGCTAAAGTTCGCGAAGCTCGCTGTCGCGCTGGCCAAGAAGAGAAATGCGGTTAGGAGGGTGAGGGGGAAACGTCTAATCATTTACGGCTGTTGTTGTGAACGGCGAGGTAATTGGTCGGTAAACCTAGGGCGCGTCCGGAGTAAGGGCAAGGTTTGGGATTGCAGCAAAAGGCCTCTGGAAGGAACCGTTGAGCGAGGGCCGTTTTGCTGCGCTGAAAGGGGTATGCGTATCGGTCGATACGATACATTGAAGTTCCGTATTGTTCCGAACGAAGGAGAGCTGGAGCGAGTGATGCTTCGAGAGGTCGCGCAGGCCGAAAAGCACGCCCCCCCGGCGTGCCTGCGACATTGGCGATGTCGGCCGCGCGACTTTTCGAAGCATCCATCTCGCCTGACGCTATTAGCGAACGGGGTCGGGTGTATTCAAGATCCTGAGTCATCGAGTTGAGTGCCGCCTTAGATGCTTTTTGTATCATCGACTGCTGGGGCGGCATTTTTGCTGAGGTCCTGGAGCTTGCCGTTCGCCTCGAATGCATGCTTCTCGTATATGAGAGAACGCTTTGTTGAGCTGCGAATCGATGACCCCTTGACCTTCAACGGCGAGTTTTCCTGCTTTTCGGTTGCCTCGATAGTCGTCGGAGTGGCGAGGCCAAGCGTCCACGCCCGCGTATCCAGAAACGCCAATAAGGGCGATTCTTGGTGGAGTGCATACGGGGTGGGTCATAGGGGCGGGGGAAGGCCTTCGGAAGGCGAGCGGCGACCTCGCTAATCAATTCAGCGAGGCATGTGGTTAACAATGATAATTGCCGGAGTTTGATACTTTGCACTTGTCAGATTGAGCGAACTGCGAGAGTTCTGACAGTCAGAAATCGAAGGCGTGGGATAGGCCCGCAATGACGCCTTCTTTTTAACCCCTTTTGTAGCCCATGAATTCCGTAAGAGAACTAGCTAAATCCCTTGGCCTCTCGCACACGACTGTATCCGACGCGCTCCGAAACAAGCCACGCGTCAAGAAAGAGACGCGAGAGCGCGTTTTGAAGGCAGCCAAGGAAGCGGGGTACAAGCACAATCCGCTGGCTGGAGCCTTGATGTCTGAGATGAGGCGTTCCGGCGCTGGCTCGTTCCGCGGCGTGCTTGCGGTGGTGGATCTGGAGAGCTCGGACCAGCGCCTTTCATCGGCCCGTCGATACCACAGGGAGGTCTTTGCAGGCGCCGAGGAGATGAGCCGGGAGCTTGGGTTCAAGGCCGAAATTTTCGTGCTTGGCTCGGAGGGGCTTACCGTGGCGCGGCTTAATACCATCTTAAAGTCGCGGGGGATCTGTGGCGTCCTTATTCTGCCAGCTGCCTCGACCCCGGACATTAGGAACTTGGATTGGGACCTCTACGCGGGAATCTATACCGACTATATCATCGAGCGTCCCGCTCTAGACTCTGTTTGTTCCGACCACTTTCGTTCGATGGTCGTGGCGATGCGGAAGCTCGAAGAGCTCGGCTACAAGCGCCCGGGGCTCGTTTTGCACAAGGCTCACGACCAGCGTTTGCTCTATCGCTGGGAGGCGGCCTACCGGATTCAGGACACGCGATCGGACCAGTTCAACGCGATTGAGCCGTTGATCCTGGAGGACATTGATGAGGTGTCGTTCAAGAGATGGTTCGAGGAAGAGGGGCCGGATGTCGTTTTGTCCCATCGGCCTGAGGTGCTGAAATGGATGGAGGACCTCGGAGCGAAGATTCCGGAGACGCATGGGTTTTGCTGCCTCAATGTGATGAACAGCGAGGATCCGGTGAGTGGCTTGGACTTGCGCCCGCACCTAATCGGTCGACGTGGACTGGAAATGCTCGTGGGGCAATTGCATCGCAATACCTATGGGATACCGGACACGGCTTCTACGACGACGATTCCGGCTGTATGGATCGACGGTCCGACGACGCGCAAACTCAAAGAGTGACGACAACGTCGGGCTGCGGTGGGGGGAACGCTGCAGCCCTAAAACCTGGTGGCTCGTGGCGTAGGGTTGTATTCATCGAACTGTTACGTCCGATGCCATGGGGCTATTTAGACAATTCCTATACTGAGGTGGTTAGTCTGCGTTATTCCTGAGACTTCTACTACGCGCCCACGAATCCCGTACGGAAGCGGCCTTGCCTTGGTTCGCGACCGAAGCGGGGTCTCCAACCCGGCCTCTCCAGCGAACCGGCGTCAAAACCGCTTCCGCACTGGGCTCGCGGGCTCTCGTTACGAATTTCATGAATAATGCAGGCTAGGGGCGTTCTAGTGATTTTCGAAAGAATCGAGGATCCCGCATTCCCAGCTTGGACGTGTCTTCGAATCAGATCGGGCTAAAGCCTCGCGAGGGGTTGAGTCTGACTGTAAGAAAGCGGGGGCATTGTTGAGTGGGCAAGGTCGGGCATGTACTGCCGTTGTGTTGCTCCACCTGTTTTCGGTAGCTCTTGCAATCTAAGCGATATCGCTGGCAACGGTTCCATGCGCGATCAGTCCGCAGCCCATTGAACTCCATTTCTTTTACCCCCCCCGCTTAAAAATCTTTCTTTCTATTCCATGATCCCGTCTCCTTCTACATCGATAGGACACTATTTCGACGAGTCTCAAGCTATGTCGAATGCCGTTGGCGACTCTCCTGAATCGACATTGTCGATCATAGCAAATCGATTCAAAGAGCTAAACCCGAACGCCCCGCTTAGCTATCGAGCATTTTCGATGCAGGGTATTCAGCGTGCCCCCGACTATCGCTACGAGGCGGACTTCAACGTTTTTTTCCCTGACGCTCAGAACGAGGAGTACGTGTTTGCCTGGTCGAAAATGTGGTCCGGCGCGGACGCGGAGCTGATGTTCGATATCAATTGCTACGGGCCGATCGTGGTCTGCCTGAACGGCGAGGTGGCTTGGAGTTCTAACATCTTTACCGAACGCTATCCCAATAAGCGCAACCGGTTCATCTTGGCTTTGCGCAAAGGGTGGAACCAGTTCGTAATCCGCGCCAAGAAAACGCGTGGCGGCTTTGGCTGGAAGTTTGGCTCTTGGCTGGGAAAGCATCCCTACGTCTTCATGATGCCCTCCGCCGAACGCGAAGGAGCGGAAGGGTGGCTGTTCACGGATCCCGTGCCAGCGGGTACGGAAATCAGGCTGGAGCTCGGCGACTCGGAAAAAATCTCCCAACGTGATTGGTACCCGACAGGCCAATGGAGCGATTCAGAGAAAAAGCTCGGTTCGTGCGCCCGCATTTTTGGCCCCTTGGAGGGCAAGACGGCTCTCGCTTGGACTCAGGTCAACCATTCAGGGGATACGCCCCTGACGGCGACGGTTTCTGGCTCGGTGCAAGGGAGCTGTCGGGTGCAGCTGGGGAACAAGGAAGTTTTTGCGACTGGGGACTCGGGTGACGTTTCCTTCGAAGTGGAGCTTGCCCCCGGCTTGAATGATTTGGTGGCGCTTTGCACGGGGTCCTCCGCAGGTTGGGGATTCGAACTCTGCTTGAAGTCCGAGTTCGGGGAAACGCAAATGGTCGCTCCTTGCTCCTTGCAGGGCAGCTCGGAAGCTTGGCTGTACTCCGGCCCCTACGACGCGGAGCGCCCGCCCGTTTTCGAGGAAATGAGAGATTTTCTCTACGTCCACCAAACTGCGGATGGGGACGGGTATTGGCGCCTCGACGCGCCGGAAACCTACGTTCGGCTGTACAACGAAAACCCGCTATTCGGCCGGTGGAACTACCCCCTGGGGGTCACGCTTTATGGCCTCCTGCAGGCGGGGAGGGAAATCGATTCCGAGGACGTCCAGTCGTACGTGCAGCAGCACGTGCAGCTTTGCTGTTCGACGTATCCTTACTCGCTCTGGGATCGATCCCGTTTCGGCGGGCCGACGCATATGCATCGTTTGCTTTCGAGCATAGACAGTCTGGATGACTGCGGGTCCTTTGGCTCCTGCATGCTGGAGACCGCCCAACATCGAAAGATCGAAGGTTCCGAGCGAATCGCCCACTTCGTGGCGGAATTCATTTCCAATAAGCAGGACCGATTTGCGGACGGTACCTTCTACCGCCGCGAAATGATGCATGAGTTCCACGAAAACACGATGTGGGCGGACGACCTCTACATGAGCGTTCCTTTCTTGTGCCGCTACTACCAGCTCACCGGCGATACCCGCTACGTCGACGACGCCGCGCAGCAGTTCCTCGGATTCAAGAAACGGCTCTACATCCCGGAAGAGCGATTGATGTCTCACGTCTACGATTTGCGCCGCGAAATGGCGACGGGAGTGCCTTGGGGACGTGGCAATGGCTGGACAGTCTTCTCCCTTGCGGAGCTGCTGAACGTGCTGCCGCAAGACCACAAGCGCCGC
>JBNKSG010000230.1:0-6300 GCA_050297195.1 Opitutaceae bacterium | reverse complement strand
TCGGTCAAGCAGGAGATAGGCGAGGCCGCGCTGGTCTTCGGCTGCGTGGAGTCGCGCGAGTTTGACGAGGAGGACGCCGTTGGTGGGCTGGAGGTCTGTTGCCTCAGATAAGAGTTTAATGACTGTTGCTGTGTCGCCTTCCATTTCCGCGAATCTGGCTGCGGCTACTAGGTAGCTAAAGCGAGCCTTCGCGTCTAGGGTGGCGGGGTCGGCTTGGATCTTGTCGAAGAGCTGCCGGGCTTGATCGAACTGCCCGCCCTGTAGTATGACGCGGACGGCCTCTAGGAGGGAGCCGATGTCGCTTGTTTTGGCGAGTGGGACGGCGGCGAGATAGGCGTCGCTCGCAGGCCGATTCATGCCGAGCTTTGCATAGAGGCTTCCCAACAGGTAGAGCGACTGGAAGTCCGCTTTGCCAAGCGAGCGCACGATTTCCAGGTTTCTGGTGGCCCGTTCGTAGTCGTCGAGGACGAGGTAGGCGTTTGTCTGGGCGAGCCAGTATTCCGCGTCGTTGGGATGGCGTAGGATGAGTTCGTCCTGCATGCGTATCGCCTCGATGTAGCGTTCCGCTTCCAGGTAAACCTGGGCTTTCCCTTCCAGCCAATCCAGGTTTTCCGGTTCGCTCAACATGGCGCGGTCGTAGGCGACCTCGGCGGAGATGTAGTTTCCTTCTTTGTAGTGGCAGTAGCCGAGCATGCCGAAGGTGTGAGGGCTGACATCTCCGAGCGCGATGGCTCGGAGGAGGGCGAGCAAGGCGTTTCGGGTGTCGTTGCTGCGCAGTCTCAAGACGCCGAGGTTGGTCCAGGCGCGCTGGAAGTCGGGAAACTTCTCGATGGCTTGTTTATATTGAGCTTCGGCCAGGAAGTAGTCGCCGTTCTCGAAGTATATGTTTCCTAGCAGGTAATAGAAGGTGGCGTTGGTCGGCTTGTCGCCCACGGTCATGCCTTCGAGCATGGTCTGAGCGTAGTCGGGATTCACGCGCATCATGGGAGCCATTTTTTCGAGTATCTGGATTTCCAGTTCGGTGAGCGGCGGCTCTTTTTCGGAAAGGATGCCATAGCTGGCGGTGAAGCGTTTTTCGAATTCGTCGCCTTCTAGGTCCGGGCGTCCCCAGTCTTTGGCGACAGCGGAGGCGATGTTGGCGATTGCTAGCAAGGCGGTGAGGTAGCGGACTATTGGCTTCATAGGGAATACGGGTCAGAGGGGGCGGCTCTGTAGATGAATTTATGCTGAACCCAGCAGTTAACGGGACGGTCGTCTTTCATCGCGGGCTTGAGTCGCCAATCGCGGACGTATCTTTCGAAGTAGGGTAGGAGTTCAGGGAAGGGGCAGTCGAGGACATGGACGTTGGTGACTCGGCCTTCGTCGGTGACGGTGTACAGCAAAACCACGGTAACCGGCTTCTGTCCGACGAGACGTCGAATCTTGGGTGGGACGCTGAGCTCGCCTTGGTATCTTCGCTTCGGCTTTTCCGTCACTTCGCTTTGAGAGTAGATCTTGAGCGCGTTTAGTCCGTCTGTCTTGAAGTTGTCTAGGGTGGTGTCGATGTTGACGTTCGTTTGCGTAAGAGCTTGGGGAGTCAGCCCGAAATCGACGTCGAGGTATCCCACCGGAATATTGGTAGGGATTTGGGTGACGGGAAGGTTGAGGCTGATTGACAGGTTGTTTTGTTGAGGAGGTGGCTCTCTCTCGGGTGGGGGCGGAGGCGGAGGAAGGTGGAATTCGCTGATCGGCTGGACTTCTTCCGGTTCGCTGAATTCGATGTCGAAGTGCATCAGGCCCATGCAAAGGAAAAGGGCGACGGTGATCGTTGCTCCGCCGAATGCGTTTGCGAGGCCGCGTTTGCGTCGTTTCAGGTTTTGCTCGAGGCTAAGCATTGATAAAGTGGCGAGCTATTGCTTAGTGGCGAAGTGGATACGTTTTGCTCCGGCTGCCTTTGCTTCGCCGTAGACGCGGGCGAAGGCTCCGTGACTTGAGGTTGAATCGGCTTGGATGATAATATCGGAATCCTGAGTTGTAAGGACTCTCTGGATACGGGGTCGCACTCCTGATACTCCGATTTCCTCGCCGCCGTAGTAGACGCGGTCGTCGCTGGAAATCGCGATGAGGATGGAGTTCTTGTCGAGAGCTTGAACGGACGCGGCCTGTGGTTTGTTTACCTCGATACCGGTCTCTTCGACGAAGACGGTGGTGACGATGAAGAAGATGAGCAGGATGAAGATGCAATCGATCATCGGCGATAGGTTGATTTCGACGCTGTCTTCGGAGTTGGTCTCCGCGGGGTCACGGCCTTTTTTCATGAGTTGAGCCCTTTCTTCATGGCTTTGAGTTCTAGATCGACGAGCTGCAGTTCTTTTTTGCGATAAGCCCTGGAAATGAGTTGGGTGAAAAAGAGTCCTATGATGGCGATCATGAGGCCTGTCTGGGTGGTAATGAGGGCGACCTTCACGCCGTCCGCTACCGCTTGGGTGGTGTCTAGCCCGGATTCGGCGCCGATGCCCTTGAAGGTGTTCAGCATGCCGATAACCGTACCGAGCAGACCGAGCAGCGGGGCTGCTACGATGAGCACATTGGCGTATTTTTGTTGCGTAGCCAGCAGAGCTCTAAGCTTGTCGCGAAAGGCGATAACGGTTTCTCGGTCATGCGTAACGGCGAAACGTTCGAACTCCTCCTGTATCCGTACATTGGATATGAATGAATAGAGCCCGAGAACGTTGCGGTAGAGCATGAACGAGAGCAGCGCTAGCGGGATCATAATCGGGCCGCCGCTGACGACGGTTTCCCAGAGCTTACCGATTTCCGGCGGGTTGATCATCGGCGATGGCTGCGTTTTCCTTGGAGAGTTGGCGACTGAAGTCGGCGGCTATCTGTTCCATCGCTGAAACGCGGCTTCGAGCCATGCGAGTGAAGATGCCGTGGAAGACTAGGGCGGGAATGGCGACGACGAGTCCGAGCTCGGTGGTTATGAGCGCCTCGGAAATGCCTGAGGAGAGGGACTTGGCGTCTCCGGTTCCGAAGACCTCGATGAGGGTGAAGGTCTTGATCATGCCGACGACGGTGCCGAGCAGACCCATGAGCGGCGCGACGGCGGCGGTGGTGGCCAGGAAAGGGAGCATTCGCTGTAGTCTCGGCTTCTGTTTTAGGATGATCGCCTCCATGGCTTCAAGGTTGGTTTCGGCATCGGAATGGGCGAACTCAACGCCTGTGATGAGCAGTTCGGAAAGAAATTTCGAGAGGGAGCGAATCTTGGCGATTCCGGCTTCGGCGCCTTCGCGCAGGGCGGTCCGCGCGAGGTCGGCGATATCCTCGGGCGCGCTGATGCGAGCGGCGTGCAGGTCAAGCATCTTGGCGATGACGATCAAGATTGATAGGCCGCCCAGAGCGAGGATGGTATAGCCGACCCAGCCGCCTTTTTCAATATGTTCGGCGAGTGAGCCCTTGGCCTTGGCGAGCAGGGTGGCTTTGCCTTGAGAGGAATCGATGACGAGTGAGCCTTTCCCGGTTTGGAGTAGTTGGGCGAAGGGGCCGCTTAGTTCTGCGGGAAAGGGTTTCAGGCCCGGTTCGATGGTGCCTGGGTTGAATTCGAGAAAACCGTTTTCGGAGTTGTCGTCGGCGTGGAAATAGGCGCTTGGGCCGAGCAGCAGAATTTGGCCCTCCTTGACGCCGCCAGTGGGGGTGATGGCCTTGCCGTTAAACTGTTTGCCGCCCAGCAGTTCCTCCTGTCTGAGCATGCCGGCTTCGACTGCTTGGAAGTAGCTCTGGATACGGTCCTCGCTGGTTGAGGCCGCATCGTCGACAGCCTTTCTGATTTCGAGTAGTTGCTCGCGATAGGCTTGGTCCTCGGAAATGTGGATACGGCTCTCGAAATTCGTGAGGAACTCTGACAATACTCCGGTGGAGTACTGGGACTGCGTATCCAGTGTCTTGATGCGCCGATCGAGGTTGTCGAGGTCGGCCTCGAGATTTTTGGCTGATCGTTCCGCTTCGGTGTCCTGGCTGCTCAGATTGACTAGCTCGTTTTGCAAGCGGTTGATCTCGTTGACGAGTTCCAGTTTCTCGTCGCTAGCTTGACTAAGAAACTCTCGATATTCTTGCAGTGCCTCTTCGATACGGGCGTCGCTCTCAGTGAGTAGGCTGCCGAATTCGGCGCGTCTGATTTGGCCAAAGCCGAAGCAGGGAGAAAGGAGAAGGGCAGCGAGAAGGAGTGGTTTGGCGCGTCTCATCGCGAAACCTCCTCTCTGTCGAGCTCGAAGGGGAGCTGTACGATCGCGGGATCTAGCTGCTTATCGTAGATGGCGAAGGCTTTTTTTACGATGGGCGCGTTTTCCTCGTAGTCATTCCACGTCCAGCCAGAGGCCCCTGGCTTGAGGAGCCAGGCTTTCGTGCCGGTGGCGTCACTGGCGAACCCCATGGCGATGCCCCAATAGAGAATGCGAACGTCTATGACCTCGCCGTTGTCGAGGGACTTGATCGTGTGGGAAAGGGTTAGGGAATTGTTGAATTCGTCGATCATCGTCATGATGGCGACGACGTTCTGCAGTCGTTGGGGCAGAGGATTTATCGAGTCGTCCCGAGCTCTTGGGATCTTGGCTACGAGGGGGGCTATCTTTTTCTTAAGCGGGTCGGGTAGCTGCGCAACGAGATTTAGGATACGTGATTCGTATTGGGCTATTCTCTGGGCAAGCGTTCCATTGGCTGCCTGAAAGTCTTGCTCCTTGCTTTGGGCTTCCGACATCTTCTCGGTCAGGCTCTGGATGCTCTTTTGATGGAAGGCTAGGCTTTTTCGAAGCGCGTCTCGAGTGGACGATAGTGTTTCTATCGAGGACTGAAGGATCGACATGTCGGCCCGCCAGTCGGCTTCTTCCTTTGCGAGACGGTTGCGGACTTCGATCCAGCGTTCCGTGTTTTGTTTGAGCGTGTCGATGTCTCTTTGCGCCTGCGTCGCCGGGGCTAGAGCGAGCAGGAGACAACACGCTGCGAATCTAAAGGGAGGCAGCTCGGGCATTGGTTGGGATTGCTAAAAAAATGGCAACGCACGGGACCGAAGTCTCTCAGGTCCTTGCGCTGCATGCCTGCCATGGCAGGCAAAAGAGTAGGGACTAAAGGTGAAGCAGGTCGATGACTTGGGTTTGCTTTTCGGGAGAGGAAGCCAGGGTGACGCGAGCGACGCTAGCTAGGCACTCGTTTCGTAGTTGTTGTGGGGATACCTGGTCGTCTCGTGCGAGTTTGGTCAATTTGAGGATCTCGTCTTCAGGTAGCGTGAAGCCATCGTCGCTCGCTTTGAGGGAGAGGGCGAGTACGACTGCCTGCGGATCTCGGTTTGTGAGGCCAAGGTCGAGATAGCGATCGCTTGCTTCGTCGAGGATATCGCCGAATTTCTTGGCGCACTCGGAAGCGAATTCGAGGAAAAAGAGGTCTTTGGTGGAGTCGATTGCTTGCGGCGAGTAGTCACCTGCGTCGACGACGGGATCGCGCGGATTGACGTTGAGATTGCGGGTATAGGTCCGTTTGCGCGAGAGTGTGACCGGCTCGCCGTCGGCGATTTCAGTGGCCTTGGCATTGGTTATGGTTAGCGAGCCTTTGCAATTGAAGGAGGCGACGATTTCCTGGCTGGTGTAATCGTAGGGCGTTTCTTCCTTGGACACGACGATGGTGCTAGGGGTGGCGTAGACTTCCTGTAGAATATCTAGGTGCACGGGAGTCGGCTTTATCGGTTCGGGCAGGTTAAGTGGCGCGGACAATCGTTCCAAGCTTTCGGCCGCCCTCAATTCGGCTTGCGCTGCTGAAAACTCTGCTAAAGACGTGCCTGGATCTCCGGAACCCGGTGCCGCTGAACTGGTGCTGATTCGGATGTTTTCCATTTTGCTTTGGGCCTGCATCTTCATCTGTTGAAATTCAGAATCACCCTCCTGCCGGTTGTTGATCCAGTTTTCGAATTGGAACTCGTAGGACTCCATCGCTTTCTCGTACAGCTTCGCCGCTTTCTCGTATTTGGTGACCAGCTCGACGAATTCCGGGTTTGGTTGCTCGTCGATGGCGCCGGGGATGACGGAGCTTTTTGTCGTTTCAGCGATATCTTCGTTTACGATCACGTTGCCTATTTCGACAGTGATGAGCAGGTCCGTTTGGTCGGCGCTAGCGGGCTCGAATGGGCCGTCGATGTGGCGAGCGATTCCGGTCGTGAGGGCTTCCGTTAGTCTGTCCTCGTCCTGGCTCTCGATCTGGATCGAGATGCCGAGTTTCGCGTCCTCCTGCTGTAGCGATCGTTCGACGAGAAAGCGTTCGCCTTTGAGCGGGGCTTGC
>JBNKSG010000229.1:0-6322 GCA_050297195.1 Opitutaceae bacterium | reverse complement strand
AAGAACAAGGAGACGCTCAAGGTCGACGTGGATAACCGGAAGGCCTTCCGCAAGTACAAGTTCGCGACGGTCTACAGTTGCTCGCCCCATAATTTCCACCTGCGGGAGTGGCTTGTGGCTGCGGACATCGATCCGGACGCGGACGTGGAGCTCGTGACGTTGCCGCCGGCCCAGATGTGCCGCAACTTGGCGGCGGGCACGATTGACGGGTTTTGCGTGGGCGAGCCGTGGGCGAGCCGCGCCATTGGCGAAAAGATTGGCTGGTCGCCTGTCAACTCGGAGGACCTTAGCCCGGGGCATCCGGAGAAGGTGTTGATGGTTCGAGAGGATTATGCAGCGGAGCAGATGGAGGAGAACGTGGCCCTGATCTCGGCGATTGTCGAAGCGTGCGCCATCTGCGAAGACCCGACGCAGCGGGCGAGAGTCGCGGAGTTGCTCAGCGACCGGAAGCGGGTGAATTGCCCTGCGGAGCTTTTGGAGCACTGTTTGTCGCCATCATTTAACTACGGTCTCGGACGTGTGGAGCACCGACCTGCGTTCCTGAGGTTTTATCACGGTGATTCGGCGCGACCGACCAAGTCAGACTCGGATTGGGTTTTGGAGCGACTGGGAAGGTCCTGCGTGAAAGCTGCGGATGCGACGAAGCTTGAGAAAGCCCGCTCGGTGCTTCGCCCCGACCTATACGACGCGGCAATGGGCCTGCCGTGTTGAGTCCGTAGGGTACAGGATTTGTGATCATCGAGGACCTGCCGTTTGGCAGGTCCTTTTTTGTGTAGTGGTTGGGCTCGATCGCTTTTTAGGGAGAGTTGCAGTGAGAGTCGGCTCGCAATGGGGGAATGTGGCCGCGCTCAAATTGCGTCACGGCCAGGGGGGAGCATTCGCTCAATCTTGCTTCGATCTCATGGACCGAAATCATCCCTTGGATGAATGAAATTCATTGATGGATGGGAGGATAAAAAATCTTAATAATTCGAGGTTTTGTTGAGAGTTTTGTAAGATGTTGGTTAAGAGTGGATAGCAGCTTGGTTTTAATGTTTGTGTGATCGCTTTTGGATAATTGATCGGTTGTGAATTCCGGTTTTGGCACGCACGCGGCTAATACGAGGAATCAGGTTTCTGACTGATTTCGCACATGCCTCTTTTGCTTATGTAGTGAGTCAGCGAATACGGGAGCCGCTCTTTATTAGCCTAAATCGAAAATCACCGGAAAAGGAACATCATGACAAACCTAAGGAATTGGATAACCACTGCTAGCGCTGCGCTGGCGATCGCCTCGCTTCACGGCGAGCAGCTCGACTTGGAGAAGGACGAGCTCAAGTTTGGCTTCATCAAGCTCACGGATTGCGCCCCGATCGTGATCGCCAAGGAAAAGGGATTCTTCGAAGAGGAGGGGCTTCAGGTCGAGGTCATCGCCCAGCCGAACTGGAAGCAGTTGCTCGATAACGTCATCAATGGAGAGCTCGATGGAGCTCACATGTTGTCCGGCCAGCCGATCGCGGCGACCATCGGGTTCGGTACCAAGGCACACATCGTCACGGCCTACACGCTCGACCTAAACGGCAACGGCATCACGGTTTCCAATGCGATTTGGGAGCAGATGCAGGAAAACGATCCGGCGCTCGACACGGATAAGCCCGCTCACCCGATCACGGCGGATGCGCTCGCTCCGATCGTCGAGGAGAAGTTGGAAGAAGGCGACAAGCTGCAGATGGGAATGGTTTTTCCTGTATCCACTCACAACTACGAAATTCGCTACTGGTTGGCTGCTGCCGGCATTCATCCCGGTTTCTACACCTCCGAGGACAAGAAGGGCTTCACCAACGCTCAAGTTGAGCTATCGGTGACTCCTCCGCCTCAAATGCCTGCTACGCTCGAAAGCGGCAACATCAGCGGCTACTGCGTGGGCGAGCCTTGGAACCAGCAAGCGGTTGCCAAGGGGATCGGCGTACCGGTCACCACCAACTATGATATCTGGAAGAACAACCCGGAAAAGGTTTTTGGCGTGAGCGCCAAGTGGGCGAAGGAAAACCCGAACACGCACATCGCTGTAGTTAAGGCTTTGATACGGGCTGGCAAATGGCTCGACGAGACGGATGAAGACGGTGTGCTGATCAATCGCGAAGAAGCGGTACGCATTCTCTCCCAGCCCAATTACGTGGGCGCGGATTTCGACGTGATCAAGAACTCGATGACCGGCTACTTCTACTTCCAGAAGACCGACAAGCGCGAGATGCCAGACTTCAATGTCTTCTTCAAGTACCACAGCACGTATCCATGGTACAGTGACGGTGTCTGGTTCCTTACTCAAATGCGCCGTTGGGGTCAGATCACCGAGCCGAAGCCAGCTGAGTGGTACGACGAAGTTGCCAAGGAAGTTTACCTTCCTGAGGTCTATCTCGCCGCCGCGAAGCACCTGCTCGAAGAAGGGTACATCGACGAAGAGGATATCCCTTGGGATACGGATGGATACAAGCCGGCGACCGACGAGTTCATCGATGGCATCCTTTACGATCCTAAGGATCCGATTGGTTACATCAATTCACACAAAATCGGAAACAAGGACTAGAATTTGCTTTAGTTAGACATCTTTTCATGGAGGCGATCATGCGCGGCCCGGCCGGTGGGGTCGCCTCCTTTTAAAATAGTAAGTCACACTCTCAAACCCTCTCTCTACCAATGGCTGAATCTACCAAGGACAAAATCAAGTATCGCATCCTCAAGGCGCTCGACGTGAGCGGCTTTACTGCGTTCGACCCGGTCATTCGCTTGCTCTTCGGCGAAGAGCCTCAGAAGCAATTTGCGGCGATCGTCAAGTACCTCGTCATCCCAGCAATCTTCGTGCTTAGCTGCATCTGGTTCTGGTCGTGGATCGGCCCGCGTCATAAGACCAAATCGGGAGAAGTTCCCACGCCGGACATCGTCTGGGAGTCGGTGAAGATAAACGATACCATAGCGGATCGCGAAAAGGTGAAGCAGAGAGACTTTCAGCTCAAGGGGGCCGAGCGTGAGGCAGCGTTGGAGGAAGTGGCGAAGGAGTATGCCGCCCTTTCCAAAGAGGTTGAAGCAGCGAAAGCTCTTGTCGCGGAGAAAGAAGCTGAGAAGGCCGCTCGCCAGGCTAAGCTCATTGCTCCGGTCGAGGAAAGGTATGCGTCGTTGAAGGACGAATACAAAGAGACTGCCAAGGCTCGCGACGCGGAAATCGCAAAGATCTCGGAGGACGTTTCCGAGGGTAAGGTCGAGGCTGCAGCCCTGATCGCGGCTATTCGGAACGACGGTGTCACGACTGAACAGGAGCGCACGGAGCTCAATCAGGTAAAGGCCCAGATCGACGAAATTCGTTCGCAAAAGTACAAGCCGCTCGACGCGGCTCGCAAGCAGTACGACAGCGTAGCGGATAAGCTATTTTTCATGAAGACGCGTCTGGAGTTCCTAGACGATCGCAACCTTTACGTAAAGCTGGACGAGGCAAAGTCGGAGCTCGATGAATACATGTCGGAGCTCGCAACCGCAGGGTCCGCTAAGGATGCTCTGAAAATCGCCAAGCGCGCGGTACGAGCGGAGGAGAGCATGGATCGCTTGGAAGGACAGGAGTACGCCTCGGCAGTTACCATTTACCATCAGACCAAGCGCTCGATCTTCACGGTTTTCGTCGGCTTTTTCATGGCCGCTTTCGTAGCGATTCCGGTGGGGATCATGTGTGGCCTGAACAAGATTTTTATGGCATGCATGACGCCGATCATCTCGGTTTTCAAGCCGGTGTCGCCGGTGGTTTGGCTTCTGATCTTCCAGATTGTAGTGGGAGCTTTTTTCCCGGATCCAGAGAATCACGTGTTGCTGAACTTCCTCAACGACTTGCCGTTGATCTCCTCGCTTGAGATCAATCCCGCTCTGATCTTCTCGGCTTGTACGGTTGCGATGTGCGCGGTTTGGCCCGCTTTGGTGAATACGGCCCTCGGGGTCGCTTCCATCGACCAGGACCACATAAACGTGGCTCGCGTGCTGCGCCTTGGGTTCTGGAGCCGCCTCTTCAAGATCGTTATCCCATCCGCCTTGCCGCTGGTGTTCGCCGGTCTGCGCATTTCGCTGGGAGTGGGGTGGATGGTTCTCATCGCTGCCGAAGCGCTTTCGTCTTCGGACGGCCTCGGCAAGTTCGTTTGGGACGAATACCAGAACGGGTCCTCGCTCACCTTCGCGAACATCATCATGGTTTGTTTCGTCGTAGGCATCATCGGCTTCTTCCTGGATCGCATGATGATCATCCTGCAGCGCTTTGTCTCCTTCGATGGTGGCGGAACCTCTGTATAAACGTTTCGAATACGTCTAACTTAAAGAAGAAAGGCTCGTTATGGCTTATTTGGAAATGGACAATGTTTCGATCGGGTTTGGCCCTCCGTCCAACCGCACCGAGGTGCTGAAGGACATTAACCTATCGGTCGAGGAAAACGAATTCGTCGCGGTTATCGGTTTTTCGGGAAGCGGCAAGAGTACGCTCATGTCCCTGCTTTCGGGGTTGCAGAAGCCTGACAAAGGAGAGGTGCGTTTGCATGGTTCTGTCGTTGAAAAACCAGGACCGCGCTTGGGCATCATGTTTCAAAACTACTCGCTCCTGCCGTGGCTCACAGTGTTTGGAAATATCGAACTCGCGGTGAAGCAGGTGTTTCCCGGTTTTACCAAAGCTCAAACGAAGGAGCACGTGGAGCGTTACGTCGAGATGGTGAGCTTGACGCCGGCCCTCGAGAAGAATCCTCACGAACTTTCGGGCGGTATGCGCCAGCGCGTTTCCCTTGCCCGAACCTTGGCCATGCAGCCTGAGGTCCTGCTGCTCGACGAGCCGCTAAGCGCTCTGGACGCCTTGACGCGCGCCGTGCTGCAAGACGAGATCATCCGCATATGGGAGGAGGATAAGCGTACGGTGGTGATGATAACCAACGACGTGGACGAGGCCACCCTGATGGCGGACCGAATCGTGCCCTTGACGATCGGACCGGAAGCCACGCTGGCCGAGGCTTTCCCCGTGACTTTGGAACGCCCGCGCGACCGAGCCAACCTGAACAAGAATCCGGAGTTCATGAAGCTGAAAAATTCCGTGACCCGCTTTATGGTGGGCATGAACAAGGAGTCGAAGGACTTGAAAGTGGATACCTCGATAAAGATGCCCGACATCATTCCCTACGATTTCACGCCGCCCAAGCGGGCTTCGGTCAAGGTGCGGTAGCGTGGTCGATGCATGCTCGATAGAGTGTAGTAACAACAAGGATACGCAAAGATGTTAGAAGATAGATACGTAGAGCTTTTTGAGGTCGTGAAGGCCTATCCGAATCCCTTTGGTGAAGCGATCAAGGTGGTAGACGGTTTTAACTTGATGGTGAAGCAGGGCGAGTTGGTCAGCGTGATTGGCCACTCCGGTTGCGGAAAGTCGACCGTGCTGAACATGGTTGCCGGCTTGATTCCAATCTCCTCTGGCGGCGTGATCGTCGCCGGTCGTGAAGTGGTCGGCCCCGGTCCGGACCGAGCGGTTGTTTTCCAGGCTCCCTGTTTGCTGCCGTGGCTGAGCTGCTATGGGAACGTCATGTTGGGCGTGAAGCAGGTCTTTCCGAATGCGACCAATGCGGAACGCCAGCAGATGGTAGAGTACTCGCTTTGCGCGGTCGGCTTGAAGGACTCGATGCACAAGTATCCGAAGGAGATGTCGGGTGGGATGCAGCAGCGAGTCGGAATCGCGCGGGCGATCGCTTTGCGGCCGAAGATGCTGCTGCTCGACGAGCCCTTTGGGCGGCTCGATTCGCTCACTCGCATGGAGTTGCAGGAGGTGATCCTGAACATCCTTAACTTCGAGAAGATCACCACCATGATGATCACCCACGATCCGGACGAGGCCGTCTACATGTCGGACCGGATTTGCATGATGACCAACGGCCCCGGCGCTAAAGTCGGTGAGGTGATGGATATCGAATTTGAGCGCCCGCGCGACCGTGAGGAAATTATGGAGACCGCGGAGTTCTATGAATACCGTCGGCGTCTCCTGCAATTCCTCGACGACTGCGAGAAGGAGAAGGAAGCCCGCAAGAAGGCGAAGGTCGGTTGAGGTGCTGCGTGTTGTTCGCTTCGCTGTCGTCGCTGTGCTTGGGTGAGCCAAATGGGACAAGGCCTCTTCCATCCGCGTGCACAAAAAAATATCAACCTTGATGTTTTTCTGCGCGCGAGCGTCACGCCGCATTGGGAGGCTCCGTGCCGTTTTCCATTTCGTAGTCGGGGAGTGAGAGCCAGCTGTCTGGCTGTTGACTATTGGAGTCTTTTCGAGGGGCTGCGCGTTGTTCGCTTC
>JBNKSG010000228.1:0-6325 GCA_050297195.1 Opitutaceae bacterium | reverse complement strand
GCGATGTTGTTTGGGTTGAGGGGCTCGCCTTCTAGGCTGAGGGTGCCGGAGTCCTGTATAAGAAATCCGGAGACTATGCTCATGAAGGTGGACTTTCCCGCTCCGTTGGGGCCGAGCAGCCCGAAGCAGGAGCCGCCTTCGATTTCCAGGCTGAGGTCTTGAAGGGCTTGGGTGGAGCCGAAGCGTTTGGAGAGGTCTTGTGCTTGGAGGATGGTCATGGTCGGAAGGGAAAGTGCTTGCCGTGGTTGTACACGGGAAGCTTAGCGCAGGTTACAGGGCCTGCGGCAGTGCCAACCGGCCTGCGGGGGCATAGGCCGTTGGTCATGGGTGGCCCCGAGTTTTTCACGGGAGGGAGGCTTTGCTCTCGGTTGAAGGAGTTGTCGGCTTGGGTGAAGGGGGAGAAGAGGGCGTTTTCGAGGAGCTTGAGCAGGATTTGCGTGCTGTCGATCGCGCGGGGTGGGCGCAAAAAAGCGCGAGCTGGCGGGCTCGCGCTTTTGATGAAATTGCTGGGAGGTTTCTTTTTAGGCTTCGGGAAGCTTTGGCTCGAGGGATCGGGCTCGCGACTTCCAGAAGAAGGAATCGTCGCTGATGGCTTCGATCAAGGAGCGGGCGGTTTCGGCGTCGCCTTCTTGGCTTGCGAGGTATGCGAGTCGGTACTGAGCTTCGGCTTGGGCGAGGGCGGTTGGGTCGTCGGCGATTCCTTGGAGGAGGCTCTTGGCTTCGTTGAGCTTGTCCTGGTCGATGAGGGTGACGGCGAGGGCGATGGTTGCGGCTTGGTCGACAGGGGCGGAGGCGCTTTTGGCGGCTTCGCGGTAGTAGCCTTCGGCTTTGGCGGTTTCGCCGGCCTGGTAGGCTTCGTCTCCGAGCTCCTTGAACGCGAATCCGCTGAGGGGCTTGCCCGCTTCGTCCGCGGCCCATGCGGCCTTCTCTTCCGAGGTGCTGGCGGCTTGGTAGCCTGCCTTGAGGCTTTCGTCGGCGCGGTACTGCATGTACTTGAAGCCTTGGTAGCCGAGGAATGCGGCGAAGATGAATGCGACGGAGCCGATGATGATGCTCCGGTTCTTTTCCCAGAACATGACGACCTGGTCTTCGAGGTCTTGGATTTCTACTTGGTTGGAGCTGACGATGTTTCGTTCGTCGCTCTTAGGTGAGGAGCTTTTATTTGCCATGTCTGGATGGATCGAATGTGTGGCGGCTGCCGGCTTGCGGGTGTAATTTAGGGAAAAGGTTCGTCAGTGAAAGCGTTTCGCGGCCGATTTCGAGATCAATTTTTCGAGGGATGGGCTTCTGGGGAAAGAAATCGGCGTGGTTGATGCGACGTTGAAGGCCGCTTTTGCGGGCTTTTAACCCTTGGGAACCTTGACGGCCGGTCCATTTCTGAGCGGCGGTCCCTTCGAAACTGCTCTAGTCGAAGACGACGGTCTTGTTTTCGTAGACGAGGATACGGTTTTCTAGGTGCCAACCGACGGCTTGCGCTAGGGTCAGCTTTTCGAGGTTGCGTCCCTTACGCACGAGGTCTTCGACGCTGTTGCGATGGGTCACGTGGGCGACGCTTTGGTGAATGATGGGCCCTTGGTCGAGGTCGGGCGTCGCGTAGTGGGCGGTGGCGCCGATCAGTTTGACCCCGCGGCTATGGGCTTGATGGTAGGGCTTGGCTCCGGCGAATGCAGGCAGGAAGCTGTGGTGAATGTTGATCACTGGCTTTCCGAATGTATCCAAAAAGATGGCACTGAGCACTTGCATGTAGCGGGCCATTATGACGAGTTCGATGCCTTCTTGCTTGAGCAGCGCGAGTTGCTCGGCTTCTGCATCGGCTTTGGTCGCTTTCGTGACAGGGATGTGGTGATAGGGAATGCCGTAGGTTTTGGATACGCCTTCGAGGTCCGTGTGGTTGGAGACGATGAGGGCGATTTCGCAGGGGTATTCGCCGGACTTCCAACGGAGGATGAGGTCGTGAAAGCAATGGTCGAATTTGGATACGAAGATGGCGACCTTTGGTTTGTCGCCTGAGATGGCGACTTTGGTCTTCATGCCGATGGAGTCTCCGAACGCTTGGAATGCGTTGGCTGTTTCTCGGGGATCGGAACCGTCGTCGACCGACCACTCGACGCGCTGGAAAAAGACGCCGGCTTGGGCGTCGCGGTGCTGGTCGGCGTGTATGATGTTACCTCCGTTGTTGAAGATCCATCCTGAAACTTTGGATACAAGGCCCTTTTGGTCGGGACCGGAGAGGAGGGCGACGATTTGCGGAGAGGCCATTCTAAAGAAAGGAGTAAGAGTTAAGGATTGAGCACTGGGGAATTACAAAAGGCGCAAGCGTCACAAAGAGGGGGTGCGGGAGTTGTGAGTCTTGCGCTTTTTGCGGGAGGGCGAGGGTTATACGTTGCCGACGCTCTTTTTGACGTAGGACTGAACGGAGCGGACTTCGTAGTCTTTGTTGCTGAGCGACTTGATTCCCGAGACGGCAGCTTCCGCACCTGTAATGGTAGACATGATACAGATGTTGTGGCCCCATGCGATGGATCGCATGTGATTCTCGTCTTTGCGGGGGATCATTCCGGACGGCGTGTTGATGATCAGATGGATTTCGCCGTTCTTGATCATGTCCACAACGTTGGGACGGCCTTCAGCGATGCGGAAGAGCTTCTTCACTTCGAGTCCATTCTCGGTGAGGAACTTGGCGGTTCCACTCGTCGAGTAGATGTTGAAGCCGAGGGCGCAGAGGTTGCGGGCTATGTCGAGGGCGCGTGGCTTGTCGGCGTCCTTGACGGATAGGAAGACGTTGCCCTTTGTCGGCAGGCCTGGCTTGGCGGCGGCTTGCGTCTTGGCGAAGGCGATGCCGAAGTCCGAGTCGAGGCCCATGACTTCGCCCGTGGAGCGCATTTCCGGTCCGAGGCGGATGGTCGAGCCGGGGAAGCGGACGAATGGGAAGACGGCTTCCTTGATGCACCAGTGCTTCGGGGTGAGCTCTTCGGTGAAGTCGAGCTCGCTGAGCTTTTTGCCGGTCATGACCTTGGCGGCGATCTTGGCGAGCGGCTTGCCGATGGCCTTGGAAACGAAAGGTACGGTACGGGAGGCGCGTGGGTTGACCTCGAGCACGTAGAGCTCGTCGTCCTTGATCGCGAACTGGATGTTCATGAGGCCGACGACCTTGAGGGCCTTGGCGAGCTTGTAGCTGGCTTGGCGCACGGTCTCGATCATGGCGGGCTTCAGGGTGTGCGGAGGAAGCACCATGGCGGCGTCGCCTGAGTGGACGCCGGCGTATTCGATGTGCTCGAGCATGCCGCCGATGACGGCTGTTTCGCCGTCGCAGATGCAATCGACGTCGAGCTCGATGGCGTCTTCGAGGAACTTGTCGAGGAGGACGGGCTTATCGGGCGAGGCGTCGAAGGCTTCGCGGATGACCGCTTTCATCTCGTCCATGGTGTGGACGATGAACATGCCGCGGCCGCCGAGGACGAAGGAGGGGCGAAGGAGGAGCGGGAAGCCGACTTGCTCGGCCATCTCGTAGGCTTCCTTCTCGTTGAGCACGGTCTTGTTGTCCGGTTGCTTGAGGCCGGTCGCGTCGAGGATCTGCTTGAAGAGCTCGCGGTCTTCTGCGGCGTCGATGCTTTCGGGCGAGGTGCCGATGATGTTGACGCCGTTGGCCTTGAGCTCGGTGGCGAGGTTGAGCGGGGTTTGGCCGCCGTACTGGACGATGGCGCCTTCGCAGCCTTCTTGCTGGTAGACTTCGAGCACGTCCTCGAGGGTGAGGGGTTCGAAGTAGAGCTTGTCGGAGGTGTCGTAGTCGGTGGAAACGGTTTCTGGATTCGAGTTAACCATGACGGCTTCGTAGCCGAGTTCCTGCAATGCGAAGGAGGCGTGCACGCAGCAGTAGTCGAACTCGATGCCTTGGCCGATGCGGTTCGGTCCGCCACCGATGATCATGATCTTCTTCTTGTCGGAAGGGATGACCTCGTTTTCGTCGCCGTAGGAAGAGTAGTAGTAAGGGGTCTTGGCTTCGAACTCGGCGGCGCAGGTGTCGACGAGGCGGAAGACGGTGTTGATGCCCTTGGCCTTGCGAGCCGTATTGACTGCTTTCCAGTCTTCGCCGAGGAGGACGCCGAGTTGGCGGTCGGAGAAGCCGTACTCCTTGGCCTTGCGGAGGAGGGGAGTGGAGATGGTGTCGAGCTTTTCGCCCGCGAGGGTATCTTCGAGGTCGGAGATCTGCTTAAGCTGGGTGAGGAACCACGGGTCGATCTTGGTGAGCTCGAAGAGTTGCTCGAGGGTGTAGCCAGCCTTGAGGGCGTAGCGCAGGTAGAAGACGCGTTCGGTGTTGGGGCGGACGATCTTGCCGTTGATCTCCTCTTCGGAGGGAAGTTCGTTGCCACCGAGCTTGCCGCCGCCTCCGAAGCCGAAGGCTCCGGTTTCGAGGGAGCGGAGGGCCTTTTGGAAGGATTCCTTGAAGGTACGGCCGATAGCCATGGCCTCGCCCACGGACTTCATGGCGGAGGTGAGGGTGTCGTCGGTGCCGGGGAACTTTTCGAAGGTGAAGCGTGGGATCTTGGTGACGACGTAGTCGATCGAGGGCTCGAAGGAGGCGGGGGTCGCCTTCGTGATGTCGTTCTGGATTTCGTCGAGGCTGTAGCCGACTGCGAGCTTGGCAGCGAACTTGGCGATCGGGAATCCGGTGGCCTTGGAGGCGAGAGCGGAGGAGCGAGAGACGCGGGGGTTCATCTCGATGACGACCATGCGTCCGGTGGTCGGACAGAGGGAGAACTGGATGTTGGACCCGCCGGTTTCGACGCCGATTTCGCGAATGACGGCGAAGGACGCGTCGCGCATCGCTTGGTACTCGCGATCCGAGAGGGTCATGGCCGGAGCAACTGTAATAGAGTCGCCGGTATGTACGCCCATGGGGTCGAAGTTTTCGATGGA
Organism: Opitutaceae bacterium; assembly: GCA_050297195.1. Classification (GTDB taxonomy): domain Bacteria; phylum Verrucomicrobiota; class Verrucomicrobiia; order Opitutales; family Opitutaceae; genus Pelagicoccus. Next base: position 1,408 of record JBNKSG010000228.1, on the reverse strand, counting down.
GCAGATGACGACGCACTGGTCCTTGCGGTCGCGCATGACCTCCATCTCGTATTCCTTCCAGCCGAGCAGGCACTCTTCGACGAGCACTTCGTGGACGGGGGAGAGGTCGAGGCCGTTGGAGACGATGTCTTCGAACTCTTCTCGGTTGTAGGCGATGCCTCCGCCGGAGCCGCCCATGGTGAAGCTAGGGCGGATGATGAGCGGGTAGTGGCCGAGCTCCTTGGCGGCTTGGCGCGCTTCGTCCAGGGAGTTGACGGTGCGGGAGTGGGCGACGTCGAGGCCGATCTTGAGCATGGCCTCCTTGAAGAGTTCGCGGTCCTCGCCCTTCTTGATGGCGTCGGGCTTGGCGCCGATCATTTCGACTCCGTATTCGTGGAGGATGCCGGCGGCCTCGAGTTCGAGGGAGAGGTTAAGGGCTGTCTGCCCGCCGAGGGTCGGTAGGAGGGCGTCGGGGCGTTCCTTGGCGATGATCTTTTCGACCGCGTCGACCGTGAGCGGCTCGATGTAGGTGACGTCCGCGAACTCGGGGTCGGTCATGATGGTAGCGGGATTGCTATTCACCAAAATGACTCGGTAGCCCTCTTCCTTGAGCGCTTTACAGGCTTGGGTGCCTGAGTAGTCAAATTCGCAAGCTTGGCCAATGATGATTGGTCCAGCGCCTATGATTAGGATGCTCTCGATGTCTGTTCTTTTCGGCATGGCAAAAAAATTTGTGAGAGTTCACGCACAGGTGAGGCTCTCGGCAAGGGTGAAAAGAGAAGAATCGAGTGATTGTGCAAGCGGATTTGGGGCTGAACACGGAGTGTGGCGTTGAAATACGCTTGGTGCGAGTTCTCGTCGCGTGGACGGCGCACGCCTTGGGGTAGCCGTGGCTACCGGGCAGTGGTGCCCTTAGAGTAGCCCGACCTACAGCTCGGCCGTTTCGACGCCGAGGATCTGGGCGGCCTTTTCCTGGTCGCCTTGGCAGGCTCTGAGGACCGCTTGCTTGTAGCGGCTGGCTTGCTCGGCGAGGTAGGCTTCGAGGTTTGGCCAGCTGGAGATGTCGCGCAGCTTGTCGGGGAGGTCCGCTTCTTGGATGCTTTGCCCTTCGCCGACTTCTGCGGCGGCGGAGAGGACCTCTTGGAATTCGGTATAGTTTCCGGGCCAGCGGTAGCCTTGCATGAGGGCGGCGGCGCCTTCGCCGAGGCTGTTGAAGGGGAGAAGAGTGAGAAGAAGAAGAAGAAAAAGAAGGACAAGGGTGAATCAGCTGAGTCAGTGGAAGTGAAGGAGGAGAAAGACAGTGTGGCTGATGAGAAGGTTGGCAGCAAGAAGAAGAAGAAGAAGAAGAGCAAGGAGGGGATTGATGCTGCTGATCAAGAAAGCGCTAAAAATGGAGACAATACAGAAGCTGAGAAGAGCGGAAAGAAAA
>JBNKSG010000227.1:264-6344 GCA_050297195.1 Opitutaceae bacterium | reverse complement strand
TCGATGTCGTTGAGGTACTTGTCGTTGTGGCGGACGGAGGAGGAGCGAGCGGAGATGAAGGGCGGCAGGTCGTAGCAATAGGGCTCGAGGATTTTTGCTGCTTCGTCGGCGATTTCCCAAAGGATGTTGGGCGCGTTTTTAACGTCTAGGGTGGATTGGGCCTGTATCCAGATTCCGGTAAGCTTGTCTTTCTCGTCGCGGTTGTCGCGATCCATGTGGAATTGGATTTCGCCGATGGCTTGCTCGCCGGTTTGGGTGGCGAGTTCCATGTCGTAGAGGTCGACGTAGTGGAAAAGGGAGAAGATGCGGGTGCGCAGTTCTTGGACGGGCATGCCTCGGAGGTCGAGGTCGCGTACGTATCCGGTGCCGGTGACGAATACGGTGTCGGGGCGTTTGAAGATGGCTTGGGAGTCGAGGTAGGTGAGCATGCCTTTTTCGGGGAAGGTCATGCCGTCCCACATGGCGGTCCACCAGGGCTTGAACCAGCCGTTGATCATGGTGGGGTCGAAGGAGCCTTCGACGAGGACGCGGCGAAGGAGGGTCTCGAGGTTGTATCCAATTGTTATGACGCCATGTTGCTGGCCGGAGCGGAGGCGGATGGCGGGAACGTCGATCTGGGGGCCGTCGATGGTGGCGTGAGCGGAGGCGTAGTCGATGTTTGCTCCGCGGATGGAGGTGGGGCCGGCTTGGGCGTGGGCTTCGACGTGGGTGGGCTTGAAGGTTTCGTCGATTTGGGCGACTGCGTGCAGGTCGATGGCCTTGGCGAGACTTGCGAGCTCGGCGATGTCTTGCTGGGCGAGCTCGAGGGCGATGGGGTTGAGGGCTTGGAGGGTGGCGGAATCGAGTTCTAGGCTGAGATCGACGGCGCTGGTTTTCGAGGCGATGTCGTAAGCGATCTTGGCGACGATCGGGCTTTCCGGAAAGGCGAACTGGAGGGAGGCGTGATGGGTTTCTTCGCCGGGTTCGGCAGAGACGAATAGCGAGGGGATGGTGATGCCGCGGTGCGAGACTTTTGTCGCGGAAAGGTGGATACGGTCGGGGAACAGGCTTTGGGGAGGCGCGCTGTGGTTCCAGTCCGCGTTGAGGTGGATGGTTTGGGCGGTGGTGTTTTTGGGGAGGAGGGCTTGTTGGGCGTATATCTTTGCGGACAGGTGGGAGTGCAGCGTGTGGCTGGCTTTTACGACAAAGTCCTGGATCTTGATTTCGGGGGAGATGGTGAGTTGCTTGGCTCCGAAGTGGACGTTGGCGGATTGCTGCTTGTTGAGGACGTGGAGGTCGACGTTGCAGAAGGGGGAGTCGAGGCGCTTGAGCTCTTTCTGGAGCTGGATGAGCTTGGGGGCGATTTTGAGGATTACTTGGCTGACGGATGGTTTGGGAGCGTCGGGCTTGGGGGGCGGAAGCTGGACGAGCGCGTCGTCCAGCTGGCCGGCGAGGGAGAGCTTGAGGTCGTCGAGGGCGCAGGTGGCGTAGTCGATATTCCACCGTTGGCCGCGGTGGGTGGCTTCGAGGTTGATGGCGCGGAGGGCGGTGGCGGGCTCGCCGGTGGGGGTGAGCATGGCGGGGATGACGAAGCGGCCGGAGGAGAGGCGGATTTCGTCTACGGCGATGCTTCCGAAGGCGAGGTGGCTGAGCTTGATTTTGGCGACGGCGGACCTGGCGGCGACGATGGTGGAGCCCAGTTCTGGCGAATAGAGTTCCGGGCTTTGGAAGATGATGCGGCCGTTGGGCTGGAAGCGAACCCCTTCCATACGCAGGTCTACGCCTTTGTTGCGGAGTTGGGATTGCAGTTCCCGTAGTATGAAGTTGGGTACGGGGATGTCGTCGAGGGTCGCCACGTAGGCGGCGAAGAGGGTGGCGCTGACGAGAAGGAGCACGATTGCCGAATAGCACCACTGGAAGAGAGCGCTGCACGAGTGGCAGGCGCTTCTCCACGCGAAGCGGAGCGGGCTTTTGCGCTTTTTGCTCATTCGGCCCTATTCCGAAGGTTCGTTTTGCTGGGGCGGGGCTGCCGCTTCGAATTGGTCTTCGCTAGAGGGGGGGCGTACGGATTGGCCTTCGGGCAAGGGCTTGTTGCTGAAGGGTTGCTCGGGGGCTTCGCGGGCGACTCGGTCGAAAACGATCGCCGAGAAGCTGTCGATGAAGTCTGTTCCGAAGCGGAAGCCTTGATTGGTTTGGGAGATGCCTCCCCAGAGCAGGGGGCCGCCGGTGGTTTCGGATACGAAGATTTCGATCTGCTGGGTGATGGCGTTTTGGGGGTCGTCGGTGCCGACGGTGGCGATGAGCTTGTAGGCCCATGGCTTTTGGCGGCCGGCGATTTCGACGGTGCGGGTAAAGCCTCGGGGGTTGAAGCTTTGTATGGTGAGCTGCGAAACGACTTTTGCGAGCTGGGCGGCGGCCGTTTCCTTTTCGGCGGCGGGGTCGATGGTTTCCTCTGCGATGATGCTGCGGTCGGAGAGGCGTTCGATGGAGATCTTTTGGATGCTGGAGCTTTCGGGCAGGGAGATGATCTTGCGCTCCTTGTAGAGGAGCGGGTCGTTGTCGATCTGCGCGAAGATGTCGTTGTAGCTTGAATACACGAAGTCTTTGTTGGCGATCTTGATGAAGCTTTCGTTTCGGTCGTTTGGTTTGCGGTCGCCGATGAGGAGGCTTTCGGTGCGAAGCTCGGGTAGCTTTTGCGTTTCGCCGTAGAGACGGTCGGAGGTGACGGTGATGGTGTATTCGGGAACTTCTAGGCCGTAGGATTCCAGGTCGGGGGCGGAGGGGGCATCGTTGACGAAACCGTCGTCGGGCACGGCTTTGAGTTCGTCGAGCCACTTGAGAATTTCGGAGATGGATTGGGTGTCGCCATCCATGGTTTGGATACCTTGGCTTTCGTCGCGCACGACGAGTTCCCAGTTTCCGTCTTCGAGCTTTTGCAGGGTGAGGGGTTGTTCGTCGCGGCGCTCGATGGTGACGGTGGTGGCGGTGGTTACATCGACCTCGAAGATGCGCCGTTCGCGGAGCATCGTTTGGGAATTGGCGAGGAGGTCGAGGAACTCGATGCGTAGCTGGAATACGGTGGGACGGCTTTCTCGCTTGGCGTAGCGGAACTCGGAGTCGGGGGAAATCTTTTCTCCGATTTCTAGGACTTCGCGTTGCTGGTCCGATTCGATGGCGATGCGGTAGAGCGGGTTTTGCAGCCCGTAGGGGGAGAGGTCGGTAGGGTTGGAGGCGACGATGGAGTCGGCCTCGAGGCTGAGGCAGCGGTTGAGGAGTACGTTGACGGCTTCGGAGTCGGCTCGGGCTCGTATGGGAGTTTCGAATACCCAGTTGTCTCCGTTGCGAGCGAACCAGGCGCGGAGGTTGCGGCCGTCTTCGCGGACTTGGATGTTCCAAGAGGTGGCTTCGAATACGGCGATATCGAAGAGGCGGGAGGAGCGAAGGTTGTCGAGGCTGACGGAGATGGCATCCAGGAGGGAGCGATTGACTACGTGAACGTAGTTTTGGTCGGTGGATAGGATGTAGAGGTTGTTTCCGATTTCGGTGGGTTTGCCGATGTGGAGGGTGGAGCGGTGATCGCCGCGTCCGATCATGATGGCGTATTGGGAGGGCTTGAGGCCGTAGTTGGGGAGGGAGACACCGGAGTTGGAGAATATATTGGTCTCGAAGCTGGAGATGCGTTCCAGGAACCGGAGCTCGGTGAGGATGCGTTGGACGGCGAATTCGTTGGCGGGCCAGAGGTAGGGCTCGCGGAGCATCCAGCGGTTGTTTGCTTTTTCTAGGGTGATGATTTGGCCTGTCGCATTGTTTTGGATACTGAGGTAGTCGATGCCGACTGCGAGTTCTCCGAGCACGGAGGAGCGCTGGTCTTCGTATTCGCTGATGTCGCTGCGATTATCGATGTAGAAGATGTAGGTCAGCAAGCCGAGTAGTATGGCGAGCAGGGTGAGCGTTATTTTTAGGCGCATGCTAAAGTGGGTTCCGGGTATCGGGTTCCAGGTGCCGGGAAATTCGGTGGGCTAGTTTCTTCGGGAGATGTAGACGAGCAGCCCTAGAAGGCCGAGTACGGCTGGGGGAGCGAACCAGATGAGGTAGCGGGCGAGGTGGAGCTGCTCGATGCTGAGGTCGAGCTTCACCTTCTTGATGGGTCGCGGCGGGATGTTGAGGCGGGTGTAGCGATCGACCGAGTAGTTTATGGCGTTGAGGATGAGGTAGAGGTTGCCTGATGCTTGTATCCGCTGGTTGGATATGAAGTTGGAGGTGCCGACGACGGTGAGTTTTCCGCCGGGGAGAGAGATGCCTAGGGAGGAGTCGACCTTGCGTTCGGAAATGGAGGCGATCTTGATGGGCCCGGGGACGTCGATGGTGGGGTCGTAAACGGGGCGGTCGTCTTTGCGGTATTGGCGTTCTGCCCAGCTCTGGTCGGAGGTGGCGAGGAGCTCGGTGACGACGAGGGAGTCGTCGATGGGCCTGCCTGGGTCTTCGCGGACGGAGGAGGCTCGGTCGGTGATGACGGGGATGGCTTGCTGGAATAGCGAGCTGGTGAGGGGGTGTTCGGAGAAGCGGCGGATCATGAGGTCGCCGCCGTTGATGACGTAGTTCGGATCGCGTTCGATGACGAGGGTGTCTTCGGCGAGGATGCCCCATTCGTAGAAGAGGTCTTCCAGGCCGTGCTCGCGGCCGGGCTCGAGCAGGACGAGGACACGGCCGGCTCGCTTGTTGAGGTAGGTTTCGAGGAGGAGTCGCTCTTGGGGGAGGAAGCGAGCCTTGGGGGCGGCGATGACGATGAGGGAGGCGTCTGGGGGGATGCTTTCGGCGGTGCTGAGGTCGATGGAGCGGGTGGCGAAGCTGCGGGCCTTGAGCTCGTTGAAGAGGGCGGAGGCTCCGTTGGAGGCGGTGACGTTGTTCGCGGAAAATTCGCCGTGGCCGTTTGTGAAGTAGAGGACGGGTTCGGAGGTTTCTACGATTTCGAGTATGGAGCGGGTGAATACGTTTTCGCCGAGGAATTCGCGGAGTTCGGAGTCTTGGATCTTGTAGAGCTCGTCGATGCGGACTTGGCGTTGGCGGGTGCCGGACTTGAAGACGATGACGTTGGGCGACTCGATACCGAGGGAGCGGGCTCGGCTGGTCTGGGAGTAGACGTTGAGGTACTCGACGGTGACGCGGTTCTTTCCCTGGTCGCGGGTGGCGTACTCGTACTCGCGCAGGAGGAGCTTAACGTCTTTGAGGATATCGGTGAGGCCTGGTTCGTCGGTGTTTTCCGAGATGGTGACGATGGCCTCGATGGGTTGCTGGAGCTGGGCGAGGTAGGCTTTGGTCTCGGGGGAGAGGGAGTAGATGTTGCCCTCGGTCAGGTCGTAGCGCTGGTAGGTGCGCATGCCGATGTAGTTGACGGCGATGAGTATCAGGAAAACGAGTACGATTTGCAGGAGCGCTTGGAAGCGGTCTGAAAGTCGGCTGGACTGGTAGGATTCGGGCACTTGTTCGTTGGGTTCCGGGGATTCGGTTCCGGGTTCCGGGGATTTGCTTATGGGAGCGTGGGACTAGGTGGTGCCGTCTCGGTACTCGATGGCGAGCACGCTGAGGAAGAGGAAGGTGAGGGCGGTGCTGAGGTAGAGCACGATGGCTCGGGTATCGATGATGCCGGAGGAGAAGTCGCTCATGTGCTGGAGGGCGTCGGTGTGGTCGGAGAATTGGCGGACCCAGAGGCTTTGTTCGCCGGTGAGCACGGAGAGGTCTTCGATGTTGCTGCCGATGACGATGAAGCCGAAGACGAGGGAGAAGCCGAGGATGCCGGCGACGAGTTGGCTCTTGGTGAGCGAGCTGGCAAAGATGCCGAGCGAAAGGAAGAGGGTGCCGCTGAGGAAGATGTAAGCGTAGCCTCCAATGAGTGGATACGGATCGATGATGGTATCGCGTTGGGCGTATGCGAAGAAGATTACGTGGAAGGATGCGGTGATGAGCCAGAGGGTGCAGTAGTAGAGGTAGCTGGCGCTGTACTTGGCCAGGACGATTTCCGCGATGGTGACGGGGGTGGTCAGCAGGGTTTCGATGGTGCCGGAGCGGCGTTCTTCGGCCAGGGAGCGCATGGTGAGCAGGGG
>JBNKSG010000227.1:0-254 GCA_050297195.1 Opitutaceae bacterium | reverse complement strand
GGATGAAGAACATGCGGAAGAAGAGCACGCTGGGGGTCTCGTCCTGCGGGTCGGATGTGTAGACGCGTAGCATCCACTGGAAGAGGAAGCCCATGACGAGGAGGAAGAGGAAACCGGCGATGTAGGTGCTGGGGCTGATGAGCAGGCGCCAGATTTCGTTTCGCAGAAGTGTCAGGAAATGTCGCATCGCTAATGAGTGGATCTTGGAGAGTGTATTGTTTTTTTAACCACAGATAACACAGATTTACTCGGAT
>JBNKSG010000226.1:0-6360 GCA_050297195.1 Opitutaceae bacterium | reverse complement strand
TGGACCCATCCAAAGTATCAAGGCGCTGGATACGCGACCGAGGCCTTGGGCGGCGTTTTGCGGTTCGCCTTCGAGGTGCTGGAGGCAAAGGTCGTCAAAGCGTGCCATGCGGATTGGAACGTGGCGAGCCGCACCGTATTGGAGCGAAACGGTTTCCGATTCAAGGCGCGCATTGAGGAAGGCTTCGAAAAAGACGGTGAATGGATCGCCCAAGACGTGCTTGCTCTGAGCCGTGACCAATGGCTCGCGGAGCGTGGGGCGTAGATCTGGGGCGGTGGTTCAGCGACGCCGTTTTTCAAGGATCCGATCTACGATTTCTCGGACTTCGTGCGCGATATCTGGGGATAGGTTTTCCAGAGGAATTTCGGCTTCGTCCGCGTAACGCTTGGCTTTCGCGAGAGCTGCGAAGATCTCGTCGTCGGTGATGTCCGTCCGGAATTGGAGGTCGCCGTAGTCTTTGTCTGTTCCGCGATCTTGGATGAAGGGATCCATGATTTCTTCGATCGCCGTGTCCGGTATTCTTTCTTCGAATACGCCATAGATGAAGCGGCGTATCGTTAGGATCGCTGTTTGTCTTTGCTCGGGTGAAATGGAACTGCGGTCAAGCGGGTCGCCTTCCATCTGATAGTAGCGAACGACGCTCATGGCTGGGCTTTGCTCGAGCCCCTCGATGATTTCGATCAGCTCTCGCATGGTGATTTCGCCTTTCTGGAACTGTTCGGTCAGGCGGTCGATCTCCGCCTTCAAGGCTGCTTGTTGGGTTTCGGAGAGTCCGGACCCTTGGATTTCGGCGATGACCTTGTCCCGGATTTCGTTTGTGATGACTTCCTTCCCAGACGTGAAAAGCCAATAGAGCCCGCCGGCCAGCAGGAGGGTGAAGATTCCGAGGAATCCGATGCAGCCAACGATGACGGGCTTGCTGAAAATGCTTTTTGGGGGCGGCTCTGCGGAGTGGGAAAGGAGCGGTGACGACATTGATTGGTGATGCTTAGGATGGGATCTTCCTGTTCCACGGGCCCGTTATCGCAAGGGTTTGTCCGGGCCTTTTCTGGACATTTACGAAGAGGGTGCTGCCGTCGGGCGAGAAGCAGGCTCCGGCGAGTTCGCTTTTAATAGCAACCTGACCGATATGGTAGAGTTGTCCTTTGGGCGTGATGCCGACGATGGCGCTGGATTCGTTGTCGTCCTCGACGATGACCACGTCGCCCCAAGGCGCGACCGTGAGGTTGTCGCAGGCTTGCATGAGCTGGCTGTCGTGGGACTCGACGAAGAGTTCCAGCTTTCCAGGAGCCTTGGATTCCTCGGCGGTTCCTTCGAAGCGGCTAGGCGTGTATTTGAAAATTTGCCCGAACTCTTGCGGGCCTCCATTTGTACAGGCGAAGTAGATGGTATCGTTTCCGTAGAACATACCTTCCCCGCGGGCAAAGCGGGCTGCCCCTGTAATGTAGCCGCGGTGGCGCAAGTCGTCTTTGGGGGCTTCCACGTCTTCCAGGTCGATCCATGTTGTGGATACGGCTTGGGCGATAGGGAATTCCGGTTGCTTTTCCTTGGGCCAGTTGCGTGTGTCGCGTGAAGGTTCGTCGAGGATGCAAAGGGCTTGCAGTCGTCCACCGTTTACGAGCCTCCCGGGTTCGTTCGGGATGTAGCGGTAGATAAGCCCGTCGCCGCGGTCTTCGGTGAGGTAGACGATGCCCGACTTGGGGTCGACTGCGACGGCCTCGTGGTTGAAGCGCCCCATGCCTTTGATGGGAACAGGTAGGGCGAGGCCCATTTGGCTGCTGGCCGGCACTTCGAAGCAGTATCCGTGGTCCTTTTCGAAGTCGCCTCCGGCGAGAATGTTGGTCTCCTCGCAGGTGATCCAGCTGCCCCAAGGGGTTGGACCTCCCGAGCAGTTGCGCAGGGTGCCTAGGAGGCTGAGCGAGTGTTGCTCGAGCGTTTGGGTCTTCGTGTTGAAGATGAGGGTGCTGGTGCCGCCGCTGCTGTTGCCGGTATCGTTTGCCGCATCGTAGTGTTTGTCTCGATACTGCTTGAGAAGGGTCTGGTCTCCCTTGAAGGGGCCGTTCTCGGGATTTCCTGGGCCCATCTCGTGGTTTCGTACGAGTATAACCCGGTCGGAATCTAGCGGGAAGGCGGCCATGCCGTCATGGGCGCCCGGGACGAAAAGGCCGTCGTCCATGAGCTCGCCAGTTTTCGAGAAACTTGTGTAGCTGAAGCCCTTGGGCAGCTTCATGAGGTTCTTCGGGTCGTCCTGCAGTGGCCCGTAGCCCACTCCGGTCGATTTCGAGCAACCGGTCATGTAGGCTTGCAAGCCAATAAAACCGACTGCGAGGGCGGTGTCTTTAAGGAAATCTCGACGCGTTTTCGGGGATGACATGGGGCTTGTCTAGGGGGCTGTTTCGGTGGAGTCGATTTTTAGTTCAGCTACATCTTGGCAACATTTGTTAAGGCTTCAAAACAAATGGTTCGATCAAACCAGAAAGCGCAGGGGGGAAGATGCCCTCGATGCGTACGCCGTCGTCTTCGGTTTTTTGCTCGCGAATGCCGCCGCTGCTGTGGAGTTTGGAGATCACGTCGTAGCGCTCGTGGGGAATGAGGAGCTGGGTCGACTTGTACTTGGCGTTGAGGTGGTGGGCGATGGTCGCTTTCAGCTCGGTGACGCCCTCGCCGGTGCGGGCGCTCAGGTAAAGCGCGTCCTTGTGGGTGAATAGAAACCGTTCACGTTCGCTTGGATCCTCCAAGGCGTCGATCTTGTTGAAGACGACAAGCATGGGGTTTTTGTCGGCTTCGATTTCCTTGAGGACTTCCATGGTCGTCTCGAAATGCTTTTCAGCATCGGGGTTGGTGACGTCGACCACATGTATCAGCAAATCGGCTACAACCGCTTCCTCAAGCGTTGCCTTGAACGCTTCCACGAGCCGGTGGGGAAGGCGGCGCACGAAGCCGACCGTATCGGTTACGAGAACATGCTGGCTGTTGTCGAGTTCGAGGCGTCGGGTGGTGGGGTCGAGCGTGGCGAAGAGTTTATCCTCTGCCAAGACGTCGGAGTCGGTCAAGGTATTGAGCAGCGATGATTTGCCGGCGTTGGTATAGCCGACGATGGCAACGGTGGGAACGGGCTTGCGCAGGCGCTTGGCGCGTTGCACGTGACGGTGCTGGATGACTTCCTTGAGCTCCTTCTTGGTGATCGCGATACGGTCGCGGATCATGCGGGAGTCGGCTTCCAGCTGGGTTTCGCCTTGGCCGCGCGCTCCGGTGCCGCCGCCGCGTTGGCGCGAAAGGTGGGTCCAAGCGCGGCGCAGGCGTGGGAGCGAGTACTCCATGCGGGCGAGGGCGACTTGCAGGGCGGCTTCCTTGGTGTGGGCGCGCTCCGAGAAGATATCGATGATGATCTCCTGGCGGTCGATGACGGCGATTTTGGATTCGGCCTCCCAATTGCGTTGCTGAGCGGGGGTGAGTTCGTCGTCGAAGATGATGACGTCGGCTTCGAGCTCTTTGGCGTGGGCGATGAGTTCTTGGACCTTGCCGGTGCCCAGCAGGAACGCGGGATGGGCCTTGCGCAGCTTTACGACGACGCGATCAACGGTGGGGATGTCGAGGTTGGCGGTGAGCTCCTGGAGCTCGTCGAGCAGGTGCTCCGCTTCTTCGCTCGACATCCTTGAATCTTGGATACCGACGAGTAGGGCGCGTTGTACTTTTTTTCTGTTATCTTCGAGGTCGAACATTCTGATTGGGTTCCGGGGGCCAGGTTTTAGGTCCCGGGGAAATTTATTTTGCCCACGAAGGACACGAAGCTCACTAAGCTGAACGAATAAAGTCCTTGGTGCTTTCCGTGTCCTTCGTGGGAGAAATCTTAAAAGAAAAGCCCTGCCTCCGAGTGTCGGAAGCAGGGCTGTGTAATTAGTTATCGAATACGATGGTCACTTACTTGGCGCGCTTCGCTTCGATGGCTGCTTGCGCAGCGGCGAGGCGAGCAACTGGAACGCGGAATGGCGAACAGGATACGTAAGAGAGGCCAGCATTGTGGCAGAACTTAACGGATGCTGGATCGCCGCCGTGTTCGCCGCAGATGCCGAGCTTCATGCCTGGACGCGTCTTGCGGCCCTTTTCGATCGCGATTTCGACGAGCTGGCCAACGCCAGTTTGGTCGATCGATGCGAATGGGTTCGCCTTGAGGATTTCAACTTCCTGGTACTTGCCGAGGAAGGAACCAGTGTCGTCACGGGACATGCCGAGGCAGGTCTGGGTGAGGTCGTTGGTTCCGAAGGAGAAGAACTCAGCTGTTTTGGCGATCTCGTCGGCGGTGAGGGCACCACGTGGGACTTCGATCATGGTACCGACGGTGTAGGAGAGCTTTACGCCCTTAGCAGCTTCAACTTCCTTGGCGACGCGGTGAACGATCTCGGTCTGGATATCGAGTTCCTTCTTGAAGCCAACGAGTGGGATCATGACTTCCGGCTTCGCTGGGATGTTCTTCTTCACGCACTGGGCAGCGGCTTCGAAGATGGCGCGAGCCTGCATCTCTGCGATTTCTGGGTAGCTGATCGCGAGACGGCAGCCACGGAAACCGAGCATTGGGTTGAACTCGTGGAGGTCCGCCACGCGCTGCATGATTTTCTCGACCTTGATGCCGAGCGTGCGAGCGAGGTCCATCTGCTGTTCCTTGGAGTGAGGGAGGAACTCGTGCAGTGGTGGGTCCAAGAGGCGGATGGTTGCGGGCAGACCCTTGAGAGCCTTGAAGATGCCGAAGAAGTCCTTGCGCTGGTAAGGGAGGAGCTTCTTGAGCGCCTTTTGGCGACCTTCGAGGGAGTCGGCGAGGATCATTTCGCGCATGGCGTCGATACGGTCGCCTTCGAAGAACATGTGCTCGGTACGAGTGAGGCCGATGCCTTCCGCGCCGAACGCGATCGCGTTCTTGGTCTGCTCAGGCGTGTCGGCATTGGTGCGGACCTGGAGGCGAGTTGCCTTGGCGCACCAGTTCATGAGCTGGATGTAGTCTTGGTACTTTTGGGTCTTCTGGGCGGCCTTCTTGCCGTTGATGAGACCATCGATGATTTCAGAAGGAGCAGCCTTGATTTCGCCTGCGAAGACTTGGCCGGTGGTGCCGTCGATGGAGAGGTAGTCACCTTCCTTGAACGTGTTCTTTCCAACGGTGAGGACCTTCTTGTCGTAGTCGATCTGGAGCTCGGCCGCGCCGCATACGCAAACCTTGCCCATCTGGCGGGCAACGAGAGCAGCGTGGGAAGATACGCCACCGCGAGCGGTGAGGATACCTTCTGCAGCGATCATGCCGCGGAGGTCTTCTGGAGAGGTTTCAACGCGAGTGAGCAGAACCTTTTCGCCGCGAGCTTCCGCGTCGACCGCGCGCTCTGCGTTGAAGTAGATCTTGCCGGAAGCGGCGCCAGGACCTGCTGGGAGACCGGTGGCGAGTACCTTTGCCTTCTTGACTTCGTTGAGGTCGAAGATCGGAGCGAGCAGCTGGTCGAGCTGGTCGGCTGGGTTGCGGAGAACCGCAGTTTCCCAGTTGATGAGACGCTCCTTAACCATGTCGATGGAGAACTTGAGAGCGGCGGCGGCGGTGCGCTTGCCGTTACGAGTCTGCAGCATGTAGAGCTTGCCTTCCTGGATGGTGAACTCGACGTCCTGTACATCCTTGAAGTGCTTCTCGAGCTTCTTGCGAACCTTGAGGAGCTCGGCGTAAGACTTTGGCATTACGTCCTTGAGCTTGAGGACAGGCTCTGGAGTACGAACGCCAGCTACCACGTCTTCGCCCTGGGCGTTGACGAGGAACTCGCCGTAGAATTCGTTTTCGCCGTTGGCTGGGTTACGCGTGAAGGCAACGCCGGAACCGGAAGTTTCGCCCGTGTTACCAAATACCATGGCCTGCACGTTAACAGCTGTACCCCATTGCGCTGGGATGCCGTACTTCTGGCGGTAGACGATGGCGCGGTCGTTCATCCAGGAGCCGAACACGGCGCCGATGGCACCCTGCAGCTGGTCCCACGGGTTGGATGGGAAGGCCTTGCCGGTGCGCTCCTTGACGAGAGCCTTGAAGCGGCTAACGAGTTCCATTTGGTCTTCCGCAGTGAGCTCGGAGTCGATGATGTCCTTGCCGTAAGTCTCGTGCTTGAACGCGTGGATAACGCCTTCGAAAGGTTCGACGTCTTCGTCTGGGCCAGCCTGTACTCCGAGAACTACGTCTACGTACATCTGGATGAAGCGGCGGTAGCAATCCCATGCGAAGCGTGGGTTGTCGGTTGCCTTGGTGAGCGCTTCAACAGACGCTTCGTTGAGGCCGAGGTTGAGGATGGTGTCCATCATGCCTGGCATGGAATCGCGAGCGCCGGAGCGAACGGCAACGAG
>JBNKSG010000225.1:0-6395 GCA_050297195.1 Opitutaceae bacterium | reverse complement strand
GATGTGCGGTGGGGGGCGGCGTTCGCCATTGCCCAGGGCGTTGTCGGGACGTGGTAGAAGGTTGGGGAAGCGATCGGAGAGGTAGCGGTCGGTGAGGGGGACGAGGGGCGCGTTTTCGCTGAGCAGCTTATTGTCGACGTTGAGCAAGCGGTTTTGCTTCTCGTAGAAGAAGTAGGAGACGGAGAGGCCGATGGTGGTGGCAGCGAGGAGCAGGCTATGCCAGAACTGGATACGGAAGCGGATGGACTTGTGGATCATGGCGCTACTTGGACTCGACGATATAGCCTTGGCCCGGTCGGGTTTTGATCACGTCTTGCCCAAGCTTCTTGCGCAGCCGCGAGACGTGCACGTAGAGGGAGTCCGATATGCTGTCGTTGTCCTCGCCGAAGAGGCTGTTATAGAGGAAGCTTCTGGAGACGACTTGGTCGATTCGCGTGAAGAGGGCTTCTGCGATGGAGTATTCGATGTTGGTGAGCGGAATCGTTTCGCCGTTTCGGGAGATGCTGCGCCCTAGCGTATCGATAGAGAGACTACGGTGTTGGATGGTGGGATTGGGGGAGCCTTGCGAGCGGCGGATGAGGGCTCGGAGACGCGAGTAGAGCTCGTTGAGGTGGAAGGGCTTTACCATGTAGTCGTCGGCGCCTCCGTCGAGTCCGCGAATACGGTCGTCCACGCTGTCGCGCGCGGTAAGGATGAGGATGGGAAGGGTGTGGGTGTTGCGGATGCGGCGGATGATTTCCCAGCCGTCCATCTTGGGGAGCATGATGTCGAGGATGGCTGCGGCGTAGTCGAACTGCTGGAGTCGGTAGAGGCCTTCCTCGCCATCGCTGGCGGCGTCTACGTTGAAGCCTTCCTCGTTGAGGCCTTGGGTGAGGTTTCTTCTCAGGTTGGGATCGTCTTCTACAACTAGGACACGCATGGAGCCGTTTTTTCTCATCGGGTCATAGTAGCAAGCGGGATCTTACGAAAGTCTTAAGCGTCCCGGTGGCCGGCTTTTCTTTCTGCTAAAAGCTTTTAAATGTTTTGTTCGTAAGAGCTTGTTCGCTTTCGGGCGCTGTCGTCTGTCGGCCGCGACTTGTGTTTAGAGCCGCTCGCTCGGCTTAAAAATTCTGTTTTGTCGCGAGGGAGACCTTGAGGCGATAGAAGCGGTTTTGGTCGCTCGAGGGGATTTCGATCGCTTCCCAGCGATGCATGGCGGTGTCTCCGATGACGGTTGCGTTGAGAGGAAGGTCGGTCCAGTGGACGAGATCCGAGGATGCTTGTAGGGTCGTCTCGATTCCGGTCGAGTATTTGAAGACAGCTCGTTCGATGGTTCGCGTTTCGCGTCCGTTCAGCATCATGAGTTTGGGCTTTGCGAGGAGGTCGAAATCGGGGTCGAAGGGGTTGATGCCGTGAACGTAGCAAAGCAGGTTGGGGATCCGGGCGTCGCCTAGCGTTTGGTTAGGGGCGGAGTCGATTTCCGCGAGGATTTGCGTGGTGGCTTCGAAGGTGGATGCCAAGGCAAGCGGCGGCGTGGAGACGGCTTGTTGCGCCTGGTTCGTGAGAAACTGGGCGATCCAGTCGTCGTAGCTGATCAATGGCAGCAATTCGAAGATGGAAATGTTGGTGTAGCCGGAAACGCCGAAGGAGTTGTAGGCCTGTACGCGGTAGCGGTAGACGATTCCGGTGCCCGTGTCCGGATCGCTGTAGGACGTTGCGTTCGCTGGGAGCGTTGCGATTCGCCTGAAGGCGCCTCCATTTTCGGAGCGTTCGATGTAGAAGCCGTCTTCGTTGTCCGAGTTGTCCTGCCAGCTCAGTGTGGCTTGGGCGTGCAAATTGGACGTGATTGCGAGGGCGCCCCAGATAAGGAGGGCGAGTATCACGGAATTTTTGCCTGAAAGGAAGCGGGAAGGACTGTGGACTATCGTCTGGATGGGCGAAAAGGGAAACGAATGGCTGGGAGTCGTAATGGAAGGCCTGATGAGTCAGGCAGGGGAGGAGCTAGTGGTTGTAGGAGTTAGGTCGACCCTATTTGCGTAACGATACAGGAATATTTGTATTTTTGCTTTGGATACGTGTACCCCATTAAGGGGTTTTGCTTGGGGAATACCAGTACGGGGCCTTCTCTTTTTTTGCGAAAAATGGTATTTGAGATTTGGGTACTGTCTCTGCATTGGTCGCAAAAAAGAGAGCACGTAGAATACGTGCTCTCGAGGAAAGGGGGGTGCGACGCTCTTTGGATAGCGCTTCGCCTCTTTTGAAAGGCGACTATTTGCTGCTGACGAACTTGTAGATCACGCCGCCAAGGATACCGCCGATGATGGGGCCGACCCAGAAGAGCCAAAGTTGGCTGATTGCCCAATCGCCCACGAACACTGCCACTCCGAGGCTGCGGGCTGGGTTTACGGAGGTATTGGTAACGGGAATACTGATCAAGTGGATCAGAGTGAGTCCGAGACCGATGGCGATCGGAGCGAATCCTTTGGGCGCTCGGCTGTCCGTGGAGCCCATGATGATGAAGAGGAACATCAGGGTAAGCACGACTTCGATGACGAGTGCGGGGACGAGGCCAAATCCGCCGGGCGAGTGTTCGCCGTAGCCGTTTGAGGCGAATCCACCTGCGGTATCTCCGCCAACGATGAGGTAGAGAACGCTGGCGCCTGCGATTCCGCCGAGGCACTGGGCGATGAGGTAGCTGGGAAGCTCCTTGCCTTTGAAGCGCCCGCCTGCCCAGAGGCCGATGGAAACGGCTGGGTTTAGGTGACAGCCGGAGATGTGTCCGATCGAGTAGGCCATGGTGAGGACAGTGAGACCGAAGGCGAACGATACGCCAAGCAGGCCAATGCCGACTTCGGGGAAACCTGCTGCGAGTACGGCGCTGCCGCAGCCGCCGAGAACGAGCCAGAACGTGCCGATGAACTCGGCCAAGGATTTTTTAAGCATAATAGAGGGAGGATTAGAGGGTTGTTTTGAGTCGTCACCATTGCTGGTTGACAGGTCAGGAAAAGCAGGAGCCACGCTTTTGGCAATGAGATTCAAATGCGAGTGCAGGAGGGAGTGATTTAAAGAGTGTGCTATCAGCTGAAAGGTAGGGCTGGAGCTTGCTCCACGCCGCAGAACCAAGCTCCACTTCGCTCTGCGCAATGCGGCGTGCCGCAAGCGGCAGCCCTACAAGGACGTGCATTTAATCGCACCCGCTTTGGCGGGCCTGCGAGTTTTGATCTTGCAGTGCGGTCGCGGGCTAAAGCTCCGCGCTACGGGTTAATTCACTCCGAAGTCGGAGTAGCGGAAGAGGTGGAGGTGGGAGCGTTCGTCGTGCTTGCTGGAGCAGATCTTTTGGTAGTAGTGCGGCAAGCCGGGTAGGTTGACGTTTGTCGAATAGGTGCGAACGAGAAGGAATGTTGGCTTGTAGCGATCGAAGTCCATGCCGTCTAGGGCGCGGTCTTCGTAGCCGGTGAGGTTGAAGATCATGAGCTCGAATTGCTTGTCGAAATTGGCTCGGTCGAGGATGCCGGCAATGGAGTTGGTGCTGACGTAGTTGACCTTCTTGGGCTTGGCTTGTCCGGGAATAGGGGCTTCGACGGGGCGACCTTGGATGCGTTCTTCGGCTTCTTGGATGAGGGTCTTGCGAACGGAAGCGGCAGGCGGCTTGCCGACGATTTCGATGTAGGAGTCGCGCAGGAGCGTTTCGGAGGCTGCTACGTTGAGCGTCACGGAGCGCTTGCGGTTCTTGCGGCAACGTTGGAAGAGGTGGGGCCAGGGCTCTATGAGCAGGCCTTTCCAGCCGAGGGCTTTCTCGAGGTAGGGGGTGAGGGAGCCTTTGAGACCATCCCGGGCGCCGATTTCGACAAACTGTCCGCCTGGGGAGTCGAGATGCGGGAGAATGCTTTCGACGTGTGGACGCAGGGCTCCCATGGTGAAGGCCCGATGGTAGGCGCGTGCCAGAAAGTTCTTCTTCTTAGTCTGTTGCTTGGTTTCCACGGTTGAGTTGTACGCTTGTTTCGTCATTCGACGAAATGCGAGCTTGGTTAAGTCGCTTTGCCGGAAAATCACCTACAACGATAGTTTTTCGCTAGGATTCGCACTCTAGGGGATTAGAGGAGGTCCTTTTCACGTTTACGCCCGATTTACAGTGGGCTGCGTTATGCGCTATTCTCTTTGGCACAGTGGCGCAGAAATCCGTCGCTGTTCTTTCGAAGAAGAGAATTTCTCCAAGCAACAGTGGAACCCGTAGCCGAGAGGCTGCGGGTTCTTTGCGTTGGGGCGTTCCGCGGGAAAGGAGCGGGGCGCGGGTGTAAAAAAAACGTGCAAACCAGCGTCTTAAGGCTGGCTTAAGATTTGGTTTGCTAGGGTGGAAACATGCCCGACCGGGGCCAACTTCCCTAACGATATTGCAACATGAATACACCCTTCAGCGCACCCATGCCCTTCGCGGCTCAGCTGCGAATTCCAGAGTCGAATTCGCTTTCTTTGTTTCCTCGTTCTCAGCAGTCGCATTTATCGGAGGTCGCCTGCGAACGGTTGGATCTCTCGGAGCGTAGTCGCGTTTTGGATATCGGTTGCGGCAAGGGGGCGAACGCGCTGGAGATCGCGCGTCGGACTGGAGCTCAGGTGATCGGGGTGGACGAGGATGCCTCTTTGATCGTTCAGGCCAACCAAGCCCGTCGGAATTTGGAAAACGCGGAGTTGAGGGCTTTGTTTTTCTCGGAAAGCCCGGAGCAGCTCCCGTTCGCGGAGCGGGCGTTCGACCTAGTTTACTGTGACCGTTTTCAGGATAGATCCAGCGACTTGGAGAGCTTGAGCGGGACGATGGTGGACTTGATCAAGGACGATGGCAGCATTGTGCTGTCCACGCTGTACCAGCGCCGCGATGTTTTAGGCTGCAGGTCGGAGCTGCGCGAATGGTTGGGAGATTCCCATGTGGCGTGTTTGCTGGGCGATGTTATTTCGCGCTTCGAGGGGCGGGGCATGTTGCTCGACCATTTCATGCCACTCGACGAATACTTGGGGGCCTACATCGAATCCATGATTTGGAGCAGTCTGCTCGATGAGGAAAACGAGCAGGAGTGCGCTTGGGGAAATCGCCTGAGCCGTCCCTCGGCCTGCTCCTTGCTCAAGGCAGTGGACAACAGGGATATCGGTTATGCGGCCTTGGTTTTGAAGAAGGAACCGTCGCGCTGCGCCTAAGGCCTGTCTTCAAATCAGCTCTTTGCCAGTGGAAGCTTGATAATGAAGGTGGCGCCCGCGCTTCTGTTTTCGGCGTAGATCGCGCCTCGGTGTTTGTCTACGATGGTTTTGGCGATCGCGAGTCCGAGTCCGACGCTTCCCTGGCTCGAGGTCCTGGATTTGGAGGCGCGGTAGAATCGTTCGAAGATATGGTCTATTGCTTCGTCTGGGATGCCGGGGCCGTGGTCGGAAACGGTAATGACTGCGAACTGGTCTTCGACTGTAAGTGATATGTCGATACGTCCTCCTTCAGGACTGTGGCGGATGGCGTTGGAGACGACGTTTGTGATTACCTGACCGATTCGAAGTCCGTCGATGTCGGCGGTGACTGGGGTGAGCTTGGTTTCGAATTGGACGTTCTTTTCTGCGGCGAGGGTCTCGAGCCAATCGTAGCATTCCATGATCAATTCCGAAAGGTCGTAGCTCGTGAAGCGGAATTCGATCTCTCCGGAGTCCGAGCGGGCGAGGTCGAGCAGGCTGTTGAGCAGGTTTCGCATGTGGATTGCCTGGTTTTGGCAGGCTTGCAGGTGCTCCTTGTATTCGTCGACGCTGCGGTCCCGAGAGAGGGCCAGCTGGATCTGGGTGAGCATGGCGGCCACAGGGGTTCGCAGCTCGTGGGAGGCGTCGGCTGTGAACTTGACTTGCTGGTCGAAGGAATGGTCGAGCTTGTCGAAGGTTTCGTTCAGGACTTGGGCGAGTTGGCTGAGCTCGCAATCTGTAGTGGAGACATCGATACGTTGGCTGCGATGGCCATCGGCGATTTTCTTGGCGGTTTTGTTGATGAGGTGAACCGGCTTGATGGCGCGTCCCGTGAGAAGCCAGCCGATTGAAATGCCGATGGCGATGACGCCGAAGTCCAGCGCGATGAGCTTGTTTCTGAGCAGGCCGACCTCTTTGAGCAGCGGCCGTATGTCCTTGGCGATTCCGATGGTGGCGCCGGTGCGCGTTTGGGTGAGGCGAATGCGCAGTTCCGCGGTTTCGAGGAGCTTGTTTTTTGGGGGCTCGAACTCCAAGGAGGGCAGTGGAGGCGCGTCGATGGTGGCGTTAGCGGATTGGAAGATGGGGCGACGTTCGCGATCCCAACCGTAGATGAATACGTTTCGGGATTCGGCCATTTCGTTTATCGTTTCCTGGCGCTGCTCGATAGGTAGCGGGTAGCGTTCTCTGGGGGGCGGTGGGGGTGAGTCTCG
>JBNKSG010000224.1:0-6423 GCA_050297195.1 Opitutaceae bacterium | reverse complement strand
GAACATTCTTCACCTTCGAAGGCCCTGAAGGCAGCGGCAAGTCGACCCAAATCGAGCTCCTCGCCGAGGAGCTGCTCGGCATGGGCCACGAAGTCGTCGTCACCCGGGAGCCCGGAGGCACCGAGATCGGGGAAGAGATACGCCACCTGCTCATCCACAGCTCGGCCGGCAAGGCCATGACCCCCGAGACCGAGCTGCTGCTCTTCGGAGCTGCCCGCGCCCAGCTGGTTCGCGAGCTCATCCTGCCTTCCCTAGAGAAAGGCTGCATCGTCATCTGTGACCGCTTCCTCGACTCCACCACCGTCTACCAAGGAGCCGCCCGCAGCATCGCTACCGATCCCGTTTCCTACATCAACCAATTCGCCGTCGGCCCCGTCACTCCCGACCTGACCTTCATCCTCGACGTGCCGCACGAGGAATCGATGCGCCGCGTCAAGCGCCGCGCCACCGACATCCCCGACCGCATGGAAGAGGAAAACGGCGAGTTCTACAAAAAGGTCCGCGACGGTTACCTCCTGCTCGCCGGCTCCATGCCGGAACGCTTCCATGTGATCGATGGCACCCGTCCCCTCGCCGTAAACCAAGAGGAAATCCTAAAAACCGCCCTCGATAATCTTTAGAAAGCTCGTGGGAAGCGGCCTTGCGCCGCGCTTTTTCGCCCGCCATTTCCGCACGTGACCGAAGCCACCGCGCCTACAGACCCGCAAGCCCTCATCGACCGGGCTATGGCCGAGAACCGTCTCGCCCATGCCCTCCTCATCCACGGACAAAACCTGTCCGTCGTCGAACGCTTCGCCACCGAACTCTCCGCCCGCCTCCTCGGCGTGCAGGCCCGGGGCGACGAACTGGAAGAAAAGCTCTTCCGCCACCCGGACGTCTTCACCCTGCGCCCCTCCAAGAAATCGCGCATCATCTCCGTCGACGATACCCGCGAAGCCATTCGCAACATCCAACACTCGCCCCAAGCCGGCGAACGCAAGGTCGCCATGATCTTCGAAGTCGACCGCTTCAACACCAGCGCCGCCAACGCCTTCCTCAAGACCCTCGAAGAACCGCCGCTCAACACCACCATCCTGCTGCTCACCACCCGCCCGCACTCCTTGCTGGCCACCATCCGCAGCCGTTGCCAACTCTTCCGCCTGCCCACCGCCGCCCACACCTTCGACGATCCCACTGCCCAGTCATGGCTCGAAGCCTATAAGAAATGGCTCGAAGACCTGCTCACCGGCGGTCCCGGTGGCAGAAGCAGCATTCCCCACTTTATCATCGGCGCCTACGCCCTCATCGAACGCTTCAGCTCCATCATCGCCGACCTCGGCAAAGAAGCGTGGAAAACCCAGTCCAAGCACCTGCCCGAGGACATGAAGGACGACGAGCGCATCGCCCTCGAGTCGCGTATCAGCATTTCCATACGGCAAGACTTCCTCGCCGCTATGGAAAACGCCACCGAGGAACTCGCTCGCAAGAAACTGTTCGACGACACCACCGTCCCGCAAAAACTCATCGAGTCCGTGGAAGCGCTGGAAGACTCCACCAACCTGCTGCGACTCAATATGAAGACCGAAGCCGTCCTCGAGTCCTACCTCCTCCGCACCCTCCGCATCTGGACCGCCAAGTAGCCCCACCCGTAGCGCGGTACCGACCGCAGGGACATCACCCACTTCAGCCCGCGTCCGCAGAACCTAAATCCCTCCTACAACCGCTCACCGCAGTTCCGGCAAAACTTCGCCGAGAGCTTATGCCCCGTCTCCCCGCAATTCTGGCAGAGGCGTTCGTTCTTCTCGCCCGTCGTCGCCATGGTCAGCTCCGCGGTTACGATTCCCGTCGGCACCGCGATCACCCCGTAGCCCGTGATCATGATCAAGGACGCGAACATCTGCCCCAGCGGCGTTTGCGGAGAAATATCGCCATAGCCCACCGTGGTGAGCGTGACGATCGCCCAATAGACGCTTTTCGGGATACTGGTAAACCCGTTCTCCGGCCCCTCGATCAAATACATGATCGACCCGAGAATCAGCACCAAGGTCACGACCGCCATCACGAAAACGATGATCTTGCGCAGGCTGGCCCTTATCGCCGCGTAGAGCTGGTTCGCCTCGCCCACGAACTGTACCATCTTCAACACCCGGAAAATCCGCAAAACGCGCAAGGCCCGGAAAAGCATCAGGTAATGCGCTCCGGGGAAAATCAAATCGATGTAAGTTGGCAAGATCGACAACAGGTCCACCACCCCAAAAAAGCTGAAAACGTAGCGTAGGGGCTTTTTCGATACATAGATCCGCACGAAGTACTCGAGCGTAAAGAGTCCCGTGAACCCCCATTCCAATCCGTAAAGCAGGCGCCCGTGCTCCAAGCGGATCGACTCCACGCTGGCCAACATCACTGCGGCTACGCTCGTGATAATCGCCAAGATGAGCACCACATCGAAAAGCTTTTCCTCGAAACGCGAAGAGTGAAAAATGATCAAACGGCAGCGTTCGCGAAATTTGGACCAATGGGCAGGCGTTTCCTCGGATTCCGACATAGGCCCCATGCAAAGCGGTTTGGGGAGCGGCGACAAACCTTGTTTCGCTGAGAAACTACTAAGCCCTGATCGCGCCCATTAGAGAATCCAATTAACTCCGAGCAACATCGCTGCTTCACTTGCCGATTCCCCAAAAATAAATAGCTTATAGGTGCATCGGACGATGCCGCGACTACCCCGAACTTTACCTAAGGCGGGACATGCATGCCCCCTGTTTCAGGACAGCCGTGAAACGAAAACTCGAATACTGGAAGAGGGGCGCTTATGTTTGGCAAAAAAAGAGTAGAAACCTTGGTAGTAGGAGCCGGCCCATGCGGAATGATAACAGCCTTGGCGCTGGCCGATGGAGGCAACGACGTCATGATCGTCGATTCCGCCCCTCGTACCTGCACGGCAAGCAATGCTACCATCCTGCATCCCGAAACCCTCGTCACCTTGCGACGCCTCGGCATCGCCGATCGCGTCATCGCAGCCGGCTACGCCATCCATCAAGTATCGATCTACGACGACCTTTGCCATCGCCAATCCGTCCATTTCAATCGCCATCCACACGGATTTCCCTTCGCCCTCAGCATTCCCCAATCGGAGCTGGAAGCCATCCTCGAGGACGAGCTCATCGAAGCGGGCGTCCATATCCTCTGGAACCATCGCGTATCCGAATACGAGCCAGACGGCGACGCGCTCCACATCACGGCGGACCGCTATTCCGACCGAGGCACCGGCTATGCGGTTTCCCACATGGAACGTGTCATCGATAAGTCGATACACCTCCAAGCCAAGACCCTCATCGCCGCCGATGGCTACAACTCCATCCTGCACCGCGTAGCCGGTATCGACCTTCACAAACTAGGCGAAGACCAGTACTTCGTTTCCTTCGAATTCGAAACCGACCGGGATCTCAACCATACCTGTTTCCTAAGCATCAAGGAAGGGCTCACGACCGCCCAACAACCGGTCGAAAACGGAGTTGCCCGCCTCCAGTTCCAATACAAAGGCCTCAGCCTGCCCTCTCGAAATCGAGAAAAGGAACGGGGCTTTTTCCAAGACAGATCAGAACTCCCCGACTACCTTGACGAAGCGCGCTTCAGCCAATTGGTGAAAGAACGCGTGCCATGGAATATTGGATACGTCAACAAACTGCGCTACCGGGCAGCCGTGCCCTTTAAAAAGCGCTACCTGAAAACGCCACGCTGTGGAAACGTCTTTTTCCTAGGCGACTCCGCTCGATCGTTCTCGCCCTTGGGTAGCCTCAGCTTGAGCTTAGGCATGCAAGAAGCGGAGCAAATCGCCCGCGTCCTTTTGCAGACAGAAGGCGACGAAACACGGGTTCGCCACCAAAAGCTCGACGAGCTCGGCACAGAAATGGTCGCCAACTGGAAAATGCTCGCCCAGCTGGACGGGGTCGCCGTCCCCAGCGATTCAACCGATCCCTGGGTCGCCAACAACCGGGCTCGCATCCTGCGTTCCCTTCCTGCCACCGCCGAATCGCTCGACGAATTGGCCCGACAGCTGCACCTCACCATCGAGCAATCCAAAAAACGCGAAGCCCTCGTCTGAAGCCCTTCGGCTGAAGCGGTCCTGCCCCAATACACGGACAGGCAGGAATACCTTTTTTGTCGCCACGGGCTAAGCGCTTCCTAGCGTCGCTCCCGTGAAGGAACTCACCGAGCAAGAAGCCCAACTCGTAGCGGAACACCAGGAAAACCTGCTGTTCGCAACCGAACGTTTTTTCGAAAACGGCCGCATCCCTAAAGCCATCCGCCGCGCCTTCCTCAAGACGCCGCGCCATCTCTTCGCGCCCCGCTTCTACTCGTCCCCAAACCGCCAGTGGATCGACCTGCAGACAGCTCCCCTGCGCGCCCATATCGCCGAGCTCTACTCCGACCACCCACTCTGCATCTACCGCGACGAGAACGGCCGCTCCCTATCCACCGTCTCCCAGCCTTCCCTAGTGCTCTACATGCTCGACCTGCTGGAACTCCAGCAAGGCCACAACGTTTTCGAGCTGGGCGGAGGAAGCGGCTGGAACGCTGCCCTGATGGCCCGCCTCGTGGGAAACACTGGCTCCGTTACCAGCATCGAAATCATCGAGGACCTCGTCGAAAACGCCCAGATCGCCCTTTCCAAGCTCGGGCTGAGGCAAGTCAACTTCACCGCGGGCGACGCCAGCCTTGGCAGCCCGACAGGCGACAAGTTCGATCGCGGCGTTTTCACCGCTAGCGCTTGGGAGCTTCCAAGCTGCTTCTTCGACCAAATCAAAGAAGAAGGCCTACTCCTTTTCGTACTAAAAGCTCAACCCAACTACGACCTGCTCTGCCTCCTAAAAAAGACCCGTGCCGACGTATTCGAGAGCAAGTTACACTTCACCTGCAGCTTCGTACCAGTGACAGGCTCCAGCAGACTTCCCGAACACCAAGCTACCAGCGTTTCGAGCCTCGGCCTGGAACTCGCTGCAGAACTGACATGGGAAGATATCAAGATACCCAATACGGCGATATCCTCATTTATCGAATTCGCAAAACTCGTATTCGATTGCCAGCAGACCTACCTCCTCCCCAACCCAGAGCTCGACTTCGCCGAGGAATTCTGGGGTATCCACGTTCCGGAACAAAACAGCCTCATCCTCTATAACGAAGACCGCCTCCTGCACTACGGGCAAGACACAAGCCTCGTCCAATTGCGCCGCGCCGCCAAACGCTGGCAAAAGGCCGGTTCGCCCGAATTGGAAGACCTCAAGCTGTCCTTCCACGCGTCGCCCGAAGGCATCGAGCCAAGCAACGACCAATGGCTCGTGCAACGGGGACAAACCACACTGCTCTGGAGCCTGTGATCAGGACACCTCGAGCTTCAGTCTAAACGCGCGACGAACTAGAATTCCGGAATGAAAAAAGGATTCGCCGGGCCAACTTGACAGAACAGACTACACATGTAGTCTTTATTCCGATGAAACTGTTACCCCTGTTTTCCTTCATTCTGACCATTCCCCTCTCCGCCGCGCCAAACTTCATCCCTCCCTCAACCCAGAAATGCTTCGATGCGCTCGGCGAAACCAAGGCAATCCCTCTAGAGTTACGTCCCCTCTTCCTCAATACGATCGATGTCGAACCCATCCCGGAGCCAGGACCGATTGACTGGCTCGCCTCACAAGCGGAGCAGGGCCAAACCTACGACCAGTTCGAAAGCGGCAACTTCAACGTACCGGACCAAAACCACCCCTATCTCTACCTGCAGCCCATTGGGGTAGACGCTCTCGGCGAACAAGATTTAGAGTTAATAAGCTACTACTGTAGCGCCTTCTTCAATACAGAAGTAAAACTGCTTAAACCCCTTCCAGTCGATCCGAACCGCATACGAAGTCGCCAAAACTCCTACACGGACGAGCCTCAGCTCCACGCCGGGGATATCCTCAAACTACTCGACCAAAACAAGCCAGAAGACGCTTACGCCACGATCGCATTCACTACCATCGACCTCTACCCAGACGAGTCATGGAATTTCGTCTTCGGACTCGCCAATTTGCGCGAAAGCGTCGGCGTCTTCAGTTTTGCCCGCTACGGAGACCGGGAGACGCGTGGCAACCTCTACCTGCAACGAGCACTCAAGGTCATGTCCCACGAAATTGGACACATGTATGGTATGAAGCACTGCATCTACTACCACTGCCTGATGAACGGTTCAAACTCCCTCGACGAAACCGACCGTGCGCCCATGCACCTTTGCCCTGTCTGCTTGCGAAAACTTCACGAAGCCACCAAGCCCGACCACCTCATGCGCTATACGAAACTCAAGAAAACCTACCAAACGCTGGACCTGCCTATCGCCGCCGACTTCGCTCGAAAACGCGTAGAGCTCCTCATCGAGCAAGCCTTGAATTAGTTTCTCGAATACCCCACCTTCAC
>JBNKSG010000223.1:0-6474 GCA_050297195.1 Opitutaceae bacterium | reverse complement strand
CGCTCCGGCGGAGGTGGGGCAAGAGCAGAAGTCCGAGGCGGAAGCGAAGAACTGGAGCTACTTGGGCTGGGCCCAAGGCGAGTTTGCGACCTTTGACACGGGAGCGGGCGTGGTATTGCTCAATGTGAGAGCCGCGCAACAGCGAATCCTCTACGAACGGATGATCAAGGATTTCGCCGCGAAGGCGGTGCGCTGCCAGAAGCTGTTGCTGCCGCAACCGGTGGAGCTAGATCCCTTGAGCTCTGCGGTCTTGGAGGAGAGCTTGGAGTTTTTCGAACGACTCGGCTTCGAAGTCGCCCCCTTTGGCCGGAACTTCTTCCGTATCGAAGGCACGCCTACCTGGTTGGAGGATTCGGAAGCGGAGGAATTCGTGAAGGAAACCATCGCTCTCTTGCGTCAAGGCAACGTGGCGGAGGACAAGGAGGGCGTGGCTGTGGAAATGATCGCTAAACGCGCTGTGGCGAAGTTGAGGCGCCCGAAGGAGGAGCCGAGCTCCTCTGAAATCGATTCCTTGCTGGATAAGTTGTTTGGCTGCGACAAGCCGCTCACCGATCCGGAGGGGCGTCCTTCGTTGATCGAGATTTCGAGCGGCGAGATTGACAAGCGCTTCCAGCGAAGAAACCGCCGGAAGCACGACGAGTTGTTTTAGAGCGCGTCTTAGGACTTCGCTGCTTCGTCGTCCTTTTCTTCGACGACGACTTTCACCTCGTTCACGCGGATGCTGTTGATGATGACGGGCTCTTCGGGCATGTCCTGGGCCTTGGTGGGGACTTGGGAGATCGCTTCAGCCACATCCATGCCGGAGATGACTTCGCCGAAGACCGTGTGCTTGCCGTTGAGCCAAGGTGTGCCGTCTTGTTTGGTGACGATGAAAAACTGGGATCCATTGGTGTTCGGACCGGCATTGGCCATGCAGAGCGTGCCGTAGTCGACGGAATGGATGAGATCCCCGCGACCGATGAGCGGCTCCTCCTTTCCGAGGGCGGAGGCGATGTCTTCGACGGTGACCTCGTACATTGGCTCGAAACCTTGGGCCTCCTGCATCTTGCCGAAGAGATTGGCTATGAACTCGATAGGGCTCTTTCCGCGGTGCTCGCGAAGGTGGGGGACGATCCATTGTTCGAAGACGTATTCGGCTCGCTCCTTGTTCTCGATTTTGCCCTCGATGGGCTCGCCGTCCGTGTAGGTCTCGTCCTCGAAGGAGTAGCCGGGGCCGCCGGAGCCGTTGCCTGCGGGGTCGCCGCCTTGGATCATAAACTCGGGGATGACGCGGTGGAACGTGAGCCCGTCGTAGAACGGCTTGGCGTTGGCGACGTCTTCTCCGTCCGCGAGCAGCTTGGTCCCGTCGGCCAGTCCGACGAAGTTCTCGACCGTCTTGGGCGCGTCCTTGTCGAGGAGGCGGACTACGATCTTCCCCATCGAGGTATCGATGGTGGCGTGGAGCTGCGTTTCCTTTTTCGCGCATCCGGCGAAGAGAAACAGGAGGCCGAGAGTGGCACAGAGGCTGAGGTAAGTGGTTTTGGGTTGTTTGCGCATAAGAGAGCTGGGTTTAGCCAATCGAAGCGTCGGGGCAATGCGAATAAGTCCGCTTTTCGCTTATGATTGCTTAGCTCGTGCCGTCTAAAAGTTTGCGCTGCAACACGAAAGACACAGTTTAGAAACATCGGTTCGCCCCGATTGATCCCCATATTTTCAATGAAATGCCTCATCATAGGAAGCGGACGCTTCATCGCCCCCAAGCTCGTGGAAGAGCTGGTTTACGCGAAATATGAGGTCGCCTTACTCGATCAGAACCCTCCGCCGGAGAGCGTTGCGGATAGTGTGAAGCACATTTACGGGGATAAGGGATCGCTCGCGTTCTATCGCGATGAATGCTTGGAATTTAAGCCGGATATCGCGGTACACCTTTCTGCCAATACAGGCGACGAGGCATCCGCATTCTTGGAAGTCTTTCAAGGGAAGGTCCTTCAGACGTTGGTTACCAGCAATACGAACGTATACCTAGCCCATGCTCGCTTGAAGCAGACGGAACCCGGCGCCTCGCTAGCGGTGCCGATCAACGAGCAGGCTGCCCTTCGCACCAAGGGGATCGGAAGCGAGGAGCAGGGGGACAAGCTTGACGTGGAGAAGATCATGCTCAACTCGAAGGATCCATGCACGATTCTGCGATTGCCTCCCGTCTATGGGCCGAATGACTTCCTTCGCCGTTTCTATCCGCTGATCGTTCGTATGATCGATGAGCGTCCCTATGTACTACTCGGGGATAGTCAGGCATCATGGCGTTGGACCCATGCCTATGTGGACGACGTGGCTCACGCGATCGCTCTCGCGGTAATGCAGCCTGGCGAGAAGCACCGCATCTACAACGTGGGCGAGTACAAGACGCCGACCATGAAGGAGCGTCTAGAGCACATTGGTACGGTGTTTGGCTGGGATGGTCGCGTGAAGGTCGTCTCTTCTATGGATTTGCCTGACTATCTCAAGACGCCGGGCGATTTCGCGCAGGACCTGTATATTGATACGAGTCACATCCGGCACGAGCTCGGCTACAAGGAGCCGACCGACTATTACGATGGGCTTGCCGAATCGGTCGAATGGTACAAGAACAACCCGCCTCCCGATATGGTTGGCAAAACCTTCAGCTATGCTGCGGAAGATGCGGTGATAGCCCGAGAGGTCCGAGATTAGCCAAACTCACTCCTCGATGACTTGCATCGAGGTACGGGTGGTCTTGTTTATAAAGACCCAACCGTCTTCGATCTCGAGCTCCACGTCGAGCAAGCTCGTGTAATGCCGTGTCTGGCCGAACTGCTCTATTTTCTCTTCCTCTTGCACTTTTACTAGGGCATTGTGTTCATAGTTTGAATACCCGATATCCATCACGTGCGTGCGCATGTGCACGGATTTTGCCGTATCGAAAACTTCCTTAACCATCGAGAGGTAGTTTTCCCGATAGAGTATCGCTTGGTTGTGCTCGGTGCGATCGATGCTCGAAAAATTTGGGGAGAAGAAGCTTTCGTAGAAGGAGAAATCCTGGCGGCAGGCCGCATCGTCGTTCAGGGCGAAGAACTCGAGAATCGTCTCGTCCGTGAGCTCGCCGAGATAGTATCCGTAGCCCGTGCTGCTGGTGGTTTCGCAGGAAGACAGAAGGAAGGATAGCAGGCAGAGAAGGGGGAGGGCCAAGAAACGGAATTTCACGCAGTGCACTGTGGTGAAAGCGAGCTATCGAGGCAAACTGATTTCTTGGATACTCGAGCGCTCGCGTCCCTAAGGCTGGTGTTCCGAAAGGCTCGGCTGAGCGGTCGACCAGTCGAGCAGTATGTTCCAGGTGTAGGTGCGATCCTCGGGAAGAGTGGGTGTGGATGAGTTGTCGATGCTCTCGTATACGTTCTGCGGCGGGCGGATGGTTGCGTCCCGGCCGAAGACGAAGTCCTGGTCTTCCACGATCGTCTTATACGCCTTGTTGAGCGCGAGGGCTCGTTCGGGAGAGGGGGCCAGGAGCTCGTAGACGTCGGCCGCGGCGTATCTACGGAACCGTCTTCGCGGAACCAGCGTTTGGGCATTTCGTCGTTGTTCCGAAATTCGCTGCCGCCGCCCACGCGTTGCAGGTAGGTGAGGATCTCGCCTTGCTGCTCGCCGGCGTTGGGAGCGTCGGGCATCCCGTGCAGGTCGAGGTAGGCCCAGCCGGCCGCTCCGTCGACCTTGCGGGCGAAGCTGAAAGTCTTGTCGATCGTGAGCCGATTGAATTGTGGCATCCCATGCAGAAGAAGGTTTCCTCGAAGGTGTTTGCTCGCAGCCTCCCACGAGAGTCTTCGATGAAGCCTTGCACGGACCAGCCGCTCCCGTTGTCGAGGCCCATTGCCCGAGGCTTTGGTATCCGGGCAGGTTGCCGGCTTCCTTCTCGAAGGCTTCGAGTTGGTAGCGCCTCCCGTAGTTCTGCTTCGAGTATTGGCGCCACTTTCGCATGTAGCGTACCTCTTTGATGCGTTGGGAGGGAACGATCGTTCCGTCCTCCTCGATTCCGAGATAGCGAACGGTGTGGAGGAACTCCGTCCCTTGCGGGTAAAGGAAGGCGTCACCGAAGGCTTCGTTTGCGGCGCCGACGTAGTGTTCCGTATTCTGGATACGAGTCGCGATGTTGAGGCTTCAGTTTTCGTCCAGATCGATGCCTACTTTTCTCTCGTCAACGGGAAGGCAGCCGATTGTGGCGTAGCCTTTCATCTGCGCCTCGAGGATGGCTAGGTTAGCCTTGTAGACGTCGAGGGATTCGTTGCCGTAGAGGTCGGTGCGGAAAGGCGCTGGAAGGCGTATCATGACATCGTCGGTCGAGCCATTGGTCGGCCAGAAGGTGCTCGGCAGCGGCTTGTAGTTGTAGGCGACCCAGTGCGAACCGTCCTTCGCGAACCCGTTTTCGTCGAAGGCGTCTTTGCCAAGGTGCAAGTTTTCGAGGTCAGGTATCCAACCTTGGAAATCGACTTGCTCGAGTCGCTCCGCAAGTTCGCTGTAATTGTTCTGGTTTATATATTCGAGGATGTCGCGGTCGCTCATTCCCGACACGCGCTCGCTACGATCCTCGAAAAGGTTTTGCCAATGGTTGCGAGTACCGAGTTCGCTGAAGCTGTATTCAACTTGCAGGTCCTCGTCGTTCATCCGGTTCTCGCGGCCGGGGATTTCGTTTTGGTGGCAGACGTAGCAAGGATTGTAGCTGCCTTGCGTTTTCGTGTAGCACGGCGGTGGGATGATGGCCTCTCTGTTATATATCGAATCGATGGGGTGCCCTTGGGGAGCAGGCGGCAGGACTGAGGTGTTGTCCTTCAGCTCTTGGATTTGGTCCGCGTATTTGGAAGCGCGGCTAAGCGGCTGTATAACGTCTTGGGGCGATTCGCGCATTCCGTAGAGGAAGAGAACGTTTACGACGAGGAGAGTCGTTAGGCCGGAAATAAAAGTGGGTCTCATTTTGCAAAGGCGTTTCTTAAGGTGGCTTGGTAGCTGAAAACCTTGAGACCGTTTTTTGCATCAGTCCGAGCCAAAAAATGTTACGAATCTGCGAAGGAGCGACACCTCTGTGACCTTGGTGTCGCCGGCGTTACGAAATGGGCGACTGGAGCGGAGACTACGGTTCCTTCGACCCTTGTCGCTACACTCCAAACGGAACCCTTTTCCTCGCGGAAGAGTGGACCGGCGAAGGTCGCGTGATTGAGGTACGCAATCCATTCGACGCACCCGAAGACGTGGTTGTGCGTGAACTGGATAGCATTCCGAATGTGGCTCACGAGGGTATCAATTTCAGCCTGCAGGATTCGAAGGTCATCTACTTTATAGACGAATGGAACTCCGGCGCAATCTATAAGTTCGTTATGAAGCGTGCCGGCTATTACACCAAGGGGCAGAGCTTCGTGCTCAAAGTGGATGCCTACGACGGAAATCCGGAAGAGTATAGGAATGAGCTTTCGAACGTGAATGCAACGCGTACTGGCTTGGCTACTTGGGTCCCCTTGACGGACAAGAGCGGGAACCCGCTCCCTGGCATCACCGATCCGTTCAGGAACGGTCCGAGTACTGACCCTAGCTCCGATGCGAACGCGCGCGGCGGTCGCGCTGCTGCAGACGACGCGGGAGCGACTCCCTATGGGCGTCCCGAGGACATGGAAGTGGGAGAACTCGCCAATGGCAACGAAGTCCTTTACGTCGCCGTCACCTCGGAAGCCTCTGTTTACACGATAGAAATGCTCGGTCGCAACAAGGCGAAGGTTGGGAAGCTCGTCGACGGATCTCAGACTTCCAAGAACGTAGGTTTCGCTCCAACAAGCGGTATTCTCAATTCGCCCGACAACTTGCCTCAAGATGCGATCGGGAACATCTATATCGTCGAGGACGCGCCCAACGGTTCCAGCACAGGCGGCGATATCTGGTTCGCTCGCGATGTGGACAACGATGGTGTCGCCGAATCGCTCGACCACTTCCTGAGTGTGCAAGTCGATGGTTCCGAAGCGACAGGTATGATTTTCAATCCAGTGAAACCCAACGAATTTGTGGTTTCGGTGCAGCACCCTGACTGCACCGACCTCGCCAAGGTGCCGAACGGGCTTGGCGATGCGGTTTGGAAATTTGAGATCTCCGATAGCGACTTCGACCGCGCCGTGAAGCTCAAGCAGTTGCGCGATCATTGGAAGCGTCGTAGCCACGCCTTCTGGGGTAAGCTCTGGTGGTAGTTTTTTGCTAGTTAAGACGTTCTGATGAAGGCAGGCCCGCGAGGGCCTGCCTTTTTGGTAATTAAAAATGTACTACGATTCGTCCTCGAATGTATAGAAGACCGAGAGCTGGTTCAGGATTTCCTCCAATTGCTCGTAGTAACGTCCCTCGTCCATGTCGTTCTTCTTCGAATACAGGGATTCGAGCTGTTGTTCGAGTTGGTTGCGTTGCTCCAATTGTTGAGGGCTTAACGCGTCGTTCGAAGCTGCGGAGTTGAGAGAC
>JBNKSG010000222.1:0-6518 GCA_050297195.1 Opitutaceae bacterium | reverse complement strand
CGTAGTACTTCTCGTTGAAGATTTCGAGCAGGTTGTTGATGCCCATGCACACGCCTATCATTTCGCCGGTGTATCGCCGGAAGTAGGACGTGAGGCGGTAGAACTCGAAGTAGTTGGAGATCAGGACGTAGTTGCCGGTGGATCCCAGGGTGTCGATACGGGCGAGGTAGTCCTCGTAGTCGAGCTTACCAGAGGCGAGCAAGTTGTTCATGGTAATCTCGGCGAGCACGATGACGTCCTTGCCTTGCACGGAGGGCTCTTGGATGAACTGTGCTCCGGAGCATTTGAGCATGTCGATGTTGACGCGGGTGACGGGACGGAAGCTGCCGCGCTCGACGAGGATCGCTTTCTTATAGAGGGCTTCGGAGGGTTGGGTAATTTCGCCTTCTGGGGAGAAGAGCACCGCGTTGGTGAGGCCGCGTCGCACGAGGTGGAGGTTGGCGATGCGGTCGTCTACGCCTTGGAAGGCGGGGCCGTGGAACTTGATGAAGTCGACCTCGATGCGTTCGTTGCCGACGTTGTCTACGAGGGATTCGATGAAGGATTCGACGTTTTCGTGAAGGTAGAAGGCGCCGTAGATGAGGTTGGTGCCGAGGATGCCGACGGCGTGTTGCTGCTGCACGTTTTCGGGGTCCCACATGCGGCAGTGGAGGTAGATCTCGCTTGGTTCGCCGCTGGGTTCGGTTTGGAAGCGAATGCCCATCCAGCCGTGCGTATCGTCTCCGCCTTTGTAGCTTTTGGCTTTCATGGTGTTGGCGTAGGCGAAGAATGTTTTTTCGCCGCCGATCTCTTCTTTGAGCCGTTCCTCGAGGAGGTCGTACTCGTGGTCGATCATCTTGATGACGCGCTCGAGCGAGACGTAGCGGCCGACCTTGCCGTAGATCGAGTCGCTGAATGTCATATCGTAGGCGGATATGGTCTTGGCGATGGTGCCAGCGGCGCCGCCTGCTTGGAAGAAGTTGCGGCAGGTTTCTTGGCCGGCTCCGATTTCGGCGAAGGTTCCGTACTTGGCGTTGTCGAGGTTGATCGAGAGCGCTTTGCGATTGGTGGTGAGAAACTCTTGCGGTTCCGCTTTGGTGTCCATGTCAGCTGTGTTGAGTCGTTTGCTAGGCTTTTGAGTGGGGAATTTCTACGGGGCGCTAGGCTTAGTCAAACTGGGATCGGGTTTGGGGACGATAAATAGGGGGCTGGCGGCGTGTGGCTCCTTGGGAAAAAGGTTTGCTTAGGGAGGCGGGGGAGGGTTTGGATAGCAAGGCTTAGACCTTACAACCCGCGTCTCTTGCTTGTCCCATGTCTACCCTTTTGATCGCTCTGGGCGTTGGCGCCCTTTACCTCGTCGTCTATCACACCTATGGGCGGTTTCTGGCCCGCAAGATCTTCAACTTGCGGGATGACGTGGAGGTGCCGAGCGTGGCGCTCAACGACGACGCGGATTTCGTGCCGACGGAGAAGTTCGTGGTTTTTGGTCATCATTTCACTTCGATAGCAGGAACGGGGCCGATCGTGGGGCCGGCGATCGCGGTGATCTGGGGCTGGGTGCCGGCCCTGCTTTGGGTGCTCTTCGGGTCGATCTTGATGGGTGCGGTGCACGACTTTGGCTCGTTGGTGGTATCGATGAGGAACCGGGGCCAGACCGTGGGCGAGATTTCCGGGCGCGTATTGAACCCGAGGATACGGTTTCTGTTTCTGTTTATCTTGTTTTTGGCTTTGACGATCGTGCTGGCGATTTTCGGCTTGGTGATCGCGGTCGTTTTCAAGAGCTATCCGGGGGCTATTTTCCCGTGCCTGGTGCAGATCCCGCTGGCGGTGGTGATTGGCGTTTGGCTGCATCGCAAGGGGATCGGGCTGCTGGCTCCTTCTTTAATCGCCCTTGCGTTGATGTACCTTTCGGTGGTGTTCGGCGACGAGGAAGGTTGGATACACAGTTTTAACATGATGCTTGCGGCGTGGCCGATCGCCCACTGGGTGGCGGTTTTGCTGGTGTATTCCTACATCGCTTCGGTGTTGCCGGTTTGGTCCTTGCTGCAGCCCCGGGACTTTATCAACAGCTTGCAGCTTATCACGGCGCTGGCGCTGGTGGTGGTCGGGCTGGTGGTGGCGGCCTTGGTTGGCGGCAGCCCGATCGGCGAATCGGAGCTGCGTCCGAGTTTGGAGATTGCGGCTCCCGCGTTTCGTACCGGGGTGGTAGGCGCTCCGATGATGTTTCCGTTCCTCTTCATCACGATCGCCTGCGGAGCTATCAGCGGATTTCACTGTTTGGTTTCGAGCGGGACTTCGAGCAAGCAACTGCGGTGCGAGACGGATGCGCAGTTCGTTGGGTTTGGCTCGATGCTTTTGGAGGGCTTTTTAGCGACCTTGGTCATTCTTGCCTGCGTGGCGGGATTGGGGTTGGGCATCAAGGGTGGCGGCGGCGAGGTGCTGATGGGCGAGGCGGCGTATGCGGCTCGTTACGAATCTTGGGCGGCTGCGGGCGGCTTGGCTGCCAAAGTGGGCGCTTTCGTGGACGGGTCTGCGAACTTCCTGAAGGCGCTTGGGCTGGCTCCGCAGTTCGCGATCGCTTTGATGGGCGTGCTGGTGGCGTCCTTTGCGGCGACGACTCTTGATACGGCCTGCCGCTTGCAGCGGTACGTGGTGCAGGAGCTGGCGGGTACTTTCGTGAGGAAGGATGCCAGCGGGAAGGCGGCGCTTTCCGGGAATCCACTCTCTTGGCTTACGGATAAGCATGGGGCTACGATCTTCGCGGTGCTGGTGGCCTTTTGGATGGCGGCTGTTCCGCCGGAGGGAATGGACTGGGCTTGGAGCAATGTGGGGAAGGGCGGTCTGATCTTGTGGCCGATGTTTGGGGCGACCAACCAGCTGCTGGGCGGCTTGGCGTTTTTGGTGATCGCTTTTTGGATGTGGCGGCGCCGTTTGCCGGTGTGGTTCGTGGTGATCCCCACGGTTTTCATGCTGGTGATGCCTGCGTGGGCAATGGGCTACCAATTGTTTTCCGAAGGCGGGTGGCTCTTTGCGGAGGAGAAGAGTTGGCCGCTGATTTCGATCGCCGGGGCGACGATGCTCTTGGAGGCATGGATGGTGGTGGAAGCGCTTTTGTGTTGGCCGAAAGCGAAAGGCGTTTTGGAGGAAGCCTTGGAACCCTTGTCCCGCAAGGGGGCTCCAAGCGATGGCGGTCGTTCCTGTTGATCGTGACTTTCCAGGGGCTAATTCCTTGAGAGACCTGGCTTGCGCGGTTTAGGTTTGCGGCTGGGGGCCGATGAAGGTGTCTAAGTTTTTTATAATCAAACTGTAGCTATGAAGGGATTTTTTAAGACATTCTGCGCGTCCTTGTTGGCGATCGTTTTCGCCGCCGGGTGTTTGGCGCTTTTTGTGATGCTCCTGTTCGGTGTGATCGCATCGATGAGCCAGCCTGTTCCACAGGTTAACGATGGGAGCGTGCTGGTGTTCGACATGTCGGCTTCGATCCAGGATCGCCCGGTCGGCATGACGCGGGACGCGATCATCGACGAAGCGATCGGAGGGAGTCGGCAACGGACGTTTTCCCTGTTGTCGCTTAAGCGAGCCTTGGAGGCGGCAGCGGAGGACGACCGGATCGAGGGGCTGCTCCTGACCGGTTCGATTGCGGCGGATGGCTATGGTTCCGGCTTTGCGGCACTGAAGGAGGTTCGCGAGGCGATCGAGACTTTCAAGGAATCGGGCAAGCCGGTTGCGGCCTATGTGGTGTATCCAAGCGCCCGCGACATGTACGTGACGGCTGCGGCGGATACGATTTACATGAACCCGGAGGGTGTCGTTTCGGATACGGGCATGTCGATGAGCTACCCGTATTTGGGCGGCTTCATGAAGAAGTACGGCATTGGCGTGCAAGTCACGCGTGCTGGCGAGTACAAGGCGGCGGCGGAGAGCTTCGTGCTCGAGGGGATGAGCGATCCGTCGCGCGAGGCGAATTCCGCGGTGCTGGAGGATTTCTGGGCGGAGTATTTGGATGTCATCTCCAAGGGAGCGGGGATCGACCCGAAGCTTTACGAAGCGAAGCTGAACGAGCTTGGCATGCTGGTGGCGAAGGACGCGAAGGAGCTGGGGCTGGTTGACGAGCTGCTCTATACCGATGAGCTGATCGAGAAGATGCATGCCGTTTCGAGCGTGGACGAGGAGTCGCAGTCGTTCGTGCAAACCTCGATCGACGACTACTTGAGCTCGGTGGTTCACCCTGAGTATTCGAGCGACGGTTTCGTAGCGGTCATTTATGCGGAGGGTTCCATCGTCAACGGAGAGGGCAAGGACGGCCAGATAGGCGGCAGCTCCTTGGCTCGCGAGATCCGCAAAGCGCGTCAGAACGACAAGGTGAAGGCCCTGGTGCTGCGCGTAAACTCTCCGGGCGGCAGCGCCTTGGCGAGCGAAGTGATCCAGCGCGAGATGCGTTTGGCGAAGGAGAAGATGCCGGTGGTCGTGTCGATGGGGTCGCTTGCGGCGTCTGGCGGGTATTGGATTTCTGCATACGCCGATAAGATTTACGCTCAGCCGAATACGCTTACCGGATCGATCGGGGTGATTGGCGTATTCTTCAACTACGAGGAATTGGCCAACACGCATGGCGTGAATTTCGATACGGTGAAGACGACTGAGCACGCGGACCTGATGGGACAGTTTCGGGCCAAGACGGATCGCGAGATGGAGCTCGTGCAGCGTCAGGTCGACATCGTGTACGACTCGTTCCTCGCCAAGGTTTCGGAGGGTCGCGGCCTCGAGCTGTCGGAGGTAGCGAAGATTGCCGAAGGACGGATTTGGTCCGGCGTGGACGCGCTTGAACTCGGCCTGGTCGACGAGCTGGGCGGGCTGGAGGATGCGATCGCGTTTGCCGGAGGCGAAGCGGGGCTTGGCGACGAGCCGGCGGTCATGGAGTTGCCGAAGGCCAAAAACTTTTTGGACGAGCTGTTTCAGAATGTTTCGCAGCAAACGGCGGATGCATCGACCAATGTTGCCTTGCAGCCTTTGGTTGACCTCTACCGAGAAGCGAGTGAGATGACCTCTCGGTTCAACGACCCCAAGGGCGTGTACGCGGTTTTGCCGTATACCGTCTCGATCGATTGATTTTTGATTTCACCTGCTAGGCTAAAAGAAAATGGAAACGGTATTGATTAGAAACTGCAGCGCGACGGCGATCCCTGCGGGAAACGCGGTGACGCTAGAAAAGGGGACGAAGGTCTTCATCACCCAGACTTTGGGCGGCAACGTCACCGTTCGCGCCGATGGCGGGCTTTACCGGATTGCGAGCTTCGACGTGGATGCCTTGGAAGAGGTGGATCTGGGCGAGTCCGCGTCGTCTTCCGACGAATCCGGAGAGCCGCTCGAGGATCAGGTCTGGGCAGCGTTACGGCAGTGCTTCGACCCGGAGATCCCCATCAACATCGTCGATCTTGGCTTGATTTACGATCTGCGCATCGAGCCCGTTGACGCGGGGCAATCGGAGGTTTTCGTGAAGATGACCCTTACGGCCCAGGGCTGCGGGATGGGGCCGGTGATTGCAGAGGATGCTCGCACGCGTATCCAGCTTTTGGACGAGGTTTCCGATGCGACGGTGGATATCGTATGGGACCCGGTCTGGAATCCGCAGATGATTTCGGAAGAAGGTCGCAAGATTTTGGGTATCACCTGAGCGCCTGCGATACCTTAGCTTTTGAGCGCCCCGTCGAGGATGGGGCGCTTTTTTTGCGTTGTTTGGGGATTGGCTATCTTGCCGCGCGGTCGCTGGCTAAAGCTCAGCGCTACGGGACGAATCAGCGCTGCGGGTTAGCTTTCGCAGTTGGGGCGGGCGATGACGCCGGCGTAGGGTTCGTCGGCGAAGATTCCGTCGCCGTCATCCGGCATGTGGCGGTCGCAGATGTCGAAGAGTTGCTGCTTGGTCTTGGCTCGTCGCATCTCGTAGAGGAAATTGCCGTCTGGGTCCACGCCTTGGCCGACGAAGTTGAGGTACTTCTTCATCTTGTTGACCTGGGCTTGCTCGGGGGCGTGTGGCTTGGCGACGGCTGCGTAGAGGTCTTTGATGTAGCGGTTGACTTGGTGAAGGGAAATTTTGGATACGGGCAGGCCGGCTTGGTCTTCGCGGATTTGGCGGAAGATCCAGGGATTGCGAATGGCGTGTCGGCCGACCATGACGCCGGCGGCACCTGTGTAGTCGAGGACCCAGCGGGCTTTGGCGGCGGAGGTGACGTCGCCGTTGGCCAGCACGGGACATTTGATGCGTTCGCATGCGCGCTTGATGAAGTCGTAGTGGACTTCGCTGCGGTACATTTCCTTGACAGTGCGGCCGTGCAGGCTGAGCAGATCGACGTCGTGCTTGTTGACGAGGTCGAGCACGGCTTCGAAGTTATCTGTATCGGAGAACCCGATACGCATTTTGACGGTGAAGAGTCCGGGCACGGTCTGGCGCAGGGCGCCGAGGACTTGGTCGACTTTTTGCGGGTCACGCAGGAGTCCGCCGCCGCATTGCTTCTTGTAGACGGTGGGGGAGGGGCAGCCCA
>JBNKSG010000221.1:0-6529 GCA_050297195.1 Opitutaceae bacterium | reverse complement strand
CGCCAAGGAGCTGGGCATCAGCCCTCGCACCGCCGAAAAGCACGCGCAAAACCTCTACCGCAAGAAAGGCGCGCACAGCTTCAACGAGCTGCTTTTTCGAAAAGTCTGAGAGTCGCAGGTCAAACAACGCCGCATCCCAGATATGATCGAAAAAGCGAAAGCTAGACAACTGCGATCAAGGCTGCACGGGAGAGGCACCAGCCCAACCACAAGAGCCTACCCAGTGGCACGCCCCTTAGCGTCCTTTTGCCGGTAAAACGCCTTGAAGACCTTCACGCCCTTAGCGGTTCACAGCGCCCACGGATCCGACCATCCCACGCCCTATTCACTTTCCAGCAGGTCACCCTTCTGCAAGAGCACGGAGCCCAACTCTTCGTACTCTTCCAATACAGTATAGCCTGGAAACGCTTCGCTATTTTTCAGCGTGAGAATGAAGTCCGTCCCTGCTCGGGCACCTTCGCGGTCCGCCTTGCGGAGATTAATGCCCCAAGTTCTTATATAATAATTTATAGTCGGCTCATAGAGCCAATGATTGCTTATAGTCGCCACGCCATCCAGCCGCTTCGCCTCACGTTCCACCGCGATCATCGCCTGCTTCGTGCGGGCGTCATAATGCCAAACCTTGCAGTGACTGATATTCGCACCCGCGAAGAAGTTAACGAAAAACGGCAGCGCGAGCACAGCGAACACGAGCAGATCACAGAGACCCCTAGCCTGAAGCTTCTCAAAGACTCTGCGAACCAGGAAACAGGATAACAGCCCCAACAAAGGAAAGATAACTAAGGCGGTTCTCTCTCGCGGATACATGGCTTCGAAAACCAGATTTTCAAACACGAGCCCCGCAAACAAAAGAACAAGTAACGCGAGAATCCCTGCCAACGCCCCTTGCAGTTTTCGATCCGCGATCACCACGACAAGCGAAGCCACCACCACACCCAGCAGCAGGACAACAATCGCATTAACAACAGAACCTGGCAAATCGACGTACAGGCAAGACTCCACCAATGAACGGAGCATATCCATAAAAGATTCCGAACCAAAAAACAAATGGTTCAGTTTCTTGAGAAGCAGCAACCGACTTATTCCCCAAAACATGGATACACCGACAAAAACAAGCGGCAGAATAAATCTCCGATCGTTGAATTTCCCGGCCCAGAATGGCTCTCGGTAACAAACGAAATGCAGCACCCCTAGCACTAGGCACAACGCGATCAGGTAGTTCACCATGGCCAGATTCGCATAAAGGGCCACGGCTCCAAATAGCAAAGAGATCGCCCCGTTTCTTAAGAACTCCTCCCTATCGACCGAAACCGTATTATTCCTAACAAAAAAACAAAGGCTCGCCATCATAAACCCGAGTGAGAGCCCGTATCCTCTGGCAAGGGAAAAGAATTCAAAGAC
This sequence comes from Opitutaceae bacterium, assembly GCA_050297195.1. GTDB lineage: Bacteria > Verrucomicrobiota > Verrucomicrobiia > Opitutales > Opitutaceae > Pelagicoccus. The sequence continues at coordinate 5,128 of JBNKSG010000221.1, read as the reverse complement.
GAAGGGGTTAAACAAGAAAAGACCTATCAAAGGCAAACCGCCCCACCCTAAACGAGTGAAACGAGTGATCGAAAAAACGGAAAAATAATATAATGCGAACGATAGGACATTCGGTAACCTTAGCACGAATTCAGAGCTTCCTAAAACCCCGTACATTACCTTCGATAGAAGCGTATTTAGCACATGGTTGTTTGCGGTATCAACCAAACCTTTTGAACCTTCTAGAATCGTGAAGGTCAGTGCCTCGTCGTGGGTTAACGACAGTAGAGCTGCCCTGATCACCGCATAAACAAAAAGCCCCACAAATAACGTGACTACGACTACCTTCATAACCGTTCCGTTTGTTCCCAACTTCATATCAATAAAAATCGCCGCGACTAAGTTAGGCCCATCCGAATTCCACTACACCGCAGGACCCGCAGAGGACAGCAGTGAAGAGCCTAGCCACTCGAAATCAACAACAATGATGCGCTGGACCTAAGTCGAGGTACGACGAAGAACGTAGCCGAGAGGTTGGCGTTCGAAGACGACTGCTAGGGCAGGGGAAGAAAAAAGGCATCCGACTGGAATGGCGCAGTTGCGACTGCGGCTCCAAACCAAGCACCTCCGCAAGAACCCATGGCTGTCCGAGCGCTTAAACAAGGGAGCTCCCGCAGGGGTCAGCCGCTACTGCTCGGAGCTTAAGCCAGGCTAGCGAAGGAAAGTCGCCAGCCCACTGAAACAAGCGAAGCATCTCCAGCACAACCCCTTCGACCACAAACATCGATAGGCCATTACCTTTCACACAACAATATCCACCCAAATCTATCCGTCTTATTATTATGGATACAGAGAAACACGACTAACAACCAGAAATCAACCGATTTCACATAAACGCAAAGGCACTACTTCGATCTCCTGCCCGGCCCCGCCTCAACACTAGCCACAGGTAAAACACTACAAGTTCATCTCTATAACCCCATCCACATCAGGGTTCGACCCCAATAAATTACATCCCCTTCTCAACAAGACGACGTCCCCTTCTAACAAATGGGAGCGACGCAATCAATATTGCCCGCATACCCGAAGCTCGCTAGCCTTAAATGCTTGTAGGGAGCATATTCGAACATCCCTTCCGTCGAGGGTCACACAATCTCGCCCTTTTTTTAATCGCATCGAAAAGATGCCTCAACCAACCCACTTCGAGAAAGGAAACAACCATGAAGCGTTATTTAATCGCACTGTTCATAGTCCTATTCGCCGCTCTATCTACAGCCTCAGGCCGCGCGAACGTCGAAAAAGGTGAAGGAGTATTCGAGATCGAAATAGAAAGCACAGTCTTCGAATGCTGGAACGAACCAATATATGTATACATCTACTCTCCTTACACTTATAAGAGAGTAACAACCCCATCGGGAAATGTAACCTATACTGAAAACATCATCGAAGATGAAGTCGTAGGTATCGTGATCGGGCTTGAGACCGGGAACGTCTGGACTCGCAAGGTTACCGGAAGCTCATTAACAACTCAAACCGCCAAAGGAGATATGGTCAAATCAGTATATAATGCAGTATTCGAGCCAGTGGACGAAGGTGAGGTAGTTCGCGTACACGAGCTGTACTTCGTAAACCAAAATGCATCAGGAGACGAAAAGGTCGTCACCTACAAGCTAAAGTGCATTGACTAGCATAAATGCATTTAAAATAGAGAGACAATTCACAATAGTCACAAAACAAAAGGGGTACGGCGAGCGCCAACAGGCTGCTCACCGTGCCCATTCTTGTTTTGGAGGCGAGAGGAGTCGGGTCAGGCCGGAATGACTCGATATCGAGCGCTCCGCAAGAGCCCTACCCACGTCCCCAGAGCTCCGCTGCGGCAAGTTGCTAACAATGCTGCTGCGGCGAGTCTTGTCCTTCGGACTCCTCGCAGCATTGATTAACAACTTGGATAGACAATAAGCGTAGCGACACCCCGCAACTACAGGTCCTGGATCCTCGAGGACGACGCAGCCAAGCGAGCGTTCGAGAAGATGAGCAAGGGATGGGCTATCGCCACCAAGGACTTCAAGCAAGGGTGATTGCAGACGAGAGAAATCGGCTGGCCGCAACAGAAACAGGCGACAAAGATTTCGCCGAGATAAGGCGAGGAAACGGTCTCGCGCTAGATGAAGGCGTTTGGGAAGTCGAACAAGGACGCAGCCCGAGAACCGAAGGCATCCGACTGGAAGCAGTTGCGACTGCGGCTCAAAACCAAGCACGTCTGCAAGGACCCATGGCCGTTCAAGCGCTTAAACATGGCAGCTCCCGCAGGAGTCAGCCGCTACGACTCGGAGCCGAAGTCAGGCAAACGAAGGAAAGTCGCCAGCCTCCTAAAACGAATCAGTCAAAACATTACAGCCCGACATGTTTCTCTTTCCTGCCGCTTAGGCTCCCCTCGATCGCAGCGGTTGTCGGGGAACGACTACATCCGCATGAAAACGTACTTAAAAAGCTGGGCAGACTTAGTCTCGTTTCCGGCAATGCCCACGCGCAGGCGTACGTTGGTTCCCTCTGGGACTTCCTTGAGCTTGACGACGACACGCTGGTCGCCCTCGCCTCGGAAAGTCAGCACGGTGCGTTCGCTTTTCTTCTTACCCACCGTTTCCTCCTCGACGAGGTGGTAGTCCAAGTTGGGCATTTGCTTCTTGAAATCCTCGGCGATAGAACTCGCGTCGCCTTCCAACACCACGTCCCAGTTGCCGGTGAGCACGTTGTACTTCGAGCTCTGCACGACTTTCACCGCTTCTCCCTCGGAGTGGGCGGCCTGGGCCAGGCTCGTGAGGCTCGCCGCTACGGCGAGCGAAAAGGTTAACAATGCAATTCGTATGTTGTTCATGGTCAAGAGACGAGGGTTATGTTTTCGGGTGTGTTTTCCTAAGCCAAATCGGCAACGGATCCAGCTCATTTAGAGCAGGATGGGACTCTAGCGGACGCGTGTTTGTTCCCCAAAGGAAGGAGAGAGGAGAACAGGGCCAGATCGGGAGGGGCGAACGAAAGGCCTACTTCACCTCGCCCCCTCCTCAGCCGCCAACTCTCCTCGCTACCCTCCGCATCGACAGCCCCTTCCCGGCGAGCTTCCCCGTTTTCCACTCCCCTATTTCGAGGAGATTGAACGTATTGACTCGGACGCTCTAAGAGCTGACTAAGGGGACATTGCCTGTCGCTTAGAAGCAGCGCCTATGATGAAAAACGAAGCCTCCACTCACCGATATCGTATCTCGCATTCCCTTCACGAGGGAATGATCTGTTTTGCCGCGAGCCAGTGGAAAGCATAACGAAGGTGAGCTTTGATCCTGAGCTCGAGGTCGCGACTTCTATCGGGGCGCTGGACTGGCTGGTCTTTGCCTGCATCATCGGAGTTACCATCGGCGCGGTTGTCTTCGGCGAGTATCGCAAACGCAAGGGACTGCCGAACGCGGACGAAGAAACACGCTTGCTCGACATTCTCTTGATGGGGCGCCGGCTCACGCTGCCCATGTTCATCGCGACCTTGGTGGCCACGTGGTACGGGGGGATTTTTGGCGTCACAGAGATAGCGTTTAACTACGGTATCTATAATTTCGTGACGCAGGGCGTCTTCTGGTACGCAGCTTACCTCATCTTTGCCGTGTTCATCGTGCATCGAGTCGCGCGCTACGAAGCCGTCACCTTGCCCGACTTGGTCAGCCGCATGTTCGGGCCGAAATCTGGTCGACTCAGCGCCGTCTTCAACCTGTTCAACGTGCTCCCCATCGCCTACGTCATCAGCATCGGGCTGCTGCTGCAGGTTCTTTTCGGCGGTCCGCTCTGGTTAACGATGTCCATCGGCGTTGCCTTTGTGCTGCTGTATTCCATGTGGGGCGGCTTACGGGCCGTCGTCTTTTCCGATCTGGTCCAGTTCTTCGTGATGTGCCTTGCCGTCTTGCTGGTAGTCGTTTTTTCGGCAACTCAATTTGGCGGCCTTTCGTTTCTACGTGAACGACTTCCGGAGACGCATTTTTCCATCACCGGCGGACAATCCTGGGGCACGCTCCTGGTATGGGGGATCGTTGCCCTGTCGACGCTGGTGAATCCGAACTTCTATCAACGCTGCTTTGCGGCCGACTCCACCCGCACTGCCCGCCTCGGCATTCTCCTCTCCACGGTGGTATGGTTCTTCTTTGATATCTGCACCACCTTAGGCGGCATGTATGCGTTTGCCGTAATCCCAGAAGCTGCCTCCGGACATGCCTATCTTGTTTACGCCGTGCAATTGCTTCCCGATGGGTGGCGTGGGTTCCTGCTGGCCGGCGTAACCGCGACCATTCTCTCAACCTTGGACTCGTATCTCTTCCTAGCGGGCACAACCATGTCCTACGATCTGGTTCCTCGGCGGTTACGCGGTCGAGTCGGGCTACATCATCTCGGCATGATCGTATCAGGTATCGCCGCCGTGGCCCTGGGCATCGCCTTCGAAGGCAATATCATGGCGGTCTGGAAGACCTTGGGCAGCTACATGGCCGCCTGCCTTCTGCTGCCCATGATGATTGGTTACTTTTGGCCAGGACGCATCTCCGATCACCAGTTTGTCTTCGCATCGTTGCTCGGAGCCGCTGGCACTACGGTGTGGCGGATTTCCGAGCGCACGGGTTTCTGGGCCAATGTGGACTCGCTCTATGCCGGTGCTCTGTGCACGGGCATCGGCTTGATCGTCTTTTCGCGCCGGAGACCATCCTCGGTTTCACAATGACCGATCCCTCTCAAAGACCGCAGCTGTCTTGTATCCACACTGCGTGGCTCAACCGAGCTCCCATGGATGCAAACAGGGAGATTCTGATAGATGAAGAGAGAACGATCACCGCATCGGAATTAGTCCAACGCATTGAGACGATCGCTTCGAACCTTATCGAACGAAAGGCAAGCGGTCGCGTGGCCGGTATCCTCACTGCCAATACAATCGATGCGGTGGCGGTTTATTTTGCCTGTCTCCAAACCGGGGCCGGGGTCGCAACCTTGCCTCGAGGCGTTCCCGCCGTGGTCTCGCGCATCATCGCCAACGGAAATGTCTCGTTGCTACTGACCGACCACCAAAACAGGTCGATCCTGCAGACTCGAGTGCCCGCAATCGCGATCGACGACATGAAGCTTATCG
>JBNKSG010000220.1:0-6576 GCA_050297195.1 Opitutaceae bacterium | reverse complement strand
CCGGTTTATCAGCCGGAAAAGATGGGCAAGGCGGAGCGCTTGGAGATCGAGACGATGGAGGTGGATTCGATCTTGGTCATGGCGTATGGGCATCTCTTGTCTCAGAAATTGATCGATACGCCACGTTTGGGTATCTGGAATTTGCATACATCGCTATTGCCTAAGTATCGTGGCGCGTCGCCGATCCAATGCGCGGTAGCGAGCGGAGATGGGGAGACGGGCGTTTCCCTGATGAAGCTCGTTCGCGAGATGGACGCGGGGCCGGTTCTAGATGTTGAACGTGTGTGTATCGGAGAAGAGGATACGGCGTTAGATGTTGAGGCCCGTTTGGCTGCGGCTTGCGTTCCGTTGCTGGAACGCGGCTTGCCGAGGGTGCATGCTGGCCAGGTGGAGCTGACGGAACAGGACGCTTCGCAAGTGAGCTTTGTTCGGAAGTTGGGGAAGGACGATGGCGAGCTCGATTTTTGCGTTTCGTCGAAGGAGCTGGCCCGGCGTATCAACGGACTTTTTCCTTGGCCGGCGACTCGCGCCTGTTTGGGCGATGTCTCGATCAAAGTCGGGCTGGCGGTTGCGGAAGACGCTTCGTTTTCGAGGGAGCCTGGTTCGGTGGTTGGCATCGAGGAAGGCGGCTTGCGCGTTGCTTGCGGCGAGGGTTCGATCTTGCTGAAGAAGCTGCAGCGCCCTGGCGGCAAGATGTTGTTGGCGGCTGACTTTTTGCGTGGATTTGAGTTGCCGGAAAATGCGGTTTTCGAATCGCGCGAGATGTCGGAACTTGTTACTTCCGAGCACGTCAAGGGATAGGGAATCGATCGGTGGGAGCGTGCTTGTCACGCGATTCTGTTCCCTTTCGCGTGACGAGCGCGTTCCCACGTAAGCTAAACACTTGTTTTCGAAATCATAATTACTCAGCATTTAGTTACCATGACACGTCCCTTCCGTTTTTTCGTCGCCCTCATCGTATTGACTGCGGGGCTTTTTTCACAAGCTAATGCCCAGTCCTCCAATTTGCAGTATCAAGTTGCGAATATGGTGGAAGACCAGCGCTTGATGATGGAGCAGATGCGCGGGCTGCTCGCCGAGATGGACGAGATGCGCCGCGAGAATGCTCGCCTGAAAAATCTGGTCGAAGAGTTCGAGGCGACAGCGGCACGCCAGTCCGGCAATTACGCGACCGTCGCTCAAGTCAATGAACTCGTGCGCAAGACGGCAGCTGACCTCTCAGCCCGCGACGAGGTGGTGCAACGCGAATTGACCGCGATGGTGAACCGAGAGCTCAAGAAGTTTGCCAATGAAGTTCAGAAGGCGGTGACGTCCGTTCCTACGATTTCTCAGCCGGATCCGAACGTGAAGACGGACTTTCCGAAGAATTACCCGTCGACTGGCGTGCCCTACGATGTGACTCAGGGCGATAGTCTGGCGGGAATTGCCAATAAGTTGAATTCTCGTGTCGACTGGATCCAAAACGCCAACAAGATCTCGGACCCTCGGCTCCTCCAGGTCGGGCAAAGAATTTTCGTTCCTCAAGCATCCGAATAGATCCCCACACATCTCATGGCGAAAGCGAAACCCAGATTGGGTAAAGGGCTAGCCGGCCTCATTTCCGGCAACACAGCAAAGAAAGCGGAAACTTCCGCTGCCAAACCGTCCGCGCCTGCGAAAGCTCCAGCCAAGAAGGTCGCTTCGAAGGCGAAGGCTTCGGCATCGACTCCGTCACCTGTTGCGGCCGCTGAGCCAGTAGGTAGCCCCGACTTCATGGAGTTGCCGATTGGCAAGGTGGAGCCGAATCCGCATCAGCCTCGTCGCGAGTTTGAGGAGAGCCAGTTGACGGACCTCGCCGAGAGCATCCGCAGCGAGGGCTTGATCCAGCCGATCGTGGTGCGCGAGGTGGACGGGCGTTTTCAGTTGATCGCGGGCGAGCGTCGCTTGCGTGCCTTCAAGATGCTGAAGCTCGGCAAGATCCCGGCCCGTATCATCAAGGCGGGGGATTCCTCGTCGGCTTCGATGGCCTTGATCGAGAATCTCCAGCGCGAAAACCTCAACCCGATCGAAGAGTCGATGGGTTATGCTAGCTTGCTGAGGGATTTCGACCTGACGCAGGAGCAAGTGGCGGAACGCGTGGGCAAGGGACGGGCCACCATCGCCAATTCGCTCCGTTTGCTTACACTTCCGGATGAAGTGCGCGGCTACCTTTCCACCGGTTTGCTTTCGACGGGGCATGCCAAGGTGTTGCTCGGCCTCGAGGCGAAGCAGGAGCAGGCTCTGATTGCTCGCCGCATCATCGAAGATGGGGTCAGCGTTCGCGGCGCCGAAGGCTTGATCGACTCCATGAAACGCTCCGGCAAGGGCAAGCAGAGCGGTGGGCGCAGCGTGTCTCCCGCAGAAGCGTCAGCGATCGAAGACATCGAGAAGCGCATGGTTTCCTACCTGAATGCGAAGGTTGCCCTCAAGCATGCTCCCAAAAAGGGGAAGATTGTCATCGAGTACACGGGCAACGACGACTTGCAGCGAATCCTCGACAAAATAGGGCTTGAGGAGCGTTAGGCGACGTTTCCTGGTTCTCGTTCGCTCGTTTCGCTACATTATTATAGTAACATTGGAAATGCCGGTCGGTTTCGGTACTTGACAAGGCAATTTCCTTTTTCGACTGTCTCCGGCTCAAATTATGGAATTTCTCAACGCCTTTCTTACAGTAGTACTGGTCCTCGTTTCTATCTTCATGATCCTTTTGGTTCTCATGCAGCGTGGAAGCGCAAACGGTGGCCTAGGTGCTGCAATGGGTGGTGGCATGGCAGAGTCGGCATTGGGCGCTGAAACTACCAGCGTGCTCTCCAAGTGGACGAAGAACACGGCAATCGTCTTCTTTGTCTTGGCGTTTGGGCTTTACCTTTCGAAGCTGCACCAGCACGAGCTCGCCAAGGTCGAGCAAGACGGAGCGCTTCCAACCATCGAGGCTTCCGAGCCGAGCCCGGCGTCTGACGCGTTCCGCGAGCTTGTTTCCCAAGCTCAGGAGTCTGCGGAAGAAACTGAGGCGGATGCGTCTGCTGCTGCAAGCGATGCGGAGGCAGCCGTTGAGGAGGCTGCGGAAAAGGTACCAGCCGCTGCTGAATAACGGCGAGCGGGAAACTTTATCAAATGGCCGGGTCTACCCTTCGCATGGGAATACGCCCGGCCTTTTTTGTGTCCGCAGTTAGGCAGTGCTTTGTCGCTGCTGTTTTGTTCGCTTTGCTGGCGGGCGATTTGTCCGCGCAGCGTCGCCATGGCTCTAGCCCGCTCGATACGCTGGGCGAAGAGGTGAGCCAGGCCGATGGATTGGAAATCCTGCAAACCTTCCGCCGTCTCGGGATCGCTGGAGATTTCCGCTTGAATTTCATGCTGGAGATTCGTCCGCGCAAGGAGAAGACCCGTACGGTGTCGGGATTGCTGCTCGGGACGCAGTCCGAGTATGGACCGCTCTCGCGTATCGATATCGCGGTTAAGCCGGCGGACGTTACGGATCGAGGCGCCTTGGTGCCAGCCGAGGTGAAGCGGCTCTTATTGCAAAATGGGATCTTCGCCAACGTGATGGAGCTTGATAGCTGGCGGGAGGGCGAGCCGGGGGCGCGTCTCTTTGAGTCGAGCGATTATTTCGAACGGATCGCTGGCAGCGACTTCACAGTGTTCGACCTTTTGATGCCGTTTTCCTTTTGGCAGGAGTTCAAGTACGAGGGACGTACCACGATGCGGAGCCGCCCGACCCATGTTTTCAGCCTGTATCCACCTCGCGACGACGAAGCCTTCCAGAAGCGGATATCGCGGGTCAGGATCTACTTGGACGAGGAGTTCAACGCATTGAACCGTGTCGAGATCTACGATGCGGGCGAGGAGTTGGCGAAGACGATTACCGTTGTGGCCTTCAAGATTGTGGACGGACAGGGAGTGCTAAGCCAAGTCGACGTGCGTAACGAGGAGACCCGGGATAAGACTCGGTTTCGCGTGCTGGAGGCGGCGGTTGGGGTGGAAATTCCGAAATGGGTTTTCACGCCGGAGGGTCTGGAGCGAAATGTCTATGGCACGGAGCTGGCGCATCTGCAGGCTCCCGAGGAGGCCGAGGGCAAGTAAGTCCCTCGCTGCTGCGGGCCTAGTAGAGTGAACGCTCGACGATTTGGGTGAGCCCGTCGCTGAGGGGGCGAAGCAGTCGGAAGGCATGGTCGAGTTTGCGGTCGTTGTTGAGGATGCCGAGCTTGAGGACGCCGGAGGTTAGAACCGCTGTTCCTGCGATGCCGAAGCAGCTTAGGCAAACTTTCATGAAGCCGAGGGAGGCGTTTTGGTATAAGGACTTTGGCTTTTGCATGCCTGAGCCGACGCAGATGAGATGCCAGATTTTGTTGTTGGAGATGTATCCTCCTGTAATGCAATGGGATATGTCTTTGTCGGCGTCGTTTGGTCTATTCGTGTGCCCTGCTTCGGGCAATGGTTGACTGCTTTGCTTGTACAAATAGTGTACAGCGATGCCTCAAAAGATCTTTACCCGAGACCAATGGCCGCTCGCTCAGAAGCTTGCGGACATCGTTTACTGTAACCCCTTCGAAGAGTCGCGCTGGGAATTGGAGCGGGAGTGTTTGGGCAAGGATTACCAGGAGCGGGAGCGATACGTGGGGCCGGGGGAAGCGGAGGAGTTGTTGGCTCCGAACTTGAAGCGATTGATCGGTCTGGCCCTTTCCTTGATGGAGCCGGCTCGAGCGAAGCTTTCCAAGGTCAAGGAAGTTGGTGAGGCCGAGCGGGTGGCCTACGAGAACCTTGTTCATTTCGTGGTTTATCACGAGTTCATGGAAAAGTACGATAAGCTGATCGAGTCCTCGCTAGCGGGCAAGCCACAGCCAGGGGGCGTGTCGTTTTATTATGAATACAGGGATCGGCAGCGCTACTTCTTGTCGGTGCATGCGGCGACGCGTTTTTCTCCGGAGCGGGAAGGCTTGTACTTCGCTCTGTACTTCCAGCTTCGCCGCGCGTGGCTGAACATCTATCGTTATTTGGTAGGCGGTTCCGAGGCGATTTGCGCCTTGCGCAGCCGTATTTGGAGCAGTTGCTTCACTCGTGATATGCGGCGGTATCAAAGATCTCTATACAGTCGTATGAGCGATATCGTGACCTTGATAACGGGACCGTCCGGAACGGGGAAGGAGCTGGTGGCGCGAGCGGTAGGGATGTCGCGGTTTGTGCCGTTTGACTTGCAGGCCGGAAAGTTTGCGGTGGATTTTGGCGCGGCCTTTTATCCGCTGAACCTGTCGGCCCTCTCGCCAACCTTGATCGAGTCCGAGCTGTTTGGGCATCGCAAGGGAGCGTTCACGGGAGCCTTGCAGGATAGGGAAGGCTATTTTGAGGAATGTGGCCGCTATGGGACGGTCTTCCTCGACGAGATCGGCGAAACGGATTCTTCGATTCAGGTGAAGCTCTTGCGGGTGCTGCAGACGAGGCAGTTTCAGCGTCTGGGAGATACGACGCTGAGGCCGTTTGTAGGGAAAGTGATGGCCGCGACGAATCGGGATTTGCCGGATGAGATTGCGGGAGGAAGATTCCGCGAGGATTTCTATTTCCGTTTGTGCGCGGACCGGATCCGGACGCCGGGATTACGCGAGATTTTGGCGGACAAAGGGAGCGAGCTCGAGGTGTTGGTGCGTCATATCGCTTTCAAGGTGGCGGGTCCGATCGATGGCGAGTCGCTGGCGGACGAGGCGACCGCGTGGATTTCCAAGAACCTCGGCCAAGCCTATCGCTGGCCGGGTAATTTCCGCGAGCTGGAGCAGTGTGTACGCAATATCTTGATACACGGGAGTTACGAGGCTGAGGACCTCGGCGTGAGCCGGGACGACGCGCAGCGGGTGCAGGAAGGCGCTGACAGCGGCTTGACCGCGAACCAGCTGCTAAGTCGCTATGCCCAGGAAGTCTACCGACGGGGCGGGAGCTACGAGGAGACCGCTCGAATCTTGCAGGTAGATCGCCGGACAGCGAAACGCTATGTCCTAGGGGTGGAGTGAGCGCTGGGAGGCAGGGTTTTAAGGATTGAATGATCGTTTAATGCTTTTGAGAGATGTACGTAAATTGTATGGCTCTTTCAGCGTTGAAAGTGGGGACTGTTTTTAAGTCGTTGACTAGTAGGCGCTATCGATTGTCTGGCATGGGCTGAGCGAAGGGGAGGGCATGAGCACGAATGCACCTCTCTCTTCTTCTTATCGATTAATCGCCACCCAGGGGCTGAATGCCTTTGGGGATCATGTGGCGAAGATTACGGCTTCGGCGTTGGTAGCGGCGACGTTTGTCGAGCAGCAAGCCGCAGTTTGGGTGGGCGTGATTTCCGCGCTTTATGTTTTGCCTTACGTTTTTCTCGCTCCGGTTGCGGGACGTTTGAGTAGCCGGTATTCGAAGGTAGCGGTCGTACGGGGGAGCTTGCTGCTGCAAACGGCCGCTATGACGCTGTTGTCGGTCAGCGCGTTGCTTCATTCCTTTGCTGGGGTTTTGCTTTCGCTGGCAGCGGTGGCGTGCCAGTCGAGCTTCTTGGCTCCGTCGCGTAATGCCTTGCTGAAGGATCTTTGCGGCGAG
>JBNKSG010000219.1:0-6584 GCA_050297195.1 Opitutaceae bacterium | reverse complement strand
ACCGCGCTTGCGCTTCTTTGAGCGCCTCGAACGTCAACTCGTCGCCGTCGTTCCAAATTCCGTAATGAAGTCGCTCGAGACCGAGCACATCGCGATAAAACCTCAAGGCGGAGTCGTTGCTCGCCTTTTCGGATCGGGATTCTGGCATATAACTGGGGATAGGGTGTTGTGGGAAAAGAGGAGGCCAGCGGACAAACCGCCAGCATGGAAGAAAGCTGCTAGCAGATCACGCGCCTTGTAAAGGCTTTTCCCATAGGCGATTTCTACGAGGCGAGAGCCCCCGATAGACAAGAATCTCCGCGATCCCGCCACAGAGCTCCCCTCCCCAGTATGGGGCAAGCGAAAGCGCCGAAGGCCTACTCGCTCGCCTCCAAGCCGAGACCTTGAACCACTTCAGCCAAATCGAAGGCCGCTATCGCTCGATCGTTGTCGCAAGCATAGAAAAGCCCATGCGGATAGCGCGGCAAAGCTTTCTGGCTTAACCAAACGCCGTCCGTATTCAAAGTTCTCTCACCGGAAAAACTGCCGCGATACTCCAAGCTCTCACGATCGAAAACGTGGAACCAGTTCTCTATCTTTCCTTGATCGGTAACGATCCAGTAGCCCGCCCGATCCGAGACTTGGTACAATGCGATGCCTTCCACCTGGTTCTTGAAAATGCCCTGGCCAAAGGTCTTGCCGGTAAAGGTCCCCTCCAAATCGTAAACCTTGACCTGCCGCCCTCGTTGATCGTCTTCCAGCTCCTCGGCCACCAGAAGGCGACCGTGTATGGGATCTCCATATACAGACTCGACGACATACAATCGACCGTCGCCCGCAGTCGCCCCAAAGGCGGATTCCCACTCGGCTTCCGCAGTTGAGCCAGCCGTTTCCAAAAGATAGCGATTTACGCGGTGCCCCAAGGCTTCGTCCGCTGGGATTTCCTCGTTCGCTGACTCGTAGTTATCCGTTACATACACATCGTAGACGCCCTGCCCGCGTGGGCGAACGTACAAGCCATACGGCTTGCCGAGCTCCTCTTCGCCGAAGCTTGCGATCCCCACCATGGTGGGCAGGTACACGACCTGCACTCGGCGATTGTCTCGCTCGACGACAAGCAAATAGTCGTCGACCACCCAGACGCCATTGGGCCGATCAAATTGGCCGAGCTCGGAACCGAGTCCTCCAAGCCGACGGATCATAGCCCCATTTTCAGCGTCGAAGACATTGACCGAATGCCCTGCCTTGCTCGTGGCAAAAAGCAAACTACGTCCGTCCGGAGCGTGCCAGACAGCTGGCGAATCAATATTCTCCCTCGATTGATCCGTCGTAAAAAACGCTTCTTTCAATACGACCCGATTCGTCTCCGCCCGAACTGCGGCGCACAGACATAGACAAAGGCTTATACCCAAAATTCTCTTCTTCATTTAAAACAGTAAAGGGCCACTGCACGCGTTAAAGCGAACGGTGGCGTAGTTAAATCTTATATACAGATCCAGCGAAACGATCCACTAGTAGTGCCAACGGAACCCGACGTTCGAACTCCAGCCGTATTCCTCAACTTGCCCGTTTCGATCAGGTCCGCCGTTTGGCGACTTGAGAAAAACGCGGAACGGCTCGTCCATGATGTTCAAGACTTCCGTGTAGAAGGTCCAATTCTTCGTGGCCCGGTAACGGAAGGTCAAGTCCACTTGGCTGAAGTCGTCGACATACAAATCTTCGAATGCATCGCCGCCGATCGCCTCGTCTTCGCGCAAGCGCTCGCTTCGCCAATTCATGGCCACGCGACCAAAGAACTTGCCCTTCTCGAAGGTGAACGCCAGGTTCCCCACCGTGTCAGACTGCCCGATGAAGGGGATGCGTTCGCCTTCACGCGTGGGATAAGTCGCATCGCTATCGAGGAAGGTTACGTTCGCCATCAGACCAAAACCTTGGAACGCGTCGCCGAGTAGAGCGAGTTCCTGCTGGTAGGCGAGCTCGAGGCCCTTGATTTCACCAGCGCTGCCATTGCTGAACGTAGTGACTTCCTCGATACCGTCAAAGACGGGATCGTCTCCCAGAATGCGGCTGAAAGCCTCGGGGCTTTCGTCGCGCTCGTAGGTTTGTTGGAAGGCGAAGTTTTCGATATCCTTGTAGAACACTGCGGCCGAAACGACCCCGAGAGATGGCAGGTAGTACTCGACCGATGCGTCCCAATTGGTCGATTCCAAGGTATCCAAGTTCGGATTTCCAACCTCCATCTCATCGCCGTCGTCATTGATGAACCGACGATACGCCGTATCGCCAAAACCTGGACGAGCCAAAGAGTTCGACCACGAGGCACGGTATACTAGATTTTCCGTGGCATTGTAGCGGTACTGGAAGCTCGGGAGAAAATTGTCGTAGTCCTTGCTCGCGGAGAGCGGCGTTCCTGCATCGGAATCTTCCAGGTACTCGAAGCCGTTGCTCTCGAAATCCGTCTGCTCGAAGCGCGCTCCTGCAATGAAGTTGGACCTGCCCAAGGTCCAACCGGCCATCCCGTACACCGCAAGGATATCCTCCCGCGAATTCCAGTCGTCCAAGGTACTGTCCTCGACGACGCGCTCGGAATCAAAGGAAGACTCGTTTCCGAAAAAGGCAGCGTTCACCTTAACGGGATCGATACGCGGAGCCTTCAAGAAGGGATAGCTGCTTACCTCGCCTGCCAAATTCGCGAAGGAGAACGAATCCGGCCCATCCTCATACTCGACCAGCTCAACTTCGCTGCTCTTTTCCTTGGTACGTATGCGAACGCCAAACTTCATGTACGCTTGCTTGTCGCCCGCGAAATCGTAGCGAGCATTGAGAGCCACATCCAATGAATCCTCGTCTCCTGATTCATTGGAAAGTTCCAACTTGTCGAATTCGTTGTAGGTTGCCGCTTCGGAGATACTCGGACCCGCAAGCTGGGTTACCTTGAAGTCGTATGGATTCGAGAAGTTGTATTCAAAATCCAAATCGGCATCGCCGCGCTCGAAGCGGGTCGAGGTCTCGTTCGGACGCGTCTCTTCGCCCTTCGACACCCCAGCAAATCCGTCAACGGTCCAGCTTCCGACCAGCTTCTCAAATCCTAGGATCGCTCCCAGGACTTCCTGATCCTTTTTACGCTGACGCAGGCGGCGGCTGAGTCCTTCGAGGTTTTCAACCGTTCCCGAATCGGAGCTCAAAGCGGTGATTTCCCCGTCCTCGAACGGAATGATTGTACGGTAGCGATTCTCGGTATCCGTGAAATTATTGTAGTTTGTTCTTAGATACACTTTCGTTTCGTCATTCGGACGCGCTTCGATCGTCGCCGTCACCCCCCTGCGCTCGCGCTTGATCTCGTATTCGCGAAACTGGATCTCCTCGGGGAAATAGAATTCGCCGCCGCTGGGAGCATCCTCTTCGGACCATGCATCCGCGACCTCGTAGTTGTGAGATCCATACTCGCGACTTTGGAAGGAAGGAGCGACCAGGAAGCCCCATTTTCCGTCGTCGGACCTCCACGTCGTCTCGCCATTGAACTTATGGCTCCAGTCTCCAGTGATATCCGAATAAGTCATCTGCACGCCGACTTGCGCGTTGAAGACGTCTCCATCGAAAGGACTCTTCGTCTTAATGTTAACCTTGCCGGCGATGCCTTCGGCATCCATGTCGGGAGTCGGGACCTTGGTCACTTCGATCGAAGAGAGCATATCCGAAGAGACGACGTCCAAGGCCGTCGCCCGCTCGCCGAGGTCCGCGCCCGCAAAGGCTGACCCATCCAACTCCACAGAGGTGAAGGTGTAGTTCAATCCGCGCAGGACGACATAACGCCCCTCCCCTTGGTCACGATAGAGAGCTACACCGGGAATGCGTTGCAAGGATTCGGCCGCGTTTTGGTCGGGAAAGCTGCCGATTTCGTCCGCCGCAATAATGTTGCTCAGCGAATCCGCAGCTCTCTGGCTGTTGAGAGCTCGAGCCGATCCGACCAAGGTGCCCTGCACGCGAAAGGCATCTAGCTCGACAACTTCGCTGGCAAAGCTCACGTCCGCCCGAATCGTTCCACTGGAAGGGACCTCCACGTACTTTTCAGTCGTGTCGTATCCAAGATAGGATACGCGGATCGTTTTCGCTCCGGCCGGTACATTCGAGAGAATGAAATTCCCTTGATCGTCCGTGTAGGCCTTCACCTCGGAATTCACAACTTGCACAAGAGCTCCGCCGAGGGCGAGATCGATGACCTCATCAGTCACGCGCCCAACGATTTTCGAGCTTTGCGAATAGGCAGAAGTCGCCCCGACGCAAAGAATAGCAAGGAGGCGGAAGATGCCTCCTAGAATTGGATATGGCTTTGTATACATGATAGTCAGTTGTTTGAAATAAGCTGGCACGGGTCAGGAGCTGGGAGGCTGCCATAGAGCTGTCAACCGAGCGCCCCGACTGGCGCGATTTCTTAACTCCTACGCCATTCGCCTGTCACAATCCCTACCCTTCCGTAACGATGGGGAGCCCGTTCCGAACTTCCGGCAGGGGCGAAAAAAAGCCCCGTGAGCGAGAGACAAATCACACGCGGACGGCTCACCTCAAAGGCCAATCGTTCCCCTTATCCTTAAGGCCCTCTTAGGCTCCCTTCCCGTGTCTTATGAGCGCTTTCCGCAGAAAGCATGCTTTCGATCTCAGAGCCAAGGAGTCTTTCCGCAAGCCCCTCCTGACAAAGCCCCTCAGGCCTGCCCCACGCCTTCGCATTTAGCCCTTTTTTTACGCGGGAAAGATGAAGAACGGCAGTCGTTAAAGCCGATACTAGAAGCACGATTTCGCCACGTCGCCAGCGTACCGCAAAACAGATACTCCAAGCGCCGCTGCCGATGAGGCCTATCGTCTCCAACCAAATGAAAATCCAATGATAGTCGACTTTCCAAAACCAGGAGGATTCTCCTCCCTAACTTCATCCAGCCCCAAGCTGGACTCTGTGCCGCTCGGCCGGGTCTTGCGTGGACTTGCCGATCGACTCTCAATCGAAGCTCCCGAATCCCTGGACGAGACGCTGGAGCTTTTTCTCAACGAACACGAACGCTACGCCAACGCCACCCGTATCGCTAGCCTCTCCAGTTCGCATGCCTTGAAAGCATGGGCCGCTGAAAGACTGCCGAGCATCGGACTGTCGTACGGATTCTCCAACCGCATCGATCAAGATGCAATCCAGTCCAACCTAGACGAAACCGCTCCCTTGAAGCTCGTCGAGTTTGCGGACGACCTGACCCTTATCGCCGGCTACTGCCGCGATCTCCAAGATCTTAAGATCGACGCTGCGCCGCACTCGCATGGACTCTGCTTCCGCTTCTACTTCAAAGGCGCTTCCTTCGAGGAATCCCGCATCGGGATCGAAGAGGAAAGCATCGCCAAGCTTCTGAATTCCGGCAGCCGAGACAACTCGCTGAAGAAGCGAGTCATCGCCACGGAAACCCAGATCGAGGCCGAGTGCATCGTCTTTCGCAAAAAGGTAAGGCTTGGCTTCAGTCCTAAGTTTTAGCGAGCAAGCAGCGCCTGCCGCTGCAACTGCCCAACGGCGCCAGCGTCAAGCTGGGCCGTTTTTTTTTGAGCCAACGCATCGATGCTGCGGGATTCCGCGATCCGGCTCTTGATCAACTTTCGAGCGCGATAGAGACGCGTCTCCACGCCACGGATCGAGCAGCCCACGATCTCCGCGATGTCCTTGTAGCTCATGTCTTCGTAGTGGTGCAGCAGCACCGCCGTCCTTAGGTCATGCGGCAGTTGCGACACCGCGTCCTTCAATGTATTCAAATCTTCATCACGCTCCATCGCCTCAGCGGGAAGTTCCTCTTCGGAAGGTATTATCTCGAGCAAGCTGCAACCGGCCTTGCTTTCTCCGTTACGCGCTAAGCTTTCAAACGAGGTTTCCGGATGCCGCCTGTGCCAGCGGGCCTTGTTCTTGCACAGGTTCGCAGCGATCGTGAAGACCCAGGAGGAAACCGCGTAGTCAAAATCATACTTTTCGCGTTTCGTGTAGATCCTGACAAAGGTCTCCTCCAAGATGTCTCGGGCCGCGAACTCGTTTTGGGTATAACGGTAGATGAAAGAAAACAGGGGCCGTTCCCACTTTTCGATCATACGTTCCAAGGCCCCCGGGACGCCTTCCAGCAGTCCGCGCATGAGTTCCTGATCGTATGCCGAATCCTTATGCATCCGTGTTGCCGGCGCGTTTCGAAGCAGTCCGCGGATAGAGATTCTCGAGAAGGCTGCGGTAGCGGGCGCGCTGCGACGGATCGATCACCTGCTCGACTTTGCTCAAAAGCTCATCGGTCAAACGCGTCGATTCCTCGCTCAAACGTTTCTGCCGCTGCAGCAGCTCGTACAGCTTGAAGTAATCGACCACGTCGTTCTCCATCCGCTTGCGGTCGAAGGACTGGTAATCCCGATAGCTTTCCACGAGCTGGGCGAACAAGTCGTCGAAGGCGGCCTCGTAGTCGCTGTGCAAGGCACTCACTTGCTTGTATTGCGGCTCCGACAAATCGAGGGCTCCTTGCAACCACCCCAAGCCTGCCAAGAGCACCGGAGCCTCGCCGGACAGGCGATTCGAGGCAACGAAGCCTTGCTGCGCCCCCGTC
>JBNKSG010000218.1:0-6611 GCA_050297195.1 Opitutaceae bacterium | reverse complement strand
TGTCCAAATCCGGGTTATGCAAAAGGCGACGGTAAAGCGTGAGGATGTGCAGCAGATTCAAATGCTGGCGCTTGTATTCGTGGAGACGCTTGATCTGCACGTCGAACAAGGCATTCGGGTCTACTTCAACATCGCATAGCTCCTTGATAGTCTGAGCGAGGGCCACCTTATTCTCGTATTTGATTTTCATATACGAGTCTTGGAACGTCGGATCGTCCGCGTACTTTTCGAGCCCATGCAAGGCATCGAGGTTCTTCGGCCAATCCTTCGAGATATTCTTGCTGTCGATCAGCTTGGAGAGCTTCGGATTACACGCTAGCAACCAACGACGTGGCGTGATGCCGTTCGTCATGTTCGTAAACTTATTTGGATACAAGGCGTTGAAGCTCGGGAAAAGCACAGTTTTGAGCAGTTCTGAGTGAATTGCAGCAACACCGTTCACCGTATGGCTTCCCACCACTGCGAGATGAGCCATGCGAACCATCTTCGGGTGACCTTCCTCGATGAGCGAAAGGTCGCGCTTCATCCAGTTGTCACCCGGCCAGCGATCCTCGATCGTGTCCATCAAACGGCGATTGATCTCGAAAATGATCTCAAGGTGACGTGGAAGCACCTTTTCAAAAAGAGGTACGCTCCACTTTTCCAGCGCTTCCGGAAGGAGCGTATGGTTCGTATAGGCAAAGGTCTTGGTGCTAATATCCCATGCCTTTTCCCAGACGAGGCTATGCTCGTCCACCAAGATACGCATCAGTTCGGCAACGCCGATCGCTGGGTGAGTATCGTTGAGCTGGATCGCCACCTTCTCGGCGAAGTTGTCCCAGCTGTCGTTGTTCTTGAAATAGCGACGGATGATATCGTGCAAGGAGCAGGAAACGAAGAAGTACTGCTGCACGAGGCGAAGCTCCTTACCGTTCTCTGTCTTGTCATTTGGATACAGGACCTTGGAAATCGTTTCGCCGATCGCCTTCTCGCGAATAGCTTCCACATAGTCGCCCTTGTTGAATTCATCGAGGTCAAACTCTTCGGAGGAGCGCGAGGACCAAAGTCGCAGGAAGTTAACGGTCTTAGTATCGTAGCCCGCGATCGGGATGTCGTAAGGCACGCCTTGGATAGTCTTTGTATCCACCCAAACAGGACGAGGGTCGCCCTTTTCATCGAACTGCGTCTCCACGCGACCGTACACCTTGAGAGTTTGCGTGTACTCCGGACGGACGATATCCCAAGGAGTGCCGAACATCTTCCAGCTGTCGGGCTTCTCTATCTGGTGACCGTTCTGGAAAGCCTGCTTGAAGAGGCCGAACTCGTAGTAGATCCCGTAGCCAATCGCAGGCAGGTCCAAGGTCGCGAGCGAATCGAGGAAGCAGGCAGCGAGACGACCGAGACCACCGTTGCCGAGCCCCATGTCGAGTTCTTCTTCCACGATCGCGTCCCATTCCAACCCCAGTTCCTCCACTGCGGCGCGAGCTTCGTCGTAGACTCCAGCGCTGTACAGGTTGTTCACCAGCATGCGGCCCATCAGGTACTCCATGGAGAGGTAGTAGCAGCGACGCACGTTTTGCTGGAAGTGGGTTTTCTGCGTATGGATCATGTTATCCACGATCCGATCGCGCACGGCGAGGGAAATGCAGGTCCACCAATCGCGCTTCGTCGCTGCCGACGGGTTATGCGCAAGGGTATACTTGAGGTGGTCTAGGATCGCTTGCTTCATATCGCGCGAGGCGCGAGCAGCGGATTTCCCGGCCGCTTTTTTGGCGGCCGGCTTCTTTTTTGCAACAGTACTCATTTTCAATTCAAAAGTGGTTGATAATGAAAGGCTCCTTCTAGGACCTTTCCCGGGAACTACACAAAGGCAAAATAGGAAATATTGCCACCCAATCGGGCGTTTCCGCCAAAGCAAGGCCCGCGCCGAATTTTCCGGTGCAGATTTGCCATATAGAAAGACCAGCCTTAGCTAGGAGGCACGGAGTTTCAGCCTTCACCTCCCAGAGGACGGACAGCAATCTCCATGAACATTCCTAGCCTGCATTATTGATGAAATTCGTAGCGAGAGTCCGCGAGCCCAGTGCGGAAGCGGTTTTGACGCCGGTTCGCGGAAGAGACTGGGTTGAAACCCCGCTTCGGTCGCGAACCAAGACAAAACCGCTTCCGTGCGGGATTCGTCGGCGCGTAGTAGAAGTCTCATGAGTAATGCAGGGCTAGAGCCCTAAGACTGAACTTGGCCCGCCCCTTCTCCCCGTTCCATACGATTCCGTAACCCTATGAGCAGCAACGACCCTACAAGACTGACTGTCCGCGAAAAATTCGGCTTCAGCCTCTCCGACGCCTCCGCAAATTTCGTCTTTCAGTTCCTCATCTATTACCAGCAGCCCTTCTTCCAGGACATATTCGGCATCACGGGTACGGCGCTGACGTTGCTGCTCCTCTTCGGACGACTCTACGACGGCTTTACCGACCCGATGATGGGCATCGTGGCTGACCGGACTAAAACCCGCTGGGGACGCTTCCGCCCATGGATCCTCTGGTCCGCCATTCCATTCTCCCTCGTTTTCTGGCTCACCTTCTCCAAGCCATCGTGGCTCGAGTTCGGCTCCCCCGGCCTCATGTGGTACGGCATCATCATGTACCTCCTCCTCATGACGATGTACACGGTGAACAACGTCCCATACGCCGCTCTTTCCGGAGTAATGACTGGCGATAACGACGAGCGTACCTCCATCCAGCAGTGGAGATTCCTTTCCGCCATGGCTGCCTCCTTCGTCGTGCAAACCTTCACCCGTCCTTGGGTCGCTAAGTTCGGAGCGGGCGACGAAGCGAAGGGGTACATGGCTACGATCGGCATCTTCGCCGCCGTCTCCTTCGTCTTCTTCATCATAACCTTCCTCACGACCAAGGAGCGACTCAAACCTGTCAAACGAGCTCCAATGTCACGCGATATGAAGGACATCCTTGGCAACAAGCCCTGGATCATCCTTTTCATAGCCACCCTCGGCATCTTCACCACGCTCTCCCTTCGCGGCGGCCCCATGTACTATTTCATGTCGCAGTACATCGATACCGCTTCCCTCACCCAATTCGTAGATTCGCTCGGCTTCGCCGCTCCGGCCACAGGCGAGCTATCCGGTTGGCATAGCTTCCTCGACACCATCGGCCTGCTCATTTCTCCCGATCGTTCCAACGCTACCGATGTTGGGATTGGGGTCTTCGGCATGTGTGGGAATCTCATAACCCTCGTCGGCGTATTCGCTTCCAAGCGACTCGTGCACCTCCTCGGCAAGAAGATGCTCTTCATCGTTTGCTTGTCTGGCACTACAGTCGTCACTGCATCCATCTTTTTCGTCGGCCCCACCGATATCGGTCTCCTCTTCGTTCTCTCCCTTCTCTGGCCCGCCACCTACGGCCCCACGATCCCAGTGCTCTGGACTATGATCGCCGACTCGGCAGACTACTCCGAGTGGAAAAACAAGCGCACTGCAACCGGCTTCATCTTCGCCGGCGTGGTCTTCGCCTTAAAGGCGGGCCTCGGTATCGGCTCCGCCCTTGCCACGACCCTTATGGCCGCCCATGGCTACGAAGTTGGCTCAGAGATTACTCCAGAAGGTATATTCGGTATCCAAATTACAGCGACAATATATTCGGCGATCCCGTTTGCCCTCGCGGTTATTGCTCTTTGCTTCTACCCAATCAGCACCAATTTCCTGCAAAAGATCCAAGCCGAGGTGAAAGAGCAACGCGACAAACACGACCAAGAGACAGCGATCAGCGAGGCCTGATTGAAGCAGAATCTCTATGCACAGCATCGCTCCTCGCAAGAGCGGTGCGTTTTTCGCCTCAGCCCACCCCAAGAGCAGTCTAACTTGATCACCGATTCCAGACCACCGACCCCGGATACACCGCTCCGTCATGACAAGCCAACTACGCGGCATCATTAGCCTCGTCACTCTCGCGTTCGCTTCTTCCCTCCCTGCCGAAGATGGCTATCGACTGTGGCTCCGCTACGACCCCATCGAAAACGAGACAATCGCTGCATCCTACCGGAACGCGATCGGCCCCATCCAGGCCGACACTTCCAGCGAAACCGCCCAGATCGCCATCGACGAGCTGAACTGCGGCCTCGAAGGCTTACTCGGCCAAACTCAGTCTGCATCCGCCCCCCAACTACTGGTCGGCACACCCAAGTCAGATTACATCAAAGCGCTTCAACTCGACCTATCCGAACTTGGAGACGAGGGCTACCTCATCACCGTCCGGGGCGAAAACACCGTGATCGCTGCCAATACCGACCAAGGCGTGCTCTACGGCGTATTCGCGTTCCTGCGACATCTGCAAACGCAGGAACCGCTCAAAACCGTTCATCTCGAGTCCACGCCTAAAATTGATCACCGCTTGCTCAACCATTGGGACAACCTCACCCGCACCGTCGAGCGAACCATGGCCGGAGCCTCCATCTTCAACTGGTTCGACCTACCCTACTACATCGAGCCCTACTACCACGACTACGCCCGAGCCTGCGCCTCCGTCGGCATCAACGGCACCGTCCTCACCAATGTAAATGCCAACGCCACGGTCCTGCGTCCCCAGTTCCTCGAAAAGGTTAAAGTCCTCGCCGACACCTTCCGCCCCTACGGTATCCAAGTTTACCTAACAGCTCGCTTCAGTGCCCCTGCCGAGATCGGAGGACTGGAAACGTCCGACCCGCTCGACCCCGCCGTCATCAAATGGTGGACCGACAAAATCGACGAAATCTACACCTACGTTCCTGACTTCGGAGGGTTCGTCGTGAAAGCCAACTCCGAAGGCCAACCGGGTCCCCAAGCCTACGGCCGTGACCACGCCGACGGAGCCAATCTCCTCGCTCGCGCCCTCGCCCCGCACGGCGGCATCGTCATGTGGAGAGCCTTCGTCTACGACTTCGAGGTCAAGGAAGATCGCCATAAGCAGGCCTACACCGAATTCACGCAACTCGACGGCAAGTTCGAACCCAACGTCTCCATCCAAACCAAGAACGGCGCCATCGACTTCATGCCGCGCGAACCCTTCCATCCCCTCTTCGGAGCGACTCCCCACACCCCGCACACCCTCGAACTCCAAATCACCCAAGAGTACATGGGCGGCGACATACACCTCGTCTACCTCGCCCCCATGTGGAAGGAAACGCTGGAGTCCGACACCTTCGCCCACGGCGAAGGCTCGACCGTCGCCAAGATCGTGGACGGTAGCGTCTTCGGACACGAACTCACCGCGATCGCCGGCGTAGCCAACATCGGCAACGAACGCAACTGGACCGGACACCCCATGGGAGCTGCCAATTGGTACGCCTTCGGCCGCCTCGCCTGGGACCACGATCTCAGCGCAGAGCAAATCGCCAACGAGTGGACCCGCATGACCTTTGGAAACGAGGACAACACCATCGACACGATCAACAAGATCCTGCTCGGATCCCACCAAACCGTGGTCGACTACTCCATGCCCCTCGGGCTTCACCATATAATGTACCCAGGCCACCATTACGGACCCGGACCTTGGCATGACCAAGGCCGCCCCGACTGGACCTCCACCTACTACCACAAAGCGTCCAGCGATGGCATCGGTTTCGACCGGACCGAAAGCGGAAGCAACGCCTTGGGCCAATACGCCCCGGAAGTCGCAACCAAATGGGGTTCGCCCGAAACCATCGAGGACAAGTACCTGCTCTGGTTCCACCACCTCGACTGGGACTTCGAAATGAAGTCAGGCAACACCCTATGGAATGAGCTCTGCCTCACCTACCAAGAGGGAGTCGACCGCGTCGCCGAAATGCAAAAGCAATGGGCCAGCCTCGAAGGCTCTATCGATGCCCAGCGCCACGCACGAGTCACCGCCCTGCTCAAACGCCAACACCAAGACGCTGCGTTCTACAAAAACGCTTGCCTCGCCTACTTCCACACCTTCTCCCAGCGGCCCTATCCGGAAGGAGTTCACGCTCCGGAACACGAACTCGACTACTACAAGAACTTCGAGCTCTACCACGTCCCCGGAGATCCCGGCGAGCAATGGTAGCTGACGATAAGGGCTATCGCCCTGCTTGATGCCCCAAGCCGAGGCAGCAGAGTCCTAATCGTCTTCCTTCATCGTTCGCTTCAAAACGAGGAGGATCGCAACACCGATCCCCAAAAAAGCGAAAGCCGAGCCCGAATCGGGAACGTTTACCTTCTCTTCTCCAGCCCACCCATCTACCGCAACGTGCGCGATGTCGAGGTAGTGATCCGCGTGCTTCTTGTGCACGATGCCGTTCTGATAGATGCGGATCGCGTCATAGTCGGACGAATCGTTGAACAGCTGCAAGTCGCCCTCATCCCAAAGCATGGTAAACAGACCATTCGCTGCCGCCCCCTTCTCACGCTTCTTCCCCTTCTTCTCCTTCTTCCTCGAGGCGGCTGCCTCAGCCTCGGCTGCAGCGGCGGCGGCCTTGAGCTCCTTGCGCTTGGCCTTCTTGGAGGCGGAGTCGTCGACAGCCATGGGCTCGGCGGCGGCGAGCGCGGGAGACATCGTCGGAGAGGTAAGGTAAGAGAGGTAGCAGCGGCGGGGCGTGGGGAGTTCTGGCGGCTGCGATGGAGAGGCGCAGCCGGGAAAGA
>JBNKSG010000217.1:0-6621 GCA_050297195.1 Opitutaceae bacterium | reverse complement strand
GAGTCGTGGTGCCTGTGAGTCTACTCTAAACAGGGATCGTCCCATTTGGGCAAACATTTAGCGAAGGTTTTGAAATCTCGCTGCCTGCGGGGGGGGGCGGGCACTGGGTAGCAGGTTCCGGGGGGAAGACGCCTGAGGAGCTGAGGTACCGCCTTTTTACTCGGCGCTGGGCCAAGTCTCGCGGGCGATGGACTCGCGGCCGAGGGCGCGGCGGTATTGGGCTACCGCAACGAGGTGTTGGTAGTTTGCGGCCAAGGAGTTGGTGCGGGCCTCGGTCAGGGCCACGCGGGCTTCGAGAACCTCGAGCTGGCTGATGGAGCCGGTTTCGAAACGGCTGTCCGCCATGCGCACGGCTTCCTCGGCTTGCTCCACGACCTTGACGGCGGCTTGGGCGAGCTGATCGGCTTCTTGAAGGGCGGAAATGGCTTGTCGGACTTGGACCTCGATGCTGAGGCGGTAGGATTGTTGTTGGATGCGGGATTGCTCGAGTTGGGAGAGGGCTTGAAGCCGCTGGCCCTTGGTCTTGCGGCCATCCCAGATATTCCAGCTGGCTTCCAGTCCAACCGTCCAGCCATCGGGACCGTCGTCGAAGCTGGAGGAGAAGTTTGAGCGTTGCTTGCCGTAGGTGCCGACCAGGTCTAGCGACGGTTTGAGTTCGGAATTGGTGATTTGCAGTCCAGCTTCGCGCGCTTTGCTGATGGTTTCGAGGCGTTTGAGTTCGGCTCGGTTTTCGAGGGCGATATCGAGTCCCTCCTGCAGGTCGTAGTCGATGGGCTTGTAGACCAGCTCATCC
The DNA here is from genome assembly GCA_050297195.1 of Opitutaceae bacterium. GTDB lineage: Bacteria > Verrucomicrobiota > Verrucomicrobiia > Opitutales > Opitutaceae > Pelagicoccus. The sequence goes on along the minus strand of JBNKSG010000217.1, from coordinate 5,828 downwards.
GTCAGGTCGGGAATCTTGCTCAAGTTATGGGAGTCGCGGCGGTAGTTCTGATAGCCCATGCTTTGGCGGAGTTGCTCGATGGCGACGCGGAAGGCGCCGCGGCGACGGATGAGGGCTGGCTGGGCGTTGGCGAGGGCGACTTCGGCCCGTAGGACTTCGAAGTCGGAAACGTCTCCGGCGTCCCGGCGGAGCTTGGCGTTGTTGAGCGTTTCTTCGAGCAGCTCGACGTTTTGCTCTTCTACTCCGATTTGGTCGCGGGCGAGCAGGACCGCATAGTAGCGGGTGCGAACTTCCAGCAGCGCGTCGAGCACGGTGGATTCGAGAGCCAGCAGGCTAGATTCGCGCAGGAGGTCCTGTACGTCGAGGGCGGCGCGGATGCCTCCACCTTGGTAGAGGGCTTGGCGAGCGGAGAGGGTGATGCCCCAAGATTCGGTGGTGGCGGGGAAGAAGTTGCTCGCCTCGCTGAGGCCTTCGTCGAGCTGGCGATAGGAGGCGTTGAGGGCGACGCTGGGCAAGGCTCGGGCCTTCACCTCGACGATCAATCCTTCCTGTTCCTTGATGGCCTCGATCGCTTGCTTGATGGCGAAGTTGTTCTCCAAGGCGTACTCCAAGGTGGTTTGCAGCGAGAGGGTCGCGGGGACCTCGGGAGTCTCCTGTGCGGAAAGGGGAGCTAGCGCGGCTATGAGTGCCACGATGCTAGCGGTGGCGCGTTTGAGTTTTGAATACACGGCTTGAGAAGAGTGAATAGTGAGAGTGTAGAGTAGATCGGGTTTACGCGGAGGCTCCAGCCTCAGGGATAGAATCTTCTTTCCCATGGTGTTCCTTGGCAAGCAACACATACAAGGAGGGAACGAAGAACAGTGTAAAGAGCGTACCGATGGCCATGCCGCAAACCAGAACGAGACCGATGGAATTACGGGCAGCGGCTCCGGCTCCGGTGACGAAAATGAGCATCATGTGGCCGAAGACGGTGGCTGCGGTTGTCATGAGAATTGGACGCAGACGAACGGCCGCTGCCTCGGATACGGCTTGCAGCTTGCTGCGTCCTTGGCGTTGCAGCGAGTTGGCGAACTCGACGATAAGGATCGAGTTTTTGGATACAAGTCCGAGCAGAGTGATGACGCCTACTTGCGAATAAATATTCCAAGAGGTGGTCCAGCCCCAGCTCCAATGGGGAGTCCATGGGTCTCCGGGCGCCCGAAGGGCGGTGAAGAGCAGGGCTCCGAACATGCCGAGCGGTACGGAACCGAGCAGGATGATGAGCGGGTCGCGGAAGGAGTTGAACTGGGCCGCCAGCACGAGGAAGATGAGGATGAGGGCGAGTCCGAGCGAGGGCAGGAAGTTGGTGCCTTCCTTGCGCAGCTGGCGGGATTCGCCGCCGTAGTCGACGTTGTAGTCGAGCGGCAGGGTTTGGCGGGCTTCGTTTTCCAGGAAGGCCAAGACGGTATCGAGAGGTTTCTTGGGAACGCCGGTAATTTTAACCGCGTTGAGCTGGTTGAAGCGCTTGAGGTTCCGCGGTTCGACGGAGTCGACTATGGTGGCGAAGCTGGAAAGTGGCACGAGCTGGCCGTTGGGACCGCGGACTTGGATGTCGTTGAGGTCGTCGGTGGTGAGGCGGCTGGCCCGCTCCACTTGGGAGATGACCTTGTAGGAGCGCCCGTCCATCGGGTAGCGGTTGATGTAGTTGCCTCCGATGTTGGCAGCGACGTCGTAGCCGACGGTGGCCATGTTGAGGCCGAGGGCGGCCACCTTGTCGCGGTCGAAGACGATGCGTGACTGCGGCTCGTCGATTTTGACGTCCAGCTCAGGAGGGAAGGCGAAGAGTCCGCTTTTGGCGGCCTTGCCTGCGATCTCTTGGGCGAGAGCGGCGATTTGTTTGGTGTCGGCGGTGGAGGCGATGACCATCTCCACTGGAAAGTTTCCAGCGCCCGGGAGGGCGGCGGGGAGAACTGGAAAGATGGTGATGCCGGGTATGGCTCCCAGCTTAGGCATGAGTTCTTGGCGAATCTTGAAGATATCGCGATCGCGCTCGTCCCAAGGCTTGGCGATCATGCCGCCGAAGCCTCCGGTTGGGAAAGTGATCTGGAACGAGTAGTCGTACTCGGGGATCGACTCGAAGGCGTCTTGGGCCTGCTCGGTGAAGTGCGAGGTATTTTCGATGGAGCTATTCGAGGCGGTGCTTACCACGCCGAATACGATTCCCTGGTCCTCGGTGGGAGCCAGTTGGGTATTCATCGAGGAAAGGATGAAGAGTGGAAAGATGGCGAGTGTCACCAAGGTCCAGCCCGTGTAGATCGCGGGGCGGGTGCGCAGGCTGGCGTCCACGAGGCGTTGGTACTTGTCCTTGAGCCCGTCGAAGAAGTGGTTGATGAAACCGGTGAGGCCTTTTTCCTCGCTACTTGGATTGAGGACCTTGGAGGCCAGCATCGGCGAAAGGGTCAGGGCGACGAAGGCGGAAATGAAGATCGCGCCGGCGAGGGTGACGGTGAATTCGCGGAAGAGGGATCCGGTCAAGCCGCCTTGGAAAGCGATCGGCGCGTACACGGCGGCGAGCGTAAGAGTGGTGGCGATGATGGGGCCGATTAGCTCGCGGGCTCCGATGAGGGCGGCGTCGAAGGGTTTTCGACCTTCGCGGAGGTGTCGCTCCACGTTTTCCACGATGACGATGGCGTCGTCCACCACCAGTCCCACCGATAGCACGATGGCCAGCAGGGTGATCAGGTTGATGGAAAAGCCGAAGAGCTGCATCAGGAACACGGCTCCGATGAGCGAAACGGGAATTGCGATCAGCGGTACCAGCACGGAGCGGATGGAGCCGAGGAAAAGGAAGATGACGATGACGACGACGAGGAGGGTTTCGCCCAGCGTGGTCACGACCTCGTTGAGGGCGTTGTCGATGTACTTGGTGGCGTCGTAGGCGATCTCGCCGCGGAAGCCGGAAGGGAAGCGCTCGCGGAGGTTTTCCATCTCAGCGCGGATGCGGGAGATGACGTCGAGGGAATTGGCCGACGGCAAGGACCAGATCCCCATGAAAACGGCGGCTTCGCCGTCGAAGCGTACGTTGGTGTCGTAGGTTTCAGCGCCCAGTTCCACTTCTGCCACATCCTCCAAGCGGACGATGGTGGCTCCGTCTTGGCGGATGGCCAATTGGCGGAAGCCTTCGGCGGATTCCAAGGCGGTGTTGGTGGAGAGCTTGACCTGGATTTGGTTGCCCTTGGTTTGGCCGATGGCGGCTAGGGTATTGTTAGCCGACAGGGCCGAACGCACCTCTGAGGCGGAAATGTTGAAGGCGGCCAGCTTGGCGGGATCCAGCCAAATGCGCATGGCGAAGGTGCGGGCGCCGAGGATGTCGGCTCGTTGCACGCCTTCCACGGCGGTAAGAGCTGGCTGGACGACGCGTACGAGGTAGTCGGTGACCTCGTTTCGCTGGAGGTTGTCCGAGCGGAAGCTCAGGTACATGGAGGCGAATTGGTTGTCAGCGGTCTCGATATTGATGACCGGGACTTCCGCTTCCGGGGGCAGGTCGGCGCGGGCTTGGTCGACCTTTGAGGATATTTCGGCGAGGGCCTTGGTGGCGTCGGCGTTGAGCTTAAGGCGGGCCGAAATGGTTGAGAGGCTCTGCTGGCTGCTGGACTCCAGGTAATCGATGGAGTCGGCTGCCGCGATAGCCCGCTCCAGTGGAGCGGTGATGAAGCCACGGACCAGTTCGGCGTCGGCTCCGATGTAAGGGGTGGTGATGGTGACCACGGCGTTTTCGCTCTTGGGGTACTGGCGAACGGTGAATCCCTCGCCGCCCTGAGTCGCGGTATAGATGGCTTGTCCGCCAGCGATGATGACGACCAGGTTGACGACAATCGCCAAGACGGGCCGCCGGACGAAGAGGTCCGTGAAGGCTTTTTTATGATAGCTCATGGGAGCGGGGCCGGCTAGGCGTTGTCAGGCGTTGGATTGAGGGAAGGCGTTTGGGCCTTGCTATTGTCGACGACGACGGCACGTCCGTTTGAGAGCTTGAAGACTCCAGCGGTGGCGACTTCTTCGCCCGCTTCCAGTCCTTCGATGACGGATACAAAGTCGCCCTTGGATTTGCCCAGCTTCACGAAGCGTTGCTCCACGGTTTTGCCGGATCCGTCCTCCTTCGTTTTCACGACGAAAATGGAGTTGCCGTAGGCTTGGTAGTAAATGGCGGTGCTGGGAATGGCTACGACTTCGAGCGGCTCGGGCTGCACGACCTCGACGCTGCCGAACATGCCGGGGCGTAGTTGGTGGTCGGGGTTCGGTAGGATCGCTCTTACGCGGAAGGTGCGGGTGACGGTGTCGAGCTCGGGATTGGTCGCTTCCACGGAGCCGCGGAAAGTGGTGTCAGGAAAGGAGTCGATGGCCACTTCGACTGGGTAATCCTTAGCTGCGGACTGCAGCTGCTTTTGCGGAAGGTTAAAGTCGACGTAGATCGGATCGAGCTGTTGCAGGGAGGCGATGGCGATTCCGGGGCTGAGGTACTCGCCGATATCCACCAAGCGGATACCGAGTGTTCCTGAAAAGGGCGCGTGGATGCGTTTCTTGTCTAGCACGGCTTTGATTTGTGCCAGCTGAGCGTTGGCCTGGGAGGCGGTGGCCTCGGCCTGGTCGAACTCGGATTGGGAGATGGTGCGGGAGTTGAGCAACTCGCGGGAACGCTTGAGGTTGACATTGGCCAAATTTGCAGAGGCCTCGGCGGAGCGGAATTGGGCTTGCTCGGTTGAATCGTCGAGAGTGAGGAGCAAGTCTCCAGCTTCGACCTCCTGTCCTGACTCGAAGAAGATCTCGGACACGGAGCCGGCTACTTCTGCGGACACCATCACGCCTTTAGACGCTTTGAGGGAGCCGGTGGCTCTGACTGTTTGTTCCCAGGTTTGGCTGTCGGCGATGGCTGAAGTGATCGCCGCTGGAGGAAACGCCATGGGTGGAGCGGGCTCGAACTGCTTGGCCTTTACGAAGAAGATCGCTGCGAAGACGGCCGCGAGGAGGCCGAGGATGGTGAGGAATGCTTTTATCACGTTGTGCGAGAGTGTAGTTTGTATCTTAGGTATCGCTACGAAAAAGGACACCGAGCGCTTGCGTGACTCCTGCACTAATTCTTTCGGACGGCCAGAATATTAACGAGTGTACGTGTGAACACTCTGGTCAGAGATGAGCGTTCGAGGGAGGCGAGGCAGGGGACTCGGTTTATGCGGATTGATCCTGTTGGGAGGACGCGGGCTGACGCTCCGCGCTACGGGGGGACTTGCGATGCGATCGAGCAAGTGCGTGGCGGTGTAGACAACCAGTATCCAAGGATCTCTTACGGCCTCGAGCGCGGTTCAGCGAGAGGCCTCTAGGACCGTGCCTCTCCGGCGCTTGTGGATGAAGGGTCGGGATGGGGCCTTTCTTCCTCTACTTGTCGCGCAAGGCGGTGCACTCCAACTTTACGCCCGAGCCGAAATACGAAGGCTCGTTCGACGGAAGATCCTTCGAAAAGCCCGCCAGCGAAGCCGAACTCACGGATAATACCTTGAATCGGCCGCGTTGGTTGCTGGACCAGCGGAATAGTTGGCACGGAGTTGATTTTCCGTATCACAGCGACACCGATATCGAAACCCTATATCGTCGCTATTGCGAAGCGCTCCGTTCGGTGGATGACAGCGCGGGCGCGGTGCTCGTCAAGCGGGTCGCCTAAGAAACGTCGATTCGCGTGCCGATGCTGATGCAATGTCCTGAGCTCTTCGAAGCGGGGACTGTGGTGGAGCAAGTCGTAGCAAACATCGACATCGCTCCCACCGTTGTGGAGGCCACGGGGCTTGAGAGGCCGAAGT
>JBNKSG010000216.1:0-6644 GCA_050297195.1 Opitutaceae bacterium | reverse complement strand
GTTGCCGCGACTTTCGTAGAAAGGCAGGCGGCTGTTTGGGTGGGAGTGATCTCGGCTTTGTATGTTTTGCCGTATATCTTTTTGGCTCCGATCGCGGGGCGGCTGACGCAGCGGTATTCGAAAGTGGCGGTCGTGCGAGGGAGCTTGTTGCTGCAGACGACGGCGATGATTTTGTTGTCCGTGAGCGCTTTGCTGCATTCGTTTGCGGGTGTTTTGATTTGTTTGGCTGCGGTGGCCTGTCAGTCGAGTTTCTTGGCTCCGTCGAGGGATGCGTTGCTGAAGGATCTTTGCGGAGCGGCTCGCATCGGGCAGATGATGGGCTTGCTCGGCTTGGCGGGCGTGGGTGCGACGCTTGCTGGTTTGGCCTTGGGTGGTTGGTCTTTCGATCAGGTATGGGCTTTGCTAGGATCGCCCTGGTCGGCTACTGCGGTTGCTGGCTTGGCGTCGGCTGCGATTTCTGCAGTGGCGTATGTCGTGGTTTCGGGGATACGGGAGCGGTCTGAAATCAAGCAGGAGAGGTGCGAGTCTTTTGCTCGGACGATAAAGGAGGTCTGGTCTCGCCCGGTGCTTCGCTGGTCGTCCTTGGGGCTCTCTTGGTTTTATGGGGTAGGGGCGATGCTGGTGATGGTTCTCTTGCAGGACAGTCGGTGGGATCATGGCCAGGAAATCGGTTCAGCGAGCCAGGGTGGCTTGATGGCAGCGTTGTTGGGCTTGGGAGTCGCGACGGGAAGCGGTGTGGCGGCTTACTTATGCCGCAAGCGGATCGAAGTCGGGCTTTCGTTTATCGGTTCATTGATGCTCGCGGTTCTGGTGCCGGCGACGGCTCTGCTTTGGAATGCAGGTGGATGGGCGGTGGCCTGCGTTTTCCTGCTTGGCCTGAGTGGTGGGCTTTTTTCGGCCCCGCTGAATGCGCTTTTCGTTTCGTCCGCTCGCGACGAGGTCCGAGTCGGCTCGATTGCAGCGAACAATCTTTTCATCAACCTGATGTCGGGAGTGTTCGTAGGTTTGGGATCGTTGATGGGATACTTAGCTTGGTCTCCTCAGGTTCAGCTTTGGGTTGTGGCCGTGACTGCGGTGGCCGTGGTGGCAGCGATGACGGTTTTGATTCCGGAGAGTTTAGTTCGGGTGATTCTTTTTGGCGTCGCGAAGGTGTTTTATCCGATGCGTTTGAAGGGGATCAATAACATGCCTGAAAAGGGTGGAGTGCTGATTGTTTCGAATCATGTGAGCTATGCGGATGCTTTGCTGATCTCGCTCGCCTCGTCTCGTCCCGTGCGCTTTATCGGAACCGATGAGATGCTTCGCTATCCGTGGATGCGTTGGGTGTATCGAAAGTTCAATGTCATCGCGGTGTCTCCGCGAAGCGCTAAGGATGCGGTTTCGAAGTCGGTGAAGGCATTGAAGGCAGGGGATGTTGTTTGCATTTTTCCGGAAGGGGCTTTGACGCGGACGGGGATGGTCATGCCTTTTAAAAAGGGCGCGGAGCTGATGGCTCGCTTGTCGGGCGCGGCGGTTTTGCCGGCTTCTATCGATGGAATGTGGGGCTCTGTATTTAGTTTTGCAGACAAGCCGTTTCGTTATCGGGCCGGTATGCCGCTCCGCCGTCCGGTTGCGATTTCGTTCGGAAAACCGTTGTGTGATGACGCTGCGAATACGGAGCGGATGCAGGATGCTGTTATGAAGCTTGAGCATGAGGCCTTCGCGGCTCGTGCGGAGTTGAAGGAGAATTTGGGGGCTAAGGTATTGAAGCAGCTCAAGGCTAAGCCGCTTGCTCCGCTCTTGGTGGATCGCGGTCTGGGTGGGGCAAAGGCGCGAGCTTTCGCCTTGCTGGGGCTTGGCTTGGGCTTTGCTCGCCTGATCCGAAAGTCGGATACGTCGCGTCGCATCGGGATCTTGTTGCCGCCAGGTTTGCCGGGATTCGTGGCCAATATCGGATCCTTGTGGTCGGGTAAGTCCAGTGTGAACCTGAACCCGACAGTGAGTTCGCAGGTTTTTGCTTCGATGCTGAAAGCCTCTGAAGTGCAGTCGGTGATCACTTCGCGAAAGGCCTTGGCGCGGTTTACGGAGTTAGACCTTTCCGGCGTAAACCTTCTCTTTGTGGAAGATCTCATGCCACGGATGCGTGGGGCGCGATTGGTGTGGGATGCGGCGCTTTGCTCGGTTTTGCCGTTTGGGTTGGTTTGCCGCTTGTATTCGATTCGGCATACGGGAGGCGACCGCGAGGCGACTTTGCTTTTTTCGAGCGGCAGTTCTGCGGAGCCGAAGGGGATCCCGCTCTCGCATCGAAACCTGGTTGCGAATGCGACGCAGTTGTCGGAGTGCTACTTGATGCGATCCACGGACCGCTTGTTGGCGAACTTGCCTTTGTTTCACAGCTTCGGATTGACCGGTGGACTTTGGCTGCCGCTTTTGAAGGGGATGCAGATCGTTGCCACCCCATCGCCTTTGCAGGCGAAGGAGAATGTTGCGGCGATTCGTGAGGAGTCGGTGAGTGTAATGTTGGGCACGCCAACCTTTTTGCGTTCCTATCTGAAACGGGCGACTCCGGGTGACTTTGCGACCTTGCGGCTTGTGGTCGCGGGCGCGGAGAAGTTGCCGATGGAGTTGGCGGAAGAGTGGGAATCCCGATTTGGGATGCCTATCTTGGAAGGCTATGGCTTGACGGAATGCGCTCCGGTTCTCGCCGCGAATTGCCTGCACAGCAGGGAAATGCTGGGGCGTTACGCATTGAGCCAGAAGGGATTTAAGGCGGGTACGGCAGGCCGCCCCTTGCCAGGCGTTTGGATACGGATCGTAGACGAAACGGATTTGGGCAAGGAGCGTGCGCGTGGCGAGTCGGGGCTGATCTTGGCGAAAGGGCCGAATATCTTTCGCTCCTACCTAGATCCGAAAGTCGAATCGCGTTTCGTGGGTGAGGGGTGGTTTAATACAGGCGACATCGGCCGCCTGGACGAGGATGGCTGCCTTGTGATCGAGGGGCGGGTGTCTCGTTTTTCGAAGATCGCGGGCGAGATGGTATCCCACGCGAACGTGGAATCGGAGATCGGAAAGCTGTATCCAGAATTGGATTGCTTCATCGGGGCTCGGGAATGCGAGCGCAAGGGGGAGGCTTTGGTATTGCTGGCGACTGGTTTGGTTGCGTTGCAAGAGCTTTCGAAGCAGTTGCGCGAGCGCGGGATCCCGAATTTATGGATACCGCAGGATGTGCTCATGGTGGAGTCTTTGCCGCAATTGGGAACGGGCAAACTGGACCTGAAACGCTGCAAGCAACTTTGCTCGGGGGCTGGCGAACTCGCTGCTGCGAGCTAAAGCGCCATGGAAAGGTTCGCCTCGGTTTCGGGGTCGAAGAGGTGAGCCTTTTCAGGGTCGAACCAGACGGTAATGGTTTTGTTGATCTCGGGTCGCACGTCGCTGTGGATACGGCCGATCAGGCTTTGGCTGCCGCTTGAAAGGTAGAGCACTGTTTCGTTGCCCATGGGTTCGGCGACGTCGATGGTGACTGCGGCGGTGTGCTCCGGTTCGAAGTCGGAGAGCTTTTTTGTCTCGTGAATATTCTCGGGACGAATTCCGAAGATGATGCTGCGGCCGACAACGTTGGCGGCGGATTCGGCGAGGCGGTTGCTAAGCTTCAGGTTGATCGGAGCGTTGTCGGCCATGAAGTAGAGGGCTCCGTCTTTACGTTCCACCTTTCCGTTTATCAGGTTCATCGGAGGGCTGCCGATGAAGCCAGCGACGAAGGTGTTTGCGGGGTTGTTGTAGATGGTGAGCGGTTCGTCGACTTGCATGATATCGCCGCCGTTCATGACGCAGATGCGGTCTCCCATGGTCATGGCTTCGACCTGGTCGTGCGTGACGTAGATCATGGTCGAAGCGAGTCGGGCGTGGAGCTTGGAAATCTCGGCTCGTGTGGATACACGCATTTTCGCGTCGAGGTTTGAAAGCGGTTCGTCGAAGAGGAAAACCTTGGGTTTGCGAACGATGGCGCGCCCGACGGCGACGCGCTGGCGCTGCCCACCGGAAAGGGCGGCGGGCTTGCGTTGCAGCAGGTCTTCGATGCCGAGGATTTCGGCGGCGTCCTGCACGCGGCGATCGATTTCGGCTTTCGAGTATTTTCTCAGTTTCAAGCCGAATGCCATGTTTTGGTAGACGCTCATGTGTGGATACAAGGCGTAGTTTTGGAAGACCATGGCGATGTCCCGGTCCTTGGGCTGAACGTCGTTGATAAGCTTTTCGTCGATGCGGATTTCACCGCCCGAAATTTCTTCGAGTCCCGCGATCATGCGCAGGGTGGTGGACTTGCCGCAGCCGGATGGACCGACGAGGACCATGAACTCGCGATCGCGAATGGAGAGGTCGATGTGGTTTACGGCTTTGACGTCTTCTCCTTTTCGGTTCGGGTAGACTTTTAGGAGGTTCTTAAGTTCGACTGTGGCCATGGTTGGAAGGGTGGATTGCTTCGAAAACGAGAAGGGAAAATCGCTGGCGGTACGCTAAAGTCGAGCCTGCACTGCTAGACTGTCAATCCCATTGTCTTTGGGCTATCGCGAGCCCGCGAGGGCGGTGTTGGGCCTTTGTTTTTCGATTCCAGATTGAAGCGGTTTGGCTCCTGGTGGGGTTCGGATATCTTGATACGGGGTTGTTGTATCGATGATTCCGGTACCTCGGTTTGGCCCGTTTTTACACAGGAGAGCGTTGGGAAGTATTACCCATGTATCCGGTTTTATGATCTGGATACGGGAAATGGCCTTGGGGTGTAAATGATGCCGAAATTCTGAATACGGGCTCAAAAGGGGGCAATTTATTGTAAAAACAGGCTGTACCCAAAAAATCCTAACAGGATTATGATTGAAAAACTTATGTTTTTCGGTAATTGAACGCTACTTTAGGTTTAATAATTCCCACCGAATAAACCGTTAATCCAAACCATACAAAAGTTATGGCCGCAAAAAAAGGCGCTGAGAGTTCTCCTCTCACATTCGATCTGAAGGCAGACTTAATCGCTGTCCTCGACAAATATCAAAAGCAGCTTGGTGTATCCAAAAGCGAAATTATTCGCTACGCGATCGCCGGCTTTGACTACGCTGGATTTGCTCCAGCAGCAGAAGACCACCGTCAAATCTCGGTTCGTCTTCCGCTCAACCAAAAGAAGGACCTCGTTAAGCTCGCCAAGGGCAAGAAGGTAAGCATCGGTGAACTGCTTCGCGCAGCTCTCGAAAAGCTTCCGACTGTTCCTGCGAAGTCTGGAATCGAAAAGGCTGCTCCTAAGCCAAAGGCTGCCAAGAAGGCTGCGAAAAAGGCCGCCAAGAAGGCTCCTGCGAAGAAGGCAGCTAAAAAGGCAGCCAAAAAGGCGGCTCCTAAGGCAGCTAAGAAAGCAGCGAAGAAGGCCGTCAAGAAGGCAGCCGCTCCAAAGAAGGCCGTTAAGAAGGCCGCTAAGAAGGCCGCTCCAAAGAAGGCCGCTAAGAAGGCCGCTCCAAAGAAAGCTGTTAAAAAAGCCGCTCCAAAGAAAGCCGCCAAGAAGGCAGCTAAGAAAAAGAAGAAGTAGTCGCTTCAATCCTTTTCAAAATACAAAAGCCGAGGCTCTTATGCCTCGGCTTTTTTTGGGGTTCATCCGGGAAGATGGAGGAATGGAGTGGGCTGTGTTTGGCGGATGAAGCTTTTAAAGGGCGGCTTTGCGGGATTGCTTGATGGCTTTCTTGAGGGCTCGGATCACGGTATCGAGAACCTCGATGCGGGCTCGCATTTTACAAGTGGCGGGTACGATGTGCCACGGTGCGTAGGGTGTATTTGTTTTTTCGATCATCTCGTTGATCGCCTCCTCGTAGCGCTCCCATTTCTCCCGGTTTCGCCAATCTTCGTCGGTGATCTTCCAGCTTTTGAGGGGATCGACTTGGCGCGCTTCGAAGCGCTCGAGCTGGGTGTCCTTGTCGATGTGTAGCCAGAACTTTAGGATGGTGGTTCCGAAGTTGGCGAGATGCTGCTCCATTTCGTTCATCTCTTGGTAGGCGGCTTTCCATTCCGTGTTGGTGCAGAGGGCCTCGACGCGCTCTACGAGCACGCGCCCGTACCAGGAGCGGTCGAAGATCGCGATCTTCCCACGACGGGGCATTTCTTTCCAGAATCGCCAGAGGTAGTGGTGGCTGAGCTCGATTTTTGTCGGAGCTGCGACAGGGGTGACATCGTATCCGCGCGGGTCGATGCTTTGCACGAGTCTCTTGATGCAGCCGCCTTTCCCCGCTGCATCCCAGCCGCAAAATGCGATGGCGACGGGGATTTGGTGGCTATGGATTTCGTGCACCAGCTCGTGGATTTTTTCCTGTTTCCTTTTTAGGTTCGCCTTGTATTTCTGGCGATCCATGGGGTCTTCGAATTCGGTATCTGCGAGGAAGTTGTGGCCCTCATAGGGTATCCAAGCGTTGGAGACGCTTTTGTCTATCGGTGCCTGGAGGGCCTTTTGCTTACGGGCTATGGCGCTTTGCAGGTGGTCGATGAGCCGGTTGTAGATTTCGATGAGGGCGCCCTTGAAGTTTTCGGTGTCGATGACGTGCCACTTGGCGTACTCGCGATCGGTGGTCTCTATCGCTTGCATGGCGGTATTGCGGTAGCTGCGATATTGCCGATGGCGCCGCCAATCCTTGGGCGTGACT
>JBNKSG010000215.1:0-6662 GCA_050297195.1 Opitutaceae bacterium | reverse complement strand
AAAGGGACGTGCGCACACGCACGTCTCAATCGCCCGACGGAGAAGTCGATCCACCAAGCAAGCAAGGCACGTTACGCCAAAGGTAGGAGCGAGCTTGCTCGCGATCCCACCGCAACCGGAACCGCCCGCTTCGCTCGAGAACACAGAGTTCGCAGAGATGAAATTAGCAGCACCTAACGGCAATAGGTTCATCAGACTTCCCGTCGCAACGCGACACCTACTTGGCCAGCGGCCAACCTGACCCTCACTCCGCTCGATCGGCGACAAGACCTTCTCGCTTGGCGAGCTTCCCTCCTTCGCGGTTACGAACAATGTTTCGTCGCATAGCTCCTCAAGTGCGACCTAAGGGCTCGGTACGCCACCTCTCCTCCGTTCACTTCTTCGATCCAAACCCCAATGACCTTCCACGAACGACAGACCCAGCTACCCCTCGGTGAAGACGGCCCACACCAGTTCAAGGCCAGCTCAATAGCAACACCCCCTTCACCTCCAATTAACCAAATACACAGCAGTCATCAGGCTGCCCTATATAAAAAGCGAATCAGCGCTTCCCAGACTTCTTCTCCAAAGAATTAGCGTTCATCTGCGGTTACAAACTCCTACACTCACCCGCCCTCAAAGCGACCTGGCAACTCTCGCCACCTTCGTGTCCTTAGTGGGCAATTCATCACCACCTGCGATTCGAAGCGCCCCCGTTTAGCTCGAGGCCGCAAAGATCGTGAAGCCCTTGAGAAGGCAACGATTAAGGACTCCAGCAGCATCTGCTGCCATCCGTGGCCGACATCATTCAATAGTCCCGCTTCCCGGTTTTTAGCATCCTTCGCGGCCTAAAGTTGAAAACAACCAACACTAGCCCGATTCGGCCCCTTTTCGCCGGAAAGACTAACTCAAAAAGCCCTTCCTGCGGAAATAGCCCTTTCCGTTGAAGGTTCTCCGCAATCCCGCATAACTTCCACAATGCACGGGTTCCTTAGAGCAACGAATTCATCATGAGTCAAAAAAGTTTAACTCGTACCCTGATTCCAACTACAGGATAGATCCTTGCCCCATGGCATGAGATACTGAGGCATTCAAAGTTTTCACATCCCGAAAACTTAACAACGCCCAAATCCAGAATCCATGAAGCAATATTGCCCAAAATCAGCCATCTTGGCATCCGCCTTCTTCCTTGCATTCGCAACCTCTAGTCCAGCCGAAGAAATCATTTTCAACGCGACCTTCGACGACGTACCGCTCGGGACCCCATCCCTCACTCCGAACGGTTTGCCCGAATTCGACTCCTTTGCTTTCGGTCTTGGGGACTACGCGATCTCTAACAACCCGGATGGCTCCAGTCAGCAATGCCTCGAAGGTATCAGTTTTTTCGACGAGGACAGCTTTATTGCCCTCGCGGACCCAACCTTCGATTCATCCCTTTCGACAGATGGACTCTTCGAAATTTCTTGGACTTCCGCCGTGGGACCTAACACTTCCGCCACCATCTCCGTTTCAAACGGAGACTCTACTTCCGCTTTTGTTACCTACGATGCCCCAAGTGGCCAAATCAAGGTCAATGGAGCTGACGGGCTCGCTGTATCCACAGATCCCCCAGTCTCCTTCACTCCAGAACAAAGCCAGTCATTCCTGCTCTCGATAGACTTCGCTTCCGAAACCTTCGATCTCAACATAGACGGGATCCTAGTCGGGACCGAACTTCCCCTCATCGGAAACTCAACCAAAGGCCTTACCGATATCGAATTCCGCTACTCCTACCATCCCTCGGCATCCAGCGGGTTATTTCCCTTCCCTTCAAATGAGCTCCCGGTCGGTATCATCAGAGCGGATACTATTCAGATAAAAAGCATCCCCACAAACACCACCGTCGAAGCTATATTTGAACTGTATCCAAATCCTGCGAGTTTGATCAAAAACAAATCAATCCACCGAGCGATCCCCGCAGTGATATTCGGAAGCGACGCTCTCGATATTTCCAAGATTCAGGTTGAATCCCTTCGCCTCAACGGCTCTCCCGTCAAGCAAACTCGCAACCATTCGCTCGTACAGTCCATCGACATTGGCGGTCCAAACGGCAAGCCAGATGGATACCCCGACCTCCTTTGCAAATTCACCCAATCCGAGGACGAAAACGATCTCCATACACTCGAGGGCGAACTCGAAAACGGAGACCTCATCCACGGACTGCAGGCGAGATAACGAAACTCAATGCCCATCAAATTGAGCCAATAGCGACAGGACCAACAATCTCTTCTCCTGTCGCACAGCGACACCTATTTGGTCAGGGACCAACCTGCCAATCAGGCTCTCACCTTTTCGCTAGCTCTGGCGCTTTTGCTTCGCCGTCTCCGCTACGCTCCGTCGCGGTCAAAGAAAACCTCCGCGGCCTCGGCGTACTCCGCGGTTAAGAAAAAAGCTCATGGAAGAACGATGACCTTTCACAGCTTCTCATAGCCACTTCCTGAAAATTCGTGTCCTTCGTGGGCAATCAAAAACCACCTGCGATTCGAAGTACTACCGCCAACCCAATTAACAATCTTCAATCACCAACCCCGCTGGCGCTACCGCCAATCAATCTTCCCCTCAACCTGGTCCAAGTACCACTTCACCATTCGCTCCAGCCCCTCGCGCAGCGACGTCCGAGGCTCCCATCCCAAAACACCACGAATCTTCTCAATGTTCGCATGCGTAGCCGCCTGATCCCCCGGACGCGGCGGCAACATCTTAATCCGAGCCTTCTTGCCCATGATCTCCTGCACGGTTTCGATTGCCTCGCCGGTAGTGAAACACTGATCCGTGCCCACATTAAAAATCTGCCCCTCCGCCTTCTCCCAATTGTTCAAGACACAAGAGATAGCCTCACAGATGTCTCCCACATAAGTAAACGAGCGCTGATGCTCCCAGCTCCCCTCGAACAACGGAAACTCCTCGTCATTCGCGATCGCCCGAATCAAACGCAGAAACAACTTATCCGGCCGCTCCCGCTCCCCAAAAACCGAAAACAGCCGCAACGAACACGCCGAGAAACCATTCTCCAGATCCCCCATCTTACCGCTTCCACCTTCCGTCTTCCGTCCTAATTGGCGCACCGCCCCCATCACCTCCAACTCAGCCGCCAGCTTCGTCTCCCCATACCAAGACGCCGGTTTCGGCTCGCCCACTTCCGAGTCCATCGCCCGCAGGCCGTAAACCGACGAAGACGACACATTCACAAACCGCTTTATTCCCGCAGCCCTAGCCGCCTCCAACAAACGATGCGTCGCCACCACGTTGTTGCGATTATAGTCCTCCCAAGGCGTCGACGCCGAGATCCCAGGCTGGGCCGCCAAATGGACCACCGCATCCACGTTTTCGAAGAGAACACCCTGCGTAGCTGAAAGCGAAGCACGGGCCAAATCAGCGTCCAACACTTCGATCCCCAAAGCCTTCAGCCTATCGCCTGTCCCCCTCTTCAACGAAGCCGAATAATAGTCAGTAAACGCGTCCACTCCAACGACCTCAGTACCCGCCGCCACCAAACGCTCGGCCAAATTCGAACCAATATAGCCCGCACAACCTGTAATCAAAACACGCACTGCACGACCCATCTAACAAAGCCCCCCCAAGGCAAACCAAAAGGGGCTCGCTCCGCTCGCGATTGTAAATCGAAGCTTGAAGATTAAAAATGAGCCAGGTCGACTCCGCCGCCCAATAACTCGCCCATAAAGGATCAAGGACTAGAATTGCTTCAGCCCTTATCCCTGTCCGCTTCGTGCCCTTCGTGGGCAAGCCACCCAACTTCCAATCTGTCATTTCCTCCGCCCCCCTCGTCACGGCGGAGCCAGCGAAGACGGAAGCGATCACAGCGATTAAAGAAACAACCACCCTACCGTCCTCCGCAAAGCCCGACATGGTTAAAGATTTGACGCGGTTCACTTTTTCATTCATTTATGAACCATGAAATCGATCACCATTCACAAGCTAGATGCGGATTTGGCCGAGCAACTCGAAAAGCGGGCTCGCCGCGACGGAACCTCGCTCAACCGAACCGTAAAATCCATCCTCCGGACCAGCTTGGGCTTGGATAAAAAGAGCATAGAGGATCACAGGTCCGACTTCGCAGACCTTTTCGGCAGCTGGTCCAAGGAGGACGCCTTAGCCTTCGATGAGCGAACGAGCAACGCTCGGACTGTAAACTCGAGCGACTGGGACCGGTAAATGGCAAAAATCACCTTAGACACCAACGCCTACAGCGCCTTCATGCAAGGCGACGAGAAGGTGCTCGACGCCCTCGCTAGTGCAACCACCGTGTACCTGCCTGTCTTCGTGATCGGCGAGCTCCACTACGGTTTTCGCGGCGGCAACAAACTTCAAGAAAACCTGAAACAGCTCAAAACCTTCCTGAACAAACCCACCGTCGACACATGGCTCCCCACCCTTGAAACCGCACAGATATACGGCGAAACCCAAGACCAGCTCAAACGTGCCGGTACCCCCATTCCCATAAACGATATCTGGATCGCCAGCGCCTGCATCGAATCAGGCTCTACCCTAGTCACCTACGACCAGCACTTCCAAAAAATACCCAGCATACGCCTCTGGCCCTCGATTTGACTCCCGAGGACCACCCAATTTCTGCCCAAACATCCTCCAACTCCTAACCTTGGAGGGACGGGCGCCACCCCGTCCGCGCGGCATGAGAAAGTCCCCGAATCGGCTCTCGCCTGGAGAGAGCAGCACAAGCTCAGGATTACGCATTCCCGAGCTATAGCGAGGACCACGAAGATTCCCTCTTTTTGTGCGTTTTGTTTCGTCGCAAAGCTCCTCAAGTGTCGTCGCTAACACTCCTCGGCAGTGGCTAAATCAATAGCTTCGCCCCCCAAAAAAAAGCCGATCCCCTCCACGTCACGCCGCATCAACCAGAAGGCGGATTCCCCGTCGTCAGCAAATTCCTCGGCAAAGCCGGCCCCAGCCGTGAGGAAACCGCCCTATGAAAACCTCCAAGCCCTCAACGCCTATCCCTCCAACTGCAAGTTCGCCTCCGCTTTGAGCGCGAAAACAGCAAGCGCCTAGCCCCTCGTATGGTCTTCAAATAGAAGACCGATGCTCCGTGCTTGCATTCTATGCTGTTAAATCGGCTCTGACCGATCCTAGAAACCAAGACCGCCAATCGAACCATCGCGTCCACAACGCGCTCCGTTTCTCAGAGTCCGTCGCCTCCCCGCACCTTAATCACAGCATCCGACGGCACATCGAACTCTACGGACCGACTCAGAAACTCGATCAAGACCCGCACCCGATTCTTCGCCGACATCAGATGCTTAACCGTTCCGCAGGTCCCACCAAACAGCTTTCCGACAAGCTCCACCGAATCACCCGCCCGAACGGCCGAGTCCGCCATAGCCGACTGTTCGGCTTCGTCGCACAGCCTTTTCAGCAGCTCAATCTCGCAGTCAGACAGAGCCGGAAAACGATCCCCCATCTGCACAAAACCGAGCACCCCAAAAGCGAACTTCACCTTTCGATGCTCAGTCGCCAAATCAAGCCGAACAAACAAGTAACCCGGGAATAGGACCTCCCGGCCGCTCTGCGTGGCACGCGCCCCACGTATCGCCCGCGCGACCATCGGCAAGAAGCATTCCACGCCCAGATCGACCTTCAAGCGCTCCAGAGCAATCCGCTCCTGCCTCGATTTCGTCCGCACGCAAAACCATTCCTTCATAGTCCTACAAACGACGCTAAGGCCGCCTAACGATCAAGCCCAAATTCGCCACGCCCAGATCGCAAATCAACCGCCGCGGACGCGATCCAGCGCCTCCTCCCGGTCACGCCAGCCCCATAAAGTGCCGGCGAAGGAACATCTTGGATTCACGATCCGTACGCAGGGCACCTCATTTCGTTCATTTCTACTTGAACAAATCGAACTCGACACTAGGGCTCGTCTCCAGCCGGTTTTACGCAATTCCGGCAGCTTCCCGTTCTTGAAGCACTCCTCAAATTAAATCTTCACCGGAAAAACGCCTCGGAAAGTAGTTCGCCGAACGGCTAATGGCGGCAGCCACTCGAATCGCTCCGCCGTCGCTTCACTTGCAGAGCGAGCCAAGACTCCATAACGAGCCAATCGCTCATAATCGAGGCCCGCGTCTGGTCCGTCCCGTCATTTCCCTTCATTTCCTGCGCAAGGTCCGACCAGCCCTCCCCTCAGCGCCAAATCACCCATCAACAAACCAGAAGCGCAAATACCTCCAATTTTCCTCGGGCCCTCGCGGTTAACAAACCACACCCATAACACCTCCTATCGACCACCGTGGCACCTCTCTCTCCAATCTCCGACCTCGAACGCGAACTAATCGCCTTCTTCGTCAACGCCGCCCAGGCCTTCGGCCTCCCGAAGTCAGTCGGCGAAATCTACGGCCTCTACTTCGCTTCCGAAACGGCCCTTGCCCTCGACGAAGTCGTCGACCGCCTCCAGATCAGCAAAGGCTCCGCCAGCCAAGGCATCCGTTTCCTCAAGGACATCAACGCCCTCGTCCCCCACTACCTTCCCGGCGAACGCCGCGACCACTACCTCCCCGAGACCAGCCTCCGCCGCATCGCCGACGGCTTCATCCGCCAACGCATTCGTCCCGAATTGAAAGGCGGCGCCGAACGACTGAAGAAGATCATCCAAACCGACAAATCCGTGCAAT
>JBNKSG010000214.1:0-6662 GCA_050297195.1 Opitutaceae bacterium | reverse complement strand
CGCAACAGGCCTCTGATCACCTCTTCGCTTTGCCCCGCCCACTCGCCGTTGACGAGGTTGTAGGAGGTCATGGCCGCCAGCACGCCGGCCTCGATTCCGGCCTTGAAAGCGGGCAGGTAGATTTCGTTGAGGGTGCGCTCGTCCACCACCGAGTTGCTCTTGCGGCGGAAGTAGTCGGTGTTGTTGGCCACGAAGTGCTTGACGGTCGCCACCACCCCCGTGTCCTGAGCCCCTTTGATATACTTCTCGATCATACGAGAGGTCAGGAAGGGGTCCTCCCCAAAATACTCGAAATTTCGCCCGCACTGGGAGTGCCGGTAAATGTTAAAACCAGGCCCTAGCAAAATCCCGATTCCCGCCGCCAGAGATTGCTCCGCCACGCTCTTGGCGAATTCCTCGGAAAGCTCCGGATTCCAGGTAGCCGACAGTTGCAGCGGACAGGGAAAAGCCGTCGATTTCTCGATCGCGTTTTGAAAGGTGAACTCGTGAAAGCGGTCTCGCAGGTGAACGCCTGCCGTCGCATCGCTCATCATGACCCGCTTGATCCCGAGACGCTCGATGGCCTTGGTATAGAAAATGTCTTCGCCCCCCACGTAGTCGCACTTCTCGTCGAGGGTCATTTGAGAGAGAATGTCCTCCGCCCAAGCGGAAGAGTCTTCAAAGGAGTTTTTGGGATACATTAGGCCTGATCAGTTGAAGGTTCTAGAAACAAGGAAGTCCTGAATTTTCCATAACACTTCAGCTTCTCCAGACAATCGCAACTCTCCCAAGTGAATGGAAGGCGTAGCCAAAACCATCCCAAATGGATGCCCGAGTGCGTTTGGAGTTCGTTGTTGTGAATAAGGTCTGCACGCCCCCTCGAAGCGAGGCATTGTCTTTTGCGAAAACATCGCAGAATAGGGTGTCGTGAAACATGCAAAAGCCTTTTCGGATCCTACTCGTTCAAAAATCGCTTTCGAGCTCGAAGCGATCATCCTGCAAATGGACGAGGAACTCGCGCGGGAGGGAATCGCGTTGACCGATACCCACGTGAAGTCGGCAATGGTAAAGGCGATCAATCGGCTACGCGGCAAGCGCCCGAAGTCGCAACCAAAGAAAGCCATTGAACGGCATGTTGCGAACCTTGGCGAACAGCTGAGTTCCTTCTGCCAGCAGCTGAAAATGGAATTCGAGTCCGAGTCGACTGGAGAGATTGAGCTTCGGAATCTGCCGACAGCTGAATCTGTCTTTATCCTTAAAGTCCTCAAGGATTCGCTCGATACCCGTCACGAAATGGCCGGCCACGCGCGCGGCTACCTCGATTTCCTTAAACGCTTCATCGAAAACGGTGATGCGCGCTAGGGCGGGGCTTTCTGTTGATCCCGACCGTTAACGTCACCAACGTTCACCCACGCAAGTAGACGCTCTTTCAACGATCGAAGCGCTGGCTCGTCGCTGCAATCTCGACCGGCGCTCCATTTCCGACCTGAGCAAGCGTCTGGCTGAGGAGTCGGTAACCGAAGCGATGATTGACGCGCTGCTCCGGCGGGCCATCGAGGGCGACGACGAAAAGGTATTCAACCACGCGCTCATGGCCGCCTTGGACGCGAAAATCCCGGTCGATGCCCAGCGCTTGGTGAAAGGGATGGTGTTGTTGGACAACATCCTTCTCATGTTCCCGGTCTACTGCCATTGCGCTGGAGATTTGGCGACGGCCTTCCTCGAGGCCTACAAAACCGGACACTTGGCTAACGAGCGCGAAGCCACAGCCTTGCTGCTCGCCTACGCTGCCTGCCAGGAAAGCGAGGCGAGCGCCACGGAGCTCAAGGACATCCTAACCGAAGCCCGCGTTCTCGCGCGAAACGTCGATGGCAGCTCCGCCGCGATGATCCCGCTGCATGCCCTCGCCGAGCTTTCCCAAGACCCGCATCTCGAGAAATCGCTCTTCATCACCGAAGCGGTCAAAGCCGCCTCGCGCTCTCATTGGCAAGTGTTGAAGCGACAGTTTATCGACAAGGTGGAGACGGATCCGCTGGCGCTCCTCCCCAGCAAACTCGACCGGGTCATCCACGCCGGGCAAGGGGAGTTTCGCAAGACCAACACAGCGAAGCGAAACGATCCCTGCCCCTGCGGCAGCGGAAAGAAATACAAGAAGTGCTGCCTCGGCAAGGACCAGAGCGACGGACCGCTCCCGCCATCAACTCCCGAACAAGCAGCCGAACGCATCGCCCGACCGAAAAAGCTCAGCGTTCGCGATGTCCGGAACATGCGAGCCTACGAGCTGAAGCAAGTGACCGACCTCCAGCTCGATGAGAGCACCCGTCCGGAGTATATTGAGCGACTGGCGCTCTTTCACCTCTACGACAAGGCTATCGAATGTCTCAAGCGAGACCCCATGGTCCGCCACTTGGACATGTGGTTCGGGCTTATCGACAAGGCCTGCCAGCACGGAGACAAAGCGGTATTCAGGCAACTCATACAGATCCGAGAGTCGGCCGATCCCGAATTCCAAAGAGACGATCTGGAACTCAAGGGACAGATCCTGCTCTTCGATGGGAAGAAAGAACTGCTCGATATCATCGAAAGGGAGGCGCTTGAGGTGCTGAACCATCCAAACGACGACTACTGCTACCAGGAGTTCGCCAGAGGCCTGCTCACCAGCGACTATCGCGCGCTCGGAATCCTGGTCGCGCGTGGTGCCTTGAGCATGGAGCGAAACGGGTTTAGCGACTCCTTGCTCGATTGCCTGTTTGAAGCGCGCGGCGTTCTCGACATCTCGCCAGAAGACCCCATCGAATCCGTAATTGAAAACTCATTACATCGAGACAATGGACCTGCGGCCTGGGACAATCCTTTAAACGACAAGCTAGATCAGGCCCGCGACGAGATACGGAAAAAGGCGGACGAGTGCGCGGTCCTGAGAAAGAAGCTCCAATCCTCGGCCGCAAAGCTGAATGCCCTCGAGCAGAAGAAGAAAAAGCGCGAAGCCGACGCCCGCCCAAAAGGAGCCGACGCCCGATCCGTTCCAGCTCCCCCCCCAGCTGGAAACCGAACACTCCGCCGAATACAAGGAATTGCGCACGAAGTTCGCTGCCGTTAAGGAGGAACTCAAAACGAAGCACAACGAACGAAATGCCATCCGCCGCGAGCTTATGGAAACGCGCGACCGAAACCTCGAGCTCGAGCGCCAAAGCAAGGCCGCGCGCGCGGCGGAAGAAGACGAGGCGGACGACGAAGACGGCTTTTTTGGATACGTTCCAGAGGACAGTATCCAACCGCCCCGCGCTCCGACGTGGAACGATAAGCTCCTCCGCGAGTTGGGCGCCTTTCCCGAGGCAATCCAAAGAGCAACGTATTCGCTCATCGGGCAACTGGCGGCAGGGGACAAGCACGCCTTCCAGGGGGTGAAGCGCCTCAAGCTAAACCGTAACATTCTCCGACAGCGAATCGGCCACTCCCACCGGCTCCTCTTTCGCATCGATCACGAAAAGCTCACCATCCTCTCCGTCATCGACCGCCGCGACCTAGAGAAGACCATCCAAAGCCTCGTCAAAGGCAAGGAGCTCAAGGACTAGGGGGAGAAGAGCTAAACGTTGTGGAAAAGTGGACTAATGACCACTGACCCGAATGGCGCTAGGTTAAGCTCAACATACGGGTAGATTCATGCCTTTCTATTTCTTCGCTTTTCGGGTTTTGGAGACTTTGAACATCGACCTGTGCTTCGTCAGAAGCTGGAAGCTTTTCGGACGTCGCTTTACAGCCCGAGGCTCGCTTCGATGCATTCGCAATGGCACCGTTTCGCTGGCGACCACCGCAAGCATGTCGTCGATAACTCCCCGTTGCAACCTGGGCCGACCTCGGGTCGCAAGCAAGGCAGGCAGGCCTGAACTGCCTGAGCGTGTCCAGCGCCGCCTTGAAGCTAAGCCTGTCCACGGCCTTGCCGTTAATATGGGCGGCTTGCTGCAGCAACGCCCGAACTAGGTTGTAGGCGACGATGAACATCACGAACTCCTTGCGCGCCATTTCGGGCGTCTTGCAGCGGAGGCGCTCCATGCCCATCGTCGTCTTTACGTGCCGGAAATACAGCTCGACGGCCCACCTTCGAAAGTACAGTCGGGCAAGCTCGTCGGCCGTGTACAGTTCGGCGTCGAGAAGGGTCGTCACAAGGTCGTATTGGCGCACGCGAAACCCTTTTACGTCGATGAAGATGCGCACTGTCCGAATCTCGATCGCGTCCGGGAGGGCGGCCCACTGGGCCTTGGTCCAGCCTTTTTGCCGCTGAGGCTTTGTCCAGGTTACAATCTGGTCGCAGCGCCCCAGCCGCTTGCCCTTGCGGTAGTCGACCTTGCGCATCTGATGGGCCCTCATCACTGCGTTGGAGCCTCTGGCCAGAATGAGGGAAAGGTTCGTGTACGAGGTGAAGCCCCTGTCGGCGAGGACCACGTCGCTGGCTCCGAACAGGCTCAGCAAGCTCTTGAGAATACGGCTTTCGTGGCTCTTGAGGCTGGTCTTCGCCCACTTCAGCAAGGTCCCGCTGGCCAGGCAGAAGCAAGCCACCACCTTCATCACCGGAAAGCCGCAGCCGGGTTTTTGCGTCGAGGGCTGCGGGAAGGCTTCCTGGTTCTCGGGCGTGTCCTCCAAGGCGATTCCCGTGCCGTCGACGACCTTCACGTCGTGGCCGAGCCAGCGTTGCTTCTCCAGGACCTTGCCTTGGGCCTTGCTCGCGATCTCCTTGTGGATCGCCTTCAAGTCCTCGACGGGCAATCGGCCTCCAGCCTCGCAGTAGGATGCCGTTCGGGAGCTAGGTATCGGCAACTTGTTCTTGCTGCAGTAGGCCTGGACCTTCCGAACCGCCTCGAGGCATGCTCCCCGAGGGGAGAGGACTTGGCTGAGGAAGGCCCAGAAAGTGACGTTGAGGCTGTAGGTCCTGGTCCTTGAATTCTCCTTCTGCGCCTTGGCTTGGAGATGCTTGGAGGGGACAAGGTCCCCGAAGAGGTCGGATAGTTCCGAGAGGCTGGAGTCCTTGAGCTCTTCGGCTTTTTCCTTAAGCTGGGCCAACGCCGACTTGGGCGGCTTTCCGCAAAGAACGTGGTTCATCCCTGGGAGGAAAGGATGGTTTTTGAGCATGCCCAAACATATACACAACTGGGTCTTGTATTCAGCAATTTTATACAACAATGCCAAGTTTTTCAATTCCCAGATTCACTCGTACAACCGCCTTATCCTAGCGCCATTCACCACTGACCCAATAGCTCAGCCCCGGGACAATGACGACAAGGACCTTCTCGTCTGGCGCGAAGCCACCAACACGACCGCCTTCGAGTCGATGACCAATGTAGGCATCTAGGCCGAGTCTGCCTACTACGAGTCCTTGCGCGAAACACCGCTCCTCGCCAACACCATCGGGCGCAAGAAGCTCTACGAGACGAACAAGGTCATTTCGGATACGGTCGAACACGGCCGCTACCTCATCTCCAACGCCAAGATCCGCAGGCACGACGTCGAAAAGGTCGGTGGCATCCTCCGCGGCTACATGGGTTCGATGAAGAAGATCGCTGTCGGCGGCTAAGCGTCCGCGCGAGTCGGATCCAGATTTTCACTACAAACGCCCCGCTCGAAAGAGCGGGGCGTTTTTTTGTTTAGTAGCGCGGCGCTTCAGCCCGCGAGCCCCATGGTCAATATCGGCTTAGCCGCGCTTGTCAGGCGAGGGGGCGTCATGCTCAACCATCCGTCTAATCAACCATAGTCAAACGGCGTTCCATTAACCATTATTTCGATCTGAAAACGAGGGATGAGTGATCTCGCAGTTCGTAATCTTAGTGGTTAAGTGAGAGAGCTCGCCATCGTGGCCATAAGGCTTTCCAGATTGTCGAAATTCCTTTGGCCGGCTCTTTTTTGGTAGGTCCCGCCTGATAGGTGGTTTGATTGTTCGTTGACGATATTCCCAAGTAGGGAGTCGAAGTGGACATTCGATAGCTGACTATTTGATGGGATGACGAAGTCGTGGTCTCGTGGACCAATCGTTCCGGACTGTTTCTTGCCCTCGCTTTGCAGGACTCCGTTTCGATATTGCTCTATGATATTGGTAACTCTTCCTGAGGACCCGAATACGCTTTCGTTCATGATTCGGTTTTGGAAGACAGGTGTTCCATTCTCGATTTTGATGATCTTGAGGATTCTGTCTACGAATCCTGATAATGGGAAGACTTGCTTCAGAATCTTGGAGAGCGATTCGTTGGCGTTGACGATTGACCCTATTAGAGCGGTGGACTGGTCTATCGCATTGACGGTATTAAGAACGGACCCAGGGGTATCGATGTCCTTGAGATTCAGGTTCGCGAACGCAGTGAGTTTGCTGTTGTTGACCCCGGTCATCCATTTTCTTAAGGAACGAAGTCCTGATGCCTCGTCGTCCGCTCTCCGTGCCGTGTCGGAATTCTTTTGAGCATCCTTGATGAGGCCTATTAAAAGCTGGTCGATGTGACCGATATTCAGCTCTCGGATACCGTCAAGCGCTTCGTGGAAATTAGCGTGCGACTTCTCCGTCAAATTAAAGATCGAGGATATTAAATGGAAGACCCCGTTTACGATGTCGTCGCTATTTTCTGGATTAGCGAACGGGGATCCTAAGTTGGGCGAGCCGATGGTTACTACGCCGGCGATGAGATTCTGCTCGAATATCT
>JBNKSG010000213.1:0-6680 GCA_050297195.1 Opitutaceae bacterium | reverse complement strand
GACCGGCGTTAGCGATTACTCCGTTTTCATCCGGGAGGCTACACCCTGGACTGGCTACACAAAGCGGCATCTCCTGATAGACGGTTTCCCGGGCGATGGAATCGAGAAATCTGAAGTTGGAAGTGATGGAAAGTTCGACCTGCGCTTGGAGATTAAAGCGAGCGTGCCGTTTGCTCGCATGGATATGTCGAATCTGGAGAAGGGTGGCTTGATTGGATTGGGGCTGGGTTCGGATGTCGCGGGGAACTCCGCCGGACTTGTTGTATTCAAGTCCAACGGGAATTTCTCCTATTCCACCTCGAACTACTCGAACGGTATGCGTTACCCTTTGCCGACGATCCACTGCTACGAGGGGTACGGCTCCAAGTCGAGCTGGGAGAGTTCGACCGGAAACCGATTCGTTGTCGAATCTCCCTCGGGATACGTCGACGTGACGCGTTCGACTTATCTGTACGAAGTAAAGTTCTACAAAGGCAGCTTCGGATCGGCTGAAAACGCCCAGAGCAGCAACTTTGGCGGCAGCCAGCCAATCGCCCACTACCGTTTCGATATTTACGAGCAGTCGGATCCGTACGCCTATGGTACGAGAACGTGGAGGGGTGCATACAAGGTGGTTGTCACGCGAACGCTCGGCTCCGACCCCGAGGCGGATACTCGGAAGTTCGAGTACCGAAGAGACTGGTACTCTGACGAGACGCGCTCAGTGATAGAGACAATGAGCAATGGTCAGCCAAAAAGGACGAACATCGTGATAGAGTCGAATAGTAGGCTTCGCGTTTGGGACTGGAGACTGCCCTCCGCCGCTCTGCCGAACCTCCGGGAGATCCTGCATACTAGGGTCGACGCCCGTTATATCGAATTCTACTCGGGTCCAGGCATCTACGGCATTTATAACTACCTGACCAAGACGCAGTACGCTGGAGCCGATACGAGCTCGGCGATCGTATACACGGAAAAGAAGTTCTACGACGATGAGAGCTTGGGAGAGAGACCTCGGTCCGTCGTGAAGGGCAACCCGAACGCGACCACCGACGAGTCCTATGTCACTTCTTCTGCGAGCGGTTCTCCAAACGTCTTGGTCGCCGGCAAGACGGGACTGTCCGTCTGGAACGAGCTTGGAGGAGCAAGCTTCATCGAAACCTACGGGTCGCAAGACGTTTCGAACCTGGGAACCCAGCCTCATTTCGCGATCGGCGAGATTCGGGAGCGCCGCGTTGCCTTCCTCGACGACAAGATCGGGTCGTCGACCGACTTGGTCAGCACCTACACGTACAAACCATATCTGGTCGACGGCAGTACGGTTGTCGACGTCGTGGAGACCAAGCAGGGCACCAAGCTGATCGGAAAGGAAACTTTCGACTACAACGTGTCGACCCCCTTCAAGGGCAAGGCCACCGTTGTTACGACCCAGAAGAGCTATGCCAGCTCCAGTCAATATCTTCTCTCGGTCTCGCAAGCCTATCAGTACAGCGCGTCCAATGGAGAATTGAGCGGCAAGCCGATCTATCTTCTCCAGGGCAATGGTGGCGTCGCCCAAGGCCCCAAGACGTCCTATGGCTACCAGCGGGGCACCCTAAACGCCACGACGGGTACATGGACCCCCAGTTCGACCGGACCTCATTTCCTGTCCGTCGAGGTTTCCGGAAAGCAGGGGGCGACGGTCGGCGCGGTCAGTGGCTTCAGCGTCACGGGTGGAGGATCGAGCATTGCGCTAAGCCCGCTGGACCTGGATCCATACAAGTCGGTCGCCGTGGAAAGGATCCGCGGCGCGGATGGGGAGCTCCTCAGGGAGGCTTCCTATGTCTACAAGGGCTCCAGCCAGTTCGCGCTCGTTTCGTCCCGCTACATGCAGTACGACGATTTCGTCAATCTCGTTCTCACCGCCGACCGGCCCCTAGGGGACAGTAGCCGTATCGTCTCCTATCAGGCGGACTACGACACCTATTTCAAGAAGAGCGAAACCGACGCGCAGGGAGTCAAGCTTTCCTACGCCTACGACGTCTACGGAAGAATCGATACCGCGACGAAGGAGGGGGTCGGCACATCCGGCACTGAAGGGTATCAGGCCCCGGTGGTCACTAAGTTCGAATACGACGGCGCGGGCCGCGTGAAGGCCCAGATCGTCGGTTACGGGTCCACTGGGAACGAATTGAGGACGGAATGGACCTACGACTCCTCGGGACGCCTCCGTTCGCGCAAGGATCCGGGGGTGGCGAACCCCACCACGATCGACTACACCGATCGCACCGTCACCACGACGACCTTGCCGAGCGGGACCACGGAGACTCAGAATCTGTTCAGCGACGGAAGGCTGGACTCGATCAAGGTGAACAACAATCCCTCGGTGTCCTGCGACTACGTCTATGATGCTGCTGGAAGGCTTGTTACGGAGAAGTCTGTTGACAGTACCGGGCAGTGGAGCGAAACGCATACCGACTGGCTGGGACGGACGGTCAAGGTCGTCGCCCCCACCAACGACGGCGGCACGCGGGACACGATCAATGTCTACAATGGCTACGGCCAGCTGGCCCGGGTCGAGGTGAAGAGCGGCTCCACTCATCTGGCGCCCAGAACCCTCTACGAGTACGACAGCTATGGTCGCCTGGTCCTCACCGGCACGGACAGTCACGATACCAATTACTCGACGGTCGAGGCCATCGACAAAGTCAACGACACCAACGTGGCACGCTACGACAACCAGTACCAACTTGAGACGGGAGGCAAGTGGTACCTCCGGCAGAGGCAGTACGACTATCCCTACCAAGGATCGAACAAGGAGCGAACGGTCTCGGATGTGCACTCTCAGCTTTCTGGGTTTTCCGTCGGTCAACTCTCCCATTCCTACGGGTTCGATGCCTTCGGCAACTACACCGAGAATACGGTGACCGTGAACGCCGCGACGAAGACCGTCACCAGCACGACCAACGTGCAGGGATCGCCTAACGACGTAGTCGAGGTCAACGTCAACGGGCTCCTCACCCAGAGCACCGACGCTCAGGGCAATACCTACACGTTCAAGTACGACGCGATCGGCCGCATCGAGAAAAAGATCGATCCGCGCCTGACGGTTAACCATCCCCTAGAGTATAAGTACAAGACGAACTCGCCGCTTGTCGACTACGTGCAAAATCCGGACACGAGTCGCGTCGTCTATGGATACGACTCGGCGGGCCGTCTCAACTGGCAGAACACCGACACCGAGGCCCACGACGTTCTCAAGCAATTCACGCGTTACGAATACGATGGCTACGGAAACGTGCAGACCGTTTGGGGCTCCGGCGTCACTCCGACCAAGTACGAGTACAACGCCATCGGCCAGCGCGAGAAGATGTGGACCTACCGGCAAGAGCTTTCCTGGCTTGGCGTTCCGCGGCCTACCGCGTTCGACGACCCCGCCAAGGGCGACCTTACCACATGGACCTATCAAGGTTCGACCGGACTGCTCACAAAGAAGAAGGACGCGGCAGGCCGCGAGCATGCCTTCACTTACGATGACCTCGGCCGCGCCCTGACGCGGAAAGATGCCCGCCTGGTTACCACCACCTACAGCTACTTCGATCAAGCGGATGCCGCCTCAGGCGCGTTTACCGGGATGCCGAAGAAGAAGGACTACCCGTCAGCCGTCGTGGGCGGAGCCCAGATCACCAAGGACGTCGAGTTCACCTACCACCGCAACGGCGGGCTGAAGACTGTCGTGGACGAGGCCGGCATGCGAACCTTCGCCTACTATGAGAACACGTCGTCGTCCAGCGACCTCGAGCTTTCCGGGCTCCTCAAGTCAGAGGCTTTCGACTCGACCATGTTCGGCGGCAAGGCATTCACCTACGACTACTACTTCGACGATCTGCAGGCCAACGGAGCGCGCAAGTCCGTCCAGTACTCTTCCGCCAGCGAGTACTTCGTCACTTACGACTACTCCGACAAAGGGCGACTCGCCTCCGTTTCCACCGGAGCCAGCTACTCGGGCGTCGCCTTTGGCTACCAGTACGTACCCAACTCTAACCTCCTCGAGAAGGTCTCCGGAGACAATTTTTCGCGCAAGTACATCCACGAGCCCGACAGCAATCGAGTTGCCTTCATGGAGCAGCGTCATAATACCTCGACTGTGCTTGCCGACCTCCATATCGACTACGACGGCTACGGTCGAAAGCTGCGCGAGAGACAGAAGGGCTCCTTGTCCGCCGCCCTGGGCCGCTCCAACGGATTCGCGTCGGAATTCACCTACAACTCATCCCTCGCAACCCTGGATCCGCAGCCCAGTATCGATCGTAACGAGCTCATTGCCTCGGCCAAGTACGCCCTCGCTAGTTCGACGAGCTGGAGCCTCGCTACGTCGCCGATCGCCGGCACGGCCCGCAACTACCAGTACGACGCCATCGGCAACCGCGCCAAGGACGCCGACGGCAGCTACGCCGTCAACAATCTCAACCAGATCACCGACGCTCCCTTCGACAATGGCACCTGGACCTACGACGCCAACGGCAATCTGCTCTCTGACGGAACCCGCAGCTATCAGTACGACGTCGAGAACCGGATCGTCAAGATGACGACCGGCGGCGTGGTCAGCACCTTCAAGTACGACTACCAGGGCCGCCGCATCTCCAAGACCAGAGCCGGCGTGGAGACCCGCTTCGTCTACGACGGCTGGAACCTCGTCGCCGAGACCGATTCCAACGGAAACGTCGCGCGCAGCTTCGTCTGGGGCAGCGATGTGTCCGGCTCGCTCCAGGGCGCCGGCGGCGTCGGCGGCCTGCTCATGATCAAAGACGGCGGCAGCCGCTACTACCCGATCTACAATTCCTCCCACAGCGTTATCGGCCTGCGGGACCAGTCCGGCGCCCTGGCCGCCTCCTACGAGTACGACGACTACGGCAACGTGGTCAACAGCTCCGGTTCCTACGCCAAGAAGAACCCTTTCCGCTACTCGACCAAGTACACCGACGACGAGACGGCGGCCAATTCCGGTCCGCGCTGTGGCCTAGTCTATTACGGCCTGCGCTTCTACAACCCCGAGTCCGGCCGCTTCATCAACCGTGATCCTATCGAGGAGTCCGGAGGCCTCAACTTGTACGGCTTCATGGGCAACAGTCCAGTAAATGGATTTGAGCTTCTCGGCTTGTCGTGGTTCGACGATTATATACATCAGAACTCGATCAACCTGTACATGAGCGAAGAGGCACGACGCTACGAAACGCAGCGTATGAGGTCGCAGGAGATTGCTGCGGCTCGGAATGCGGCTGCAGCTGCTATAAGGCGAAGCAATCTGAGCTCGGATAAGCGGAATAGGATCTATATTGAATCGAGTGCCGAGGATGCGGAAACCATTCGTAACTATGCTACCATGTGGGAACAGAGTACGGGCAACGTTGCGCTGTTGGGCACTGGCGTCATGTTCGCGGGTGGCTCCGGATTCGTTATTGGACGAGATGGAAGCAGCTGGTTTGTCAATGATGGGGCCCGAAGTAGGGAGTTTACTAGTGACTACAAGATGACTGCTGGTCCTCCCGGGCTGAATGCGACGGATTTGGTGAAGGCCCAAAAGGCGGGCACTATTGTTGTATACTCAAGCAAGGACATAAATAGTAACGATGTTGCGGCGAAAGCTACTCGTGCAATTGACGTTGCTAAAATTGAGAAGCTCTCAGGCGTAGGAAAGAGGATTTTTAGTGCTCTTACCGATCTTGCCGGGGAAGGCTATGAAGTGGTTGATCTGAATTTTGTTGGGCATGGAGCTGCCTTTGATCCTGGTCCGGGACAATCCGCCATACCTGGGATCGAGTTCTTTGGAGCCCATTATGTCTATGCAAATAGCGAAGGCTTTTGGAAAGACGTAGGAACTAGCATTTCAGCGGTTCAGAAATATATGACGGTGAACTGCGCTACTAGCGCGTGTGAGGTCGGTACTTACGGCGACGCTGCTAGGTGGGGCGATGTTGCGAAATGGACTGGAACCCGGTTTTACGCTAAGGGTACAACAGCGAGTGTTCTAGACATGAATAGCCGATCATATATATATGACGCGGTCCCTTACTTCGACGGAAATGAAGGGTGGAGTTATTTTGATCCAAATTAAGCATGAAACATCTATTGTTTGTTCTGCTGTTCTCATGCAGCACGTTATTGATGTCGGCCGAATCGGCTACTTTTCCCAAATGCGATTGCTCAAGAGCTAGCATTGTGAAGGCATACAAGGTTGCGGTTGCTTCGCTTAGTGAAGCTGATGTCGAGCCGTTTCGTATTGCGGTTCGACGGATCTATCTTAAGTGCAAGTCAGGAGACGATTTTGATCTTGAGTCGTTCTGCAGTTCCTTGAGTGGGCAGAGAATCGACTCGATCGTAAGTCGTGGAATTGCTCTGAACGAGGACTATCGAAAATATGTTTTGGGTATTCAATTAGTTCGTCTTCAGAAGCAGTGTCAGCTTCTTAACGAATATGATGTTGGAACCGACAACTATGAAGAGCAGAAAGAGTACATATTAGGAACGTTGAATGAAATGCAACGTCATGTTCAAGGACTTCGTCTCCCGGTGTTTGATGACAATAATTACTTTTTTGAGGGTGATTAAAAGTGTCGTTCCTTTACCTTTGCGGTGTCCGCTGATCCAAAATCCAACTACGTTTAACTCCTGCAGTGCGGCACACGCTCACCCGCAAGGTTGATTAAAAGTGTCATTCCTTT